>NZ_JBEYHH010000046.1:0-46103 GCF_040635175.1 Streptomyces sp. NPDC006997
ATGGTACTGCAGGGGGGACCCTGTGGGAGAGTAGGACGCCGCCGAACAATTTTTGGGGAAGCCCCGCATCTTCGGATGCGGGGCTTTCTGCGTTTACAGTGGCCCGCATGAATCCCGAGATATGTCTGGTTCGAGCCGTGCGTGCCGGTGAGTGGCGGGCCGTGAAGCAGCTGCGGCTTGAGGCGTTGCGGGATCCCATCGCGCACCTCGCCTTCATGGAGACCTATGAGGAGGCTCTGGCGAGGCCTGAGTCCTTCTGGCGGGAGCGGGCTCAGCGGGGGGCGGGGGAAGCTGACTCCGGGGCGCGGCAGTTCATCGCTGAAGGGCCCGGTGGAGAGTGGGGTGGCTCGCTCACCGTCATCGTGGAGGAGGCCGGGAGCACCGACTGGGCCGGGTTTCCCGTGGAGCGGCGGCAGAGGCATGTCGTGGGGGTGTTCGTGCGGCCCGAATGGCGAGGGCTCGGGGTCGCGGAGGAGCTGTTTCGGGCCGGGGTGGAGTGGGCCTGGGGGATCGGGCTCGAGCGGGTGCGGTTGATCGTGCACGAGGAGAACGTGCGGGCTCAGGGGCTCTATCGGAAGGTGGGGTTCCGGGCCAGTGGGGTGACCGTGCCGTTGGAAGGCAGTGGTGGGTCCTCCGAGTTGGAGTTCGTGTGGGAGCGGGGTGACGGCGGAGAGGGGCCGTCAGAGCACTGACAGGTCGTCGTGGGGCCAGCGGGAGCGGGCCTGTTCCCGGGAGCGGAGGAGGGCCAGGGTGGGGAGGCCGTGGTCGGTGCCGGTGGACAGGACGGCGGGGAGGGCCGGGAGGGGGGCCACCGCCGCGATGTCGTCCAGGACGAGGGTGAATGGTGGGTCGAGCCGACCGGAGGATGACCGTGCGGCCATGCGCCGGCCGTGCTCGACCACGCTGGAGACGAGGGCCGTCAGGAGGGGCATCGCGCCGGGGTTCGTCCTGGGGTCCTCGATGGATTCGCCGACCACATAGAGCGTGCCCCCTTCGTTGACGAAGGAATCCAGGGCGAGGGCATCAGTTCGGTTGGGTGTGCAGGACTCGCGGACGTTGACCGTGGAGAGGGCGGACAGGGCACGGGTCGTCAGCTCGTGGGCCATGTCCCGGCGTTCCGGGTGGGAGGTGAGGGCGGCCTCCAGTTCGCCCGCGGCGCCGGGGGCGGCCTTGGGGTGGGTACGCAGGATGCGCACCGCCTCCTGGATCTGGGTGCCCTGGGACCAGCGGTGGACATGACGGATCGTGCGGTTGTCCAGGGCGGCGGCGTGGAGGTAGCTGCGGAGGAGGGTCTCCGCGGTGTCGGCCAGGGGCTGGTCGAGCTTCGCCGTGGGGCGGACGGGGGCGAGGAGGGCGGTGGCCCGCTCCTTGGCCGTCGGCTTGTCCTCGCAGCCCGCCGTGGGGGACCAGTGGAGGCGTGCCGGGGTGTCGCAGCGGTGGGCGGGGTCATAGAGGTGGACCGGGCCCAGTTTGGCCCTGGCGTCCTTCGTCCCCTGCCAGAGGGCCGGGTTCGAGGTGACGACGAGTGCGGGGCCGTCCGCGTCCGTGATGGTCTGGGTGGCGGTGGCCTGGCGGGCTTCCCTGGGGGCGTAGTGGACCCCGGCTTCCGGGCGGTGCGGTTCCCAGACGGGGACGGGTTGGGCGCTGGCAGCGGGCTCCGGGGTGGCCGGTTGTGGGGTCGGCGTCGGGTGTTCTGCTCTCGGGGGCGGAACCTCGTATGTCTGCTTCGGTGGTTCCGGGATGAGTCTGCGTCTCGCTCGGACCGCTCGCCAGCGGGCCACCGTACCCATGGCGAACATGGTGAGGACGAAAAGGATCATCAGCTGGCCGATGAACAGGCCCCAGAAGAGGCCGTAGCCGGAGAGCTGGGCGGGTGGGGTGTCGGGCCAGGCGCCGGGGACGTCGTGGGGTTCGGTGACGAGGGCGCGCATGGCCAGGGGGGTGCGGGTGAAGGTGACGCCGTCCGGCCAGGCGCCGTGGGCGAACCAGGCGGCCAGGCCGGTCGCGGACCAGGCCAGCAGGGTCATCCCCAGGAGGAAACCGAGTATGCCGATCAGCAGGCCGTCCGGGATGCCTCCCTGTGCAGCCCGTCGTTGCTCCTGGTGGTCGTCCGGTCGCACGCTTCCCCCTCCGGAAGTCTCTGCTGGTGCTTGCTTACGCCACCGTCGATTCCGAGTCGCCCAGGTGCTGTTCCACGAAGGCCGCCGCCCGTTCCTCGGCTTCCAGTTCGGCGGCGCGCAGGGCGTCGTCGTCGAGGAGGTCGGCGGAGGACTCCGTCATCGCGCGGTCGGTGAAGACGAGGGGGCGTTCGGTCTCGGTGACCAGGTGTTTGACGACCTGGACGTTGCCGTTGACGTCCCAGACGGCGATACCGGGGGTGAGGGACGGGATGATCTCCACGGCCCAGCGGGGCAGACCCAGGACGCGGCCGGTGGCTCGGGCCTCGTCGGCCTTCTGGGCGTAGATCGTCCGGGTGGAGGCCATCTTGAGGATGGCCGCGGCTTCCCGCGCCGCCGCGCCGTCGACGACGTCGGAGAGGTGGTGGACGACGGCGACGAAGGACAGGCCGAGGCGGCGGCCGAACTTCAGCAGGCGCTGGAAGAGCTGCGCGACGAACGGGCTGCTGATGATGTGCCAGGCTTCCTCGACCAGGAAGATGCGCTTCTTGCGGTCCGGGCGGATCCAGGTGTGCTCCAGCCACACGCCCACGATCGCCATCAGGATGGGCATGGCGATGGAGTTGCGGTCGATGTGGGAGAGGTCGAAGACGATCAGGGGCGCGTCCAGGTCGATGCCGACCGTGGTGGGGCCGTCGAACATGCCGCGCAGGTCGCCGTCGACGAGGCGGTCCAGGACGAGGGCGACGTCCAGGCCCCAGGCGCGTACGTCGTCTATGGCGACGTTCATCGACTCGGCGGACTCCGGCTCGGGGTGCCGTAGCTGTTCGACGATGTCGGTGAGGACCGGCTGGCGTTCGACGATGGTCTCGTTGACGTAGGCGTGGGCGACCTTGAGGGCGAAGCCGGAGCGTTCGTCGAGGCCGTGGCCCATCGCCACCTCGATGATCGTGCGCAGGAGCGCGAGCTGGCCGGTGGTGGTGATGGCCGGGTCGAGGGGGTTGAGGCGCAGGCCGTGGTCGAGGGCGGCCATCGGGTCCAGGCGGATGGGGGTGATCCCCAGCTCGTGGGCGATGAGGTTCCACTCGCCGACGCCGTCCTCGCCCTGGGCGTCCAGGACGACGACCTGGCGGTCGCGGAAGCGCAGTTGGCGCAGGACGTAGGTCTTCTCCAGGGCGGACTTGCCGTTGCCGGACTCGCCCAGGACCAGCCAGTGCGGGGCCGGGAGCTGTTGGCCGTACAGCTGGAAGGGGTCGTAGATGTAGCCCTTGCCGGAGTACACCTCGCGGCCGACGATGACGCCGGAGTCGCCGAGGCCGGGGGCGGCGGTGGGGAGGTAGACCGCCTGGGCCTGGCCGGTGGAGGTGCGGACCGGGGGGCGGGTGGTCTCGACCTTGCCGAAGAGGAAGGACGTGAAGGCGTCCGTCACCACGGACAACGGGTCCCGCATCAGCGCATCAGCCCCTACCTTCGGATTCCGGTGGCGAACGGGAGAGTGTTGACGAAGGCGCGGTGGTGCTCACGGTCGCACCATTCGAGCTTGAGGTACGACTTGCCCGCTGACGCCCTTATCGTCCGCTTGTCGCGGGCGAGGGCCTCGGGGGAGCGGGAGGAGACGGTGATGTACCCGACCAGGTTGACGCCCGCGGCGCCGCTGGCGAGGTCCTCGCCGCGCTGGTCGAGGCGGTTGTGGGCGGCGATGTCGCGCGGGTCGACGGTGCGGTTCATCTTGGCGGCGCGGGACGCCTCGGCCTCGTCGTTCGTCTTCTCGGTGAGCATCCGTTCGATGGCGACCTCGGTGGGTTCGAGGTCCATGGTGACGGCGACGGTGCGGATGACGTCCGGGGTGTGGACCAGGAGCGGGGCGAGGAAGTTGACGCCGACGGGGGTCAGGGGCCATTCCTTCACCCACGCCGTGGCGTGGCACCAGGGCGCGCGGGTGGACGACTCGCGGGTCTTGGCCTGGAGGTAGGTGGGCTCCATGGCGTCCAGCTCGGCGGGCCAGGCGTTGCGCTGCGTCATCGCCTGGATGTGGTCGATGGGGTGGTCCGGGTCGTACATGGAGTGGATCAGGGAGGCGAGGCGGCCCTGGCCGAGGGGCTGGCGGACGCGGATGTCGGCTTCCTGGAGGCGGGAGCAGATGTCGGTCAGCTCGCGCGCCATGACGATGGCGAGGCCCGCGTCCCGGTCCACCTTGCCGCCGTGGGTGCGGGCGGCGCGGGCCATGGCCTGCGCTTCGGCGGCGAGCTCGCGGGTGTAGTGCATACAGGCGACGAGGTAGGCGCGGTGCTGTTCGCTGCTCGTCGACACCATCGACTGGAGCTGGTCGTAGGACTGCTGGAGCCAGGCGGGGGCGCGTTCGTCGCCGCGGACGGCGACGTCCTTGGCGTGGGCGTCGGGGTCGGCGGGGAGGGTGCGGGCGAGCATCTGGAGGCGGGTGACGAAGCCGTCGCCGTTGGCCACGTGCTTGAGGAGGGTGCCGAAGCGGTCGACCAGGGCCTCCTGGTCCTCGCTGTCGCGCAGACCGACGCCGGGGCCCTCGATCTCGATGGCGGCGGTGACGGTCTTGCGGTCCGCGTGCAGCAGTACGGCGATCTCGTCGGGGCCGAAGGGGGCGGCGAGCCAGCTGATGCGGCCGATGCCCGGGGGCGGGCCGACCTCGACCTCGCGGCCGTCGAGCCGGGTGCCCGCCTCGACGACGCCGGAGCGGTAGGCGGCGCCGCGGCGGACGGTGCGCTTGTAGCTGCGGTTGATCTCGAACCACTTGTAGAACGTGCGCTGCTTGTACGGCACGTACACCGCGGCGAGGGCGACCATCGGGAAGCCCATCAGCAGGACGATCCGGAGGGAGAGCACCGGGACGAGGAGCCCGCACATCATGCCGAGGAACGCGCCCAGGATGATCAGCGCGATCTCGCCGGTCTCGCGGTTGCGGCCGATGATCGCGTTCGGCCGGGCGCGGCCGATCAGATAGGTACGGCGGGGCGTGACCGGATGGGACACATGGGCCGCGTGGGAATCAGCCGTCAACGCCCTTCACCTCCCGTGCGGTTGGTACTGCTGTTGCGGGTGTTGCTGGCGTGCGGGGTGTTGACCGCGCTGGCGGGGCTCGCGGAGCGCGGGGCAGGTGCGGCGGAGGGGACAGTTCCGCTGCCACCGGTCGAGGTGCGGGCGCTGTGGGCGGCGACGCCGCCGGAGGCCGGGTTGGACGGGCGGGGGGTGCTGGACTGCTGGGCGCCGCCGTTGCTGTCGGCTCGGGAGCTGTGCGTCTTGATGCCCTGGGCGACGAGGGTCGCCGGGGAGCTGATGACGGCGGCGGCCTTGCCTTCGGCGCCCTGCATGATGCGGTTGTTGCGGGAGTGCGCGATCTCGTCGCCGAAGCCGGGGACGAAGCGGTAGATCATCGCCGAGGCGAAGATGGCGAGCAGGATGATCGCGAGGCCGGAGACGACGGCGGAGAAGGCGTCCGGGCCGTCGTCGGCGGAGAGGGCGCCCGCGAGGCCCAGGACGATGACGATGACCGGCTTGACCAGGATGACCGCGATCATGATGCCCGCCCAGCGGCGGACGTGGCTCCACAGGTTCTTGTCGACGAGGCCCGCGTAGACGACGGTGCCGAGGAGGGCGCCTACGTAGAGCAGGGCGGCGCGGATGACCAGCTCCAGCCAGAGGACGCCGGCGGCGAGGATGGAGACCAGGGAGACGACCATCAGCATGATGGGGCCGCCGCCGATGTTCTCGCCCTTGGCGAGGGCGCCGGAGAAGTTGCCGAAGAAGGTGTCCGTCTGGTCGCCGGTGGTCTTGGCGAGGACCTCGGAGACGCCGTCCGTCGCGGAGACGACCGTGTAGAGGACCAGGGGGGTGAAGGCGGAGGCGAGGACGGTGAGCCAGAGGAAGCCGACGGCTTCGCCGATGGCGGTGGTGAGGGGGACGCCGCGGACGGCTCGCTTGGCTACGGCGAGGAGCCAGAGGAGGAGGGTGAGGATCGTGGACGCGGCGAAGACGACGGCGTACTGCTGGAGGAACCTGGGGTTGGTGAAGTCGACGTTCGCCGTCTCGGTGACGGCTTCGCTGAGCTTGTCGACGGTCCAGGAGGCGGCGTCGGCGCAGCCCTTGGCCAGGGAGGAGAGGGGGTCGAGGGCACTGGTGGGGTCCCCGGGGGGCGTCTGGGTGGAGCCCGCGTCGCCGTTGTCGAGTTCGCAGTACTTCTTGGCCTCGCCGATGATGTGGTCGCACGAGTGGTTGGTCGGCGTCGGTGTCGGGGTGGGGGTGGGCGCGCCGACGGCGCGGGTGGCCAGCAGCACCAGGGACGTCTGGACGGCCGCCACTGCTCCGGCGAGCTTGAGCACACGGTGCGGGTTACCGGGCATAAGTGAACCCTCCGTACTCCTTGATGGCCTTGCTGATCTCGTCGGAGGTCGCCGCCCTTTCATCACCGGGGACCGGTGCCGGGCCATCCTTCTGGGAGTCCGTGACGATCTTCCAGTCGTTCTCGGACCACTGCAATGCGAACGTCCAGGTCTGCCACGTCGAAGTGACCGGATCGGTCGAACGCTCCCCTGACATGCCGATGAGCCCCATGTACCAGACCTCGACCTTGGCGCTGCTGTCGCTGTACTCCCGCACCGTCGTGCCCACGGGGGTCACACGCGAGACGAACGTGCTGCCTTCGGGAGGGTTGCCGCCGGCGTCAAGTCCGATCTTGGCGAGGAAGTCAGCGGTGTACGCCCGGTCCATCGGGCCCTTCAACCGGGCTGCCGCCTCCGCCGTGTAGAGGGTGTCGACGATGGTGTGGCGGTTTCCCGTCTTGAACATGCCGGTCGAGCCCAGCACCACCGCATAGTTGGCCGCCGCGCTCTGCGCCCCCTGCTCTGTCTGGGGGAAGCCGTTGGGGATGCCGCCCGACGTTGTCTGGACCGGGTCTTCGCCGGTGGGCGCTGTGGGGGCGGCCTGGGCGCCTGCCGTGTCGTTCTTCCCGGGGGGTGGTGAGTCGTCCCCTCCGCGGTTCGCGAAGGCGAGGGCGGCGATGAGGAGGACGATGACGCCGACGACGGTGACCAGGCTCCGGGAGGAGGAGCGGCCGCCGCGGCGGGCGCCGCCGTAGCTGTCGCCGGAGGCGCCCGGGAGGCGGGTACGCGTCTGGCCCGAGCCGCCGTAGTCGCCGGAGGCCCCGTGCTCGTCCCCGAGACTCATGCCGTGAACGCCCCCTCGACGTCGTGCGGAAACATCTCGTACCGGAACGCGTAGTAGTACGACGGTAGCCGTGCTGGTGGCCGCGCGGGCGCGGTGTGGTGACTCGACATCAGGGAGACGCAACCTCAGCCGGTGGGCACGACGGGCGGGTGGGTGGAGGGGACCGGGCGTGCCCGGGGGCCGGGTTACACGGCCATGCCGTACACGATGGTGAAGAGCGTGCCGAGGGAGCCGATGATGAAGACCCCGGTGAGCCCGGCGATGATCAGGCCCTTGCCCTGTTCCGCGCTGAACGTGTCGCGCAGCGCGGTCGCCCCGATGCGCTGTTTGGCGGCGCCCCAGATGGCGATGCCGAGGCAGATCAGGATGGCGACCGCCATGACCACCTCGATCATCACCTTGGCCTCGGTGCCCAGGCTGCCGAAGGGGCCCCAGTCGGGAGCGATCCCGCCGATGATGGTGTTGATGTCTCCCTTATCGGCCGCAAAGAGCATGTAAGTCACCGCCCCTGTTGGGTAGTTCCGCAGTCCCCTGCGGTGCGCAGAGGTCAGACTCATTCTCGCCGACATTGTCGCCGTCGTATGTCGACTTGACGTCATTGGTTGGCGAGTTTCGTACGAAAACCTCGTAGGGTCACTCTGTGTATCACGGCCGGTGACGCCGGGCAACGAAGTCGATGCGGAACCTGTGGTGTGGTTCCGTCGTTGAGTCACTTTTGCAGTTTGCGCACGTTTCTGACGTTCGTTCAGTGGGTTGGCGGTCGGGGTTTGCCCGCTCGCGTGCCTCGGAGGAGAGTGTCCCACTGGATCGCCGGGTTCGTGCGTTCGGGCGAAGGGGCATTGAAAGGGCGCCGGATGGGGGAGGGTTGAGGCGTGCGGAAATGGTGGGTGGCCGGTGGGGTCGCGCTCGGCGCCGGGCTGAGCTTCGTGATGCTGCTCGTCGTCGGGGTGTACGTGGTCGCCGGGAACCTCGTGAACGGGGCGGGCGGGGCCGGGAAGTCGTTGGCCAAGGGTGCGGTGCCCGCCGCGTACCAGGACCTCGTGCAGAAGTGGGGGAACCTCTGCCCCGCCATCAACCCCGCGCTGCTCGCCGCGCAGCTGTACCAGGAGAGCGGGTTCAACCCGCGGGCGCAGAGCCAGGCCGCCGCGCAGGGGATAGCGCAGTTCATCCCGGGCACCTGGGCCACCCACGGCCTCGACGGCGACGGGGACGGCGACCGGGACGTCTGGGACCCGAATGACGCGATTCCGTCGGCCGCGTCCTACGACTGCTCGCTCGCCAAGTACGTCAAGGACGTGCCCGGCGACCAGACGAAGAACATGCTCGCCGCCTACAACGCGGGGGCGTACGCCGTCATCAAGTACGGGGGCGTGCCGCCGTACCGGGAGACGCAGAACTACGTGAAGGTCATCACCGACCTGGAGGTCAGCTTCGCCGCGCCCGTGGGGCGGGTGGACCCGTCCGAGCAGGCCGCCGGGGCCATCCACTACGCGCAGAAGAAGCTCGGCACGCTCTATCTGTGGGGCGGCAACGGTACCGCTGACCAGGGCGGACGGTTCGACTGCTCGGGGCTGACGAAGGCGGCGTACGCGAGCGTGGGGATCGAGTTGCCGCGCGTCGCCAACGACCAGTACAACGCCGGGCCGCACCCCTCGCGGCAGGAGTTGCTGCCGGGGGACCTGGTGTTCTTCTCTGATGATCTGACGGATTCGCGGGCCATTCGGCACGTGGGGATCTACGTGGGTGGCGGGTACATGATCGACGCGCCGCGGCCCGGCGCGGTGATCCGGTTCGACCCGGTCGACACCCCGGACTACTTCGGGGCCACCCGGGTCACCGAAGATGGCGCGAAAGCGTTGCCCTCGGCGATCTGAGAGGGTGTCCGAAACGGTGTGAACCGAGTGTGAGGCACACCCCTGAGCTGCGGTGATGAGTCTCTCTTCGGTAACGTCTGAGTGATCATTCAGTGGAATGTGGAACGTACTGAGGGGGGCCGTGCGTTCCTGTACGGGGGCACCACGAGAACGTGCCGTACGAAGACGAAGGGGCCGCTGTACTCATGGCTGGACTCGCGCAATCCGGGTCGAACCCCGACGTCGAATTGCTCTACGACATCAACGGCCTGGCCAAGGACGCTCCGCACTGGTTCGACCAGGTGATGGAGTTCGTCGGTGAGTTCGGGCTGCTGTTCGCCATGGTGCTGCTGGTGCTGGGGTGCTGGTGGCGCGTACGGCGGCGGGCCGCGAGCGGGGAGGAGGCCGCGGTCTCCGTGGCCGCGCTCGCCTGGGCACCGCTGGCCGCCGCCATCGCCGTCCTCGTCAACGTACCGATCCGCGGGTTCGTGGAACGGCCCCGGCCCTTCCGCACGCACGAGGGCCTTGAGGTGCTCGTCGCGGGGAAGAACGACTACTCCTTCGTGAGCGACCACGCCACCATCACCATGGCCCTGGCCGTCGCGCTGTTCGTCGCCAACCGGCGGTTCGGGCTCGTCGGGCTCGGGCTGGCGCTGGCGGAGGGCTTCTGCCGGATCTACATGGGCGTGCACTACCCGACCGACGTCGTGGGCGGGTTCGCGCTGGGGACCGCGGTCGCGCTGCTGCTGTCGCCCCTCGCCATGGCGCTGCTGACGCCGGTCACCCGGGCGGTGGAGCGGTCGGGGCGGGCCGGGTGGCTGATCCGGCGGAGAGCCGGGTCCGGGGAGGGGTCGGGCTCGGGGCGTGGCGCCGGGGTTCCCGGGGCTCGGGGGGAGCGGTCGGTCGAGGTGCCTGAGGAGCGGGATCTCGCCGCCTGAGGAGTGGGGCCGGGTTCTCCGGGGGGTGACCGGTTCCGTTCAGAGGGACTGGGGGTGCCTGAAGAAGCCCGTGGGGTCGTAGGCGCGCTTCAGTCTCGACAGGCGGGGGGCCGCCTCGCCGTAGTACGCCTCACGCCAGTTCCTCAGGGTCGGGTCCGTGTAGTTCTGGTACGCCGACCCGGACGCGTACGGGCGCATCGCGGTGTGCGCCTCCGACAGCCAGGTCTGGGCCGCCCGGTCGGACGTGTCGGGCTGCCAGGCCGCGATGTACTGGGCCAGCATCCGGGAGCCGCGGTGGACGAACGCCGTGGCCGTGGGGGAGACCCGGTTGACCGCGCCGCCGAGGGCCGTGAGCGCGACGCTGCCCTTGCCGCCCCGGACCGCGGTGAGCTGGGCCAGCAGGGCCTGGACGCCCGCGGTCGGGATCGCGCGGTCGAAGAAGTCCGAGCGGGCCGCGTACGTCTCACGGGCCAGCGCGCCCTCCGGGGAGCGGCCGGGCGTGCTGCCGGGGAGGTGGCACTCGGCGTCGCGGGTGAAGGACGCGCAGCCCGCGTACACCTCCATCGACTCCCGGTATGAGCGGCGCCGCAGGGCGACGTCGGAGGCGGAGGCGCCTATGCGGTCGGCCAGGCGGTCCACCGCGTTCTGGAGTTCGCCGTAGGTGCCGAGGGAGAAGGCCGTGACGGAGACCGTCGGGGTGCCGCCCTCGGTGTTGTCCAGGTTCAGGGCCGACCAGATCTCGTCGGGCTGGTCCGGGCCCCACTCCTGCCAGGCCGCCGTCACCGCCGCCGCCCGTGACCAGGGCCAGCTCAGGTACGCCGACACGGCCTGCGGTGCCGGGTGGGTGCGGAAGCGCAGCTCCGTGACGACGCCGAAGGTGCCGTTGCCCGCGCCGCGCAGCGCCCAGAACAGGTCGGCGTGCTCGGTGGCGTCCACGGTGAGCTGCTCGCCGTCGGCGGTGACCAGGGTGGCGCCGGTGAGGCTGTCGCAGGTCAGGCCGTAGGCGCGGGAGACCACGCCGTGGCCGCCGCCCAGCGTCAGTCCGGATATGCCGACCGTCGGACAGGAGCCCGCGGGGACCGTGGCGCCTTTCGCGGCGAGGGCGCGGTAGACGTCGATCAGCTTGGCGCCCGCGCCCACCACGGCCGTGGTGCCGGAGGCCCGGACGTCGTTCAGCCGGGAGACGTCGATCACCAGGCGGCCGTTTCCGGACGACCGGCCCGCGTAGGAGTGGCCGCCGTTGCGGACCGCCACGCGGAGGTCGTGGGCGCGGGCGTAGGACAGCGCCGTACGGATGTCCTCGGCGTGGTCGGCGTAGACGACCGCGGCGGGGGTGAGGGTGTCGAAGCGGGTGTTGTAGAGCTGGCGGGCCGTGGGCCAGGCCGGGTCGGGCGGGCGGACCAGGGGGCCGTCCAGGTTCTCGGCCAGGGACGACCAGGTGGTGGGGGCGCCGGTGGCTTCGCCCGTGGCGGGTGTGGGGGTGCTGGTCGCTTCGGTGGGGGTGCGCGGGGGTGCGGGGTGTGGGGGGCGCCGCGGATCGTGTGGGGAGCTACAGGCGGTGGACGCCGTCACTACCGCGGCTGCCGTGCCGCCGACGAACGTACGGCGTTCCATGTGCCCCCCTGTCCCCCACGCGGTCCGCGGTGTGTGGGCTCAGTGTGCGCGCTGGGCCTGCTCGTGTGACCCCCTCCGTGGTGGCAGACGGGTTCCCCGGCTGCCGGGTTCCCGTGGGGTAACTTTCTCGGAGTGTCCCTTTTGGTGCTTAAGGGAGATTGGTGTTGTGGTGGTGGGTCCTGGTTCGTCACCTTGCCGTGAGCCTCCTGGGATCTCTGCGTGTTCTTGCCGTGAGCATTCCGTGACCTAACCGCACCGACCGCAGGGGTTCACCCTCCGTTCACTTACGGCCATAGGTGGCTTCACCTGATCTGCCTAATTTCGGCCTTACCTGATGACGGACGCGCCCGGGTACGGCGGTTCCGGCTCACTCAATACAACGCACGCCGCCGTTCAGGCCGGCGGCTTCTGGAAGGAACTCCCGAAAGTGAAGCTTCAGCGCAAGAACCGGCGGGCCCTCGTCCTCGGCGCTCTCGCCGTCTCCAGCGCCCTGGCCCTCACGGCGTGCGGCTCCGACGACACGGGCGACAGCAGCGGCGGGGACGGTTCCGCCACCACCGCCGCCGCCGGCGACATCAAGTGCGACGACGCCTCGGGGCAGCTCCAGGCCTCCGGCTCCTCCGCGCAGAAGAACGCGATCGACGCCTGGATCAAGCAGTACGCCGCCGCCTGTAAGGGTGTGCAGCTCAACTACAACCCCACCGGTTCGGGTGCGGGCATCACGGCCTTCCTCCAGGGTCAGACGGCGTTCGCCGGTTCCGACTCGGCGCTGAAGCCGGAGGAGGTCGAGGAGTCGAAGAAGGTCTGCACCGACGGTCAGGCCATCGACCTGCCGATGGTCGGCGGTCCGATCGCGGTCGGCTACAACGTCCCCGGCGTGGACAAGCTGGTGCTGGACGCGCCCACCCTGGCGCAGATCTTCGACAGCAAGATCACCAACTGGAACGACGAGGCGATCAAGAAGCTCAACCCCGACGCCGAGCTTCCCGACCTGAAGATCCAGGCCTACCACCGCTCCGACGAGTCCGGCACCACGGACAACTTCACCAAGTACCTCCAGGCCGCCGCTCCGGACGACTGGAAGTACGAGCCCGCCAAGACGTGGGAGGCCAAGGGCGGCCAGTCCGCGCAGGGCTCCTCCGGCCTGGCCCAGCAGGTGAAGCAGACCTCCGGCTCCATCTCGTACTTCGAGCTGTCGTACGCCGCTGACGGCATCAACACCGTCAGCGTGAAGACCGAGGCCGCCGAGCCGGTCGACGCCACCGTCGAGAACGCCACCGCGGCCATCGGCGCCGCCAAGGTCGTCGGCACCGGCAAGGACATGGCGCTGGAGCTGGACTACACGCCGTCCGCCGACGGCGCCTACCCGCTGGTCCTCGTCACGTACGAGATCGTCTGCGACAAGGGCAACAAGGCCGACACCCTGCCCGCCACCAAGTCCTTCCTCAACTACATCGCCTCCGAGGGCGGCCAGGAGCTGCTCGCCGAGGCGGGCTACGCCCCGATCCCCGACGAGATCATCACCAAGGTCCGCGAGACCATCTCGGGCCTGAGCTGACCTGAGTGTGCGGCCCGCCTCCCACCGGAGCGGGCCGCACCGTCCGGTGCACCGCCGCCAGGAGCCGCCGCCGACCGGTAGCGGCTCCGCTTCTGGGCCGTCGTCAACGCTGCGACGGCTCCGCAGACCGGAGAATCCTGATGGACATATCGACACAGAGCACTGCTCCTCCTCCCACGTCACAGCCTTCCCCGACCGAGCGGAAGCGCGCCGCCCGCGGCGCCACCCGCCCCGGTGACCGGGTCTTCCTCGGCCTCTCGCGTGGCTCGGGCATCTTCCTGCTGGTGATCATGGCGGCCATCGCCCTGTTCCTCAGCCTGCGTGCCGCCCACGCGATCAGCAAGGACGAGGGCAACTTCTTCACCACCTTCGAGTGGAACCCCACCGGCGACCCGCCGGTCTTCGGCATCGCCGTCCTCGCCTTCGGCACGGTCGTCTCGTCGGTCATCGCGATGGCCCTCGCCGTCCCGGTCGCCGTCGGCATCGCGCTGTTCATCACCCACTACGCCCCGCGCAAGCTCGCCGGTCCCATCGCGTACGTGATCGACCTGCTCGCCGCCGTACCGTCCATCGTCTACGGCCTCTGGGGCATCCTTGTCCTGGTGCCGAACCTCCAGGGCCTGTACGGCTGGCTCGACGACTACCTCGGCTGGACCGGCGTCCTCGACTGGAGCGGAGGCGCTCCGCGGTCGCTGTTCACCGTCGGCATCCTGCTCGCGATCATGATCCTGCCGATCATCACCAACGTGAGCCGTGAGGTGTTCAAGCAGGTCCCGCAGATGCACGAGGAGGCCGCGCTGGCCCTCGGTGCCACGCGGTGGGAGGTCATCCGGATGAGCGTGCTGCCGTTCGGGCGCTCCGGCGTCATCTCCGCCTCGATGCTCGGCCTCGGCCGCGCCCTCGGCGAGACCATGGCCGTCGCCATGGTGCTGTCGCCGAGCTTCGACATCAACGCCAGCCTGCTCGACCCGGGCGGCGGCACGTTCGCGCAGAACATCGCCAGCAAGTTCAACGAGGCCACCGAGAACGGCCGGGACGCGCTGATCGCGTCCGGTCTGGTGCTGTTCGTGATCACCCTGCTGGTCAACGGTACGGCCCGGCTGATCATCGCCCGCCGCAAGGAATTCTCGGGGGCCAACGCATGAGCCACGCATCCGTGTCCACGTCCGGCAAGCGCCCGAGCGGGCTGCACGGCGCCCGGCTGCCCAAGTGGTTCCCGTGGGCCGCCGCCGTCGGGTCCGTCGCCCTCGGGCTCGGCATCAGCGCCGTGGCCGGGCTGGAGAGCAGCATCCAGTGGGCGTTGATCGCCGCGCTGCTCTTCGTCGTCGGGACGTTCGTCATCGCCGCGCGCGTCGAGGGGCGCCGTCAGGCCAAGGACCGCGTCGCCACCAGTGCGATCTGGGTGGCGTTCGTGATCGCCGTGATTCCGCTGGCGTCGCTGGTGTACGAGACCGTCAAGCGGGGTGTGAAGGTCCTCGACGGGTACTTCCTGACCCATTCCATGGGGCTCGTCTCCGACACGGAGCCGGGTGGCGGCATCTACCACGCCATGCTGGGCACCCTGGAGCAGGTCGGGCTCGCGACGCTGATCTCCGTGCCGATCGGTGTGCTGACCGCGATCTACCTGGTGGAGTACGGGCGGGGGAAGCTCGCCAAGGCCGTGACGTTCTTCGTGGACGTCATGACCGGTATCCCGTCGATCGTCGCCGGTCTGTTCATCCTGAGCCTGTGGATCATCATCCTGGACATGGGCTACTCCGGGTTCGCCGGGTCCATGGCGCTGACGATCCTGATGCTGCCGGTGGTCGTGCGGTCCACCGAGGAGATGCTCAAGCTCGTTCCCAACGAGCTGCGTGAGGCGTCGCTGGCGCTGGGTGTGCCGAAGTGGCGGACCATCCTGAAGGTCGTCGTACCGACGTCGATCGGTGGCATCACCACCGGTGTGATGCTCGCCATCGCGCGGATCGCCGGTGAGACGGCGCCTGTGCTGCTGCTGGTGTGGGTGACCAACTTCATCAACACCAACCCGTTCTCCGATCCGCAGGGTTCGCTGCCGGTCTACATCTACCTGCAGTTCGCCAACAGCGGTGGCTCCGGTGCGGCGTACGACCGTGCCTGGGCGGCGGCACTGACGCTCATCGCCTTCATCATGATCCTCAACCTGGCGGCTCGCGGTATCGCCCGCTGGAAGGCGCCGAAGACCGGTCGCTGACGCGGCCATCAGCGACCAGACTCCCCCTGTGTGAAAGAAGCAGTGATTCGAAATGGCCAAGCGCATTGATGTCAGCGGCCTGAACGCGTACTACGGGTCCTTCCTGGCCATCGAGGACATCTCGATGACCGTCGAGCCGCGGTCCGTGACCGCCTTCATCGGGCCGTCCGGGTGTGGGAAGTCGACCTTCCTGCGGACCCTGAACCGGATGCATGAGGTGACGCCGGGCGGGCGCGTCGAGGGCAAGGTCATGCTCGACGACGAGAACCTGTACGGCGCCGGGATCGACCCCGTCGCCGTGCGGCGTGAGGTCGGCATGGTGTTCCAGCGGCCGAACCCGTTCCCGACCATGTCGGTGTACGACAACGTGGCGGCCGGGCTGAAGCTGAACGGGTCGTACCGGAAGGCCGAGCTGGACGACGTCGTGGAGAAGTCGCTCCGGGGCGCGAACCTGTGGAACGAGGTCAAGGACCGGCTGAACAAGCCCGGGTCCGGGCTGTCCGGTGGGCAGCAGCAGCGGCTGTGCATCGCTCGGGCGATCGCCGTGGAGCCGAAGGTTCTGCTGATGGACGAGCCGTGCTCGGCCCTCGACCCGATCTCGACGCTGGCGATCGAGGACCTGATCGGTGAGCTGAAGGAGCGGTTCACCATCGTGATCGTGACGCACAACATGCAGCAGGCGGCGCGGGTGTCGGACCGGACGGCGTTCTTCAACCTGGCGGCTGTGGGGCAGCCGGGGAAGCTGATCGAGATCGACGACACGGAGCGGATCTTCTCCAACCCGTCGGTGCAGGCCACGGAGGACTACATCTCCGGGCGCTTCGGCTGAGTCGGGCGGCTCGTCGAGCCTCCGTATACCCCTCGCGGTGCTGCATGGCGGTGCCACCGTGAGGACGCAAAGGACCCGTCCCCTGGCTCCCGGGGGGCGGGTCCGCCTTTTCTGGTTCGTGCGGTGATGCCTGCGGCGGCCTGTTGTTGTCCGGTGGGTGGCTGGGGTAGCGCTGTCTGCCGGGGGGTGGTGCGGGGCCGCGCCGGGGGGTGTCCGTCCTCGGAACCGCGCGGGCTGTGGGTTCGGGGGTGTACGGGGTTTTCCGCGCGAACCACTGCGGGCGGACACCCCCCGACACGTCCCCTTCCCTAGTACGGCGACTGCGGCTCGTCGCCCCCACACGCGGTCTGGGTGCGGGTAGTCGTCTGCCGTCCTGGTGCGGGCCGTCGTCTGTCGTCCTGGGTGCGGGCAGTCGCCTGCCGCCTAGGCTGCGGGCAGTCGTGCTGCTGGGGGGAGGCACCCTGCCAGCGCCGGGTTGCGCACCCGACCCTGGGTAGTCCGAGGTGGCGGGGGTTAGAGGAAGGCCAGGTTGATGACGCCGTAGGAGCCTGCGGCTACGACCGCTGCTGCGGGCATCGTGATGAACCAGCCGAGGACGATGTTCTTCGCGACACCCCACCGCACGGCGTTGATGCGCTTCGTCGCGCCGACGCCCATGATCGCGGACGTGATGACGTGGGTCGTGGAGATCGGCGCCTTGAAGAGGAACGCCGTGGTGAACATGATCGACGCGCCGGTGGTCTCGGCGGCGAAGCCCTGTGGGGGGTCCAGTTCGATGATCTTGCGGCCCAGGGTGCGCATGATGCGCCAGCCGCCCGCGTACGTGCCGAGGGAGAGCATGACCGCGCAGGCGATCTTGACCCAGACGGGGATCGGGTCGCCGTAGTCCTCGACGTCGGCGATGACCAGGGCCATGACCACGATGCCCATCGTCTTCTGGGCGTCCTGGAGGCCGTGGCCGAGGGCCATGCCGGCGGCCGAGACGGTCTGGGCGATGCGGAAGCCGCGCTTGGCCTTGTGCGGGTTGGTGCGGCGGAAGATCCACATGATGGCGGTCATCACCAGGTAGCCGACCAGCAGGCCGACGACCGGGGAGACGAACATGGGGATGACGATCTTCTCGAAGACGCCGTGCCAGTAGACCTGGGTGCCGCCCGCGAGCGCCGCGCCCACCATGCCGCCGAAGAGGGCGTGGGAGGAGGAGGACGGCAGGCCGAAGTACCAGGTGATCAGGTTCCAGGTGATCGCGCCGGTGAGGGCGGCGAAGAGGATGCCCATGCCCGTGGAGCCCTCGGGCGTCTCGATCAGGCCCTCGCTGACGGTTTTCGCCACTCCGCTGCCCAGGAAGGCACCCGCGAGGTTCATCACCGCGGCCATGGCCAGGGCGGCCCGCGGGGTGAGCGCCCGGGTCGAGACGGAGGTGGCGATCGCGTTCGCCGAGTCGTGGAAACCGTTGGTGTACGTGAAGAAGAGCGCGACCATGATGGTCACGACCAGGGCGAAGGTGTCCATGGACGGGTCAGGACTCCTTGACGGCGATGGTCTCCACCGTGTTCGCCACGTGTTCGAAGGCGTCGGCGGCCTCTTCGAGGACGTCGACGATCTGCTTGAGCTTGAGCACCTCGATGGCGTCGTACTTGCCGTTGAAGAGGTGGGCGAGGAGCTTGCGGTGGATCTGGTCGGCCTGGTTCTCCAGGCGGTTGACCTCGATCCAGTACTCGGTCAGGTTGTCCATCGTGCGGAGGTTGGGCATCGCCTCGGCGGTCAGTTCCGCCGCGCGGGCCAGCACCTCGATCTGCTGCTCGACGCCCTTGGGGAGTTCCTCGACGTTGTAGAGGACGACCAGGTCGACGGCCTCCTCCATGAAGTCCATGATGTCGTCGAGGGACGAGGCGAGGGAGTAGATGTCCTCGCGGTCGAAGGGCGTGATGAAGGAGGAGTTCAGCTGGTGGAAGATCGCGTGCGTGGCGTCGTCGCCTGCGTGTTCCGCGGCCCGCATACGCTCTGCGATCTCGGCTCGGGCAGACGTGTCCGCCCCGAGCAGTTCCATCAGGAGCTTCGAGCCCGTGACGATGTTGTCCGCGGACGCGGCGAACATGTCGTAGAAGCTCGTCTCCCTGGGGGTCAGACGAAAGCGCACGTGGGGTCCTCTAAGTGCTTCGGTTCCGGTCAGGCTGATGCTAGGTGCAACATTCGGCCACGGCTAACGGGCCGTCCTCCAGTGTCGCCCATAAAGCAGACTTGTCGGCACGGGGGCGGTGAGGTGGATCCGGCGCGGGGTGCGACCACCGGGTCCCTACCCAGGAAAGTTCGTTACGATATACCCGGTTGGGGTATGTGCATGGAGGCGTTATGGCGACCACCGAGACCGGTGCGGGCGAGGCGATCGAGGTCGTTACCGATCATGATCGGGGCGTTCACGGGTACCACAAGCAGAAGGACGAACACCTGAAGCGGCTGCGGCGGATCGAGGGGCAGATCCGGGGGCTTCAGCGGATGGTCGACGAGGATGTGTACTGCATCGACATACTGACGCAGGTGTCCGCCTCCACCAAGGCCCTGCAGTCCTTCGCCCTGCAACTCCTTGAGGAGCACCTTCGGCACTGTGTCGCCGATGCCGCCGTCAAGGGCGGGGGTGAGGTCGACGCCAAGGTGGAGGAGGCGACCAAGGCCATCGCTCGGCTGCTGCGGACCTGAGGGCGGGGCGGTTACGCGCGGTTCTCGCGTTCCTCCGCGACTCTCAGGACCTCGTCGATGCTCTCCAGGCTCAGGCGGTCCTCCGCCGCCGAGGCCGCGATGATCAGCTCTCCGCACAGTTCGATCTCGGCGAGTGCCACGTGGTCCTGAACTGCCGTACCGCCGACCGGAGCCACGTGCTCACCTCTTCTCTGCCGTCATCGACTTCCTAGAGTAGGGAGTGGCCTACACAACGCGCATGGCACGGACGGGCTAGTTCTGGCCCCACGGCTGGGCGGTTGTGGGGTGGGTGTGCCGTCTGCCTCGGGTCGTTGTCGGTCAGTCTTCGGCGATCCTGCCTGCGTAGATGTCCTTGTCGGGGGGCAGCTCCACGTGCGCCGGGGCGCCGAAGTCGTAGAGCAGTGTGGTGGAGGTAACGGAGACGGGGGAGCGCTCCCGGCCGTTGACGAAACTGAAGCGGTGTTCCAGCTTGCGGATGCGGCCCCTGTCGTCCAGGAAGGCGTCGAACGGGACCCGCGCCGAGGCGAATCCCTTCGCCGCCGCCGCGAGGGAGGGTCTGGTGGCGGGGGAGGCCGCCTTCGCCGCCTGGGTGAGGTCCGCCGTGCCGCGGTAGTGGGTGAGCCGGGTGCCGTCGGGGGCGGTCGTCGTACCGGCGTACTTCGCCTGCCGCGCGCCGCGTAGTACCTCGGCCGCCGTGTACGGGTCCGTGGCGCCGCCCGTCACCAGGTTGCCGTCCGAGATCGTGGCCGTGTCGATCCGTACCCACTTGTCGGACGGGACGCCCGCGCCGCGGTTCTTCATGAACAGCGCGCCCGGCGAGAGCAGCTCGGTGATGGGGTGGTCGGCGGCGCGGCCCGCGGGGTCCTGGGGGAGCACGACCCTCAGTCGGCCGCGTTGGTGCGCGAAGTCGTAGACGCCCGTGCCGCTGATCGTGACCCGGGTGCCGCCCGTCGCCATCTCCATCGACGTGCGGGTGCGGGACGTGCCCGCCTCGCGGAGTGTGTCCGCGGCCTGGCGCAGGGTGTCCAGGGGGGTGGTGGCCTTGGCGTCCTCCGCGGCGGCCCCGCCCGAGCAGGCGGTCGCCGTGGTCCACAGGCCCGCCATGAGGGCGGCCACGACCAGGGTTCCGTCCGCCCTGCCGTGCTGCCGCTGCCGTTCCGCCATCGTCGTCCAACCCCCAGCCGGTACGTCCGTCACGGGCCCGTCGTTCCCGTTAACGACGGGTCACTGGGGCCGTCACGCGTGGGCGGGGGCGCGGCGGGAGGCTCGGGGAGGCATACGTGGTGTTCACCCGGCGTGGGTAGCGTTCCCGTGTGACGCAGCAGGATCAGTCCATGACCACGCGGGAGCCGTCCGGGCACCGTACGACCACCGTCGAGCAGGGGCCGTTCTGTGTGGCTCGGTGCTCCTGCGGGTGGCGGGGGCCCGCGCGCCGGGCGCGGAGTCTGGCGCGGACTGATGCCGAGGGGCATCTCGGGGTGGGGGAGTGAGCGCGGTGCGTGTCAGGGGGGCTCGGGGGTGGTCAGGGACGTCAGGAGGTCGTCCAGGAGAGTGCGGTCGCGGGGCTGGGTGAGGCGGGTGCGGGCCTCGTCCAGGGGGAGCCAGAGGATGCGGTCCACCTCGTCGGTCGGCGTGAAGGTGCCGGTGCGCGCCTCGGCCGCCCAGTAGCGGACCTCCTTGGGGTGGCCGTCCACCAGGTAGTGGTGGGTGGCCAGTTCGCGGCCCGGGGTCGCGTCGTAGCCGGTCTCCTCCACCACCTCCCGCAGGGCCGCCGGGAGGTGCTCCTCCTCCGGCTTGAGCTTGCCCTTCGGGTGGGACCAGTCGTCGTACTTCGGCCTGTGGACCAGGCAGACCTCCAGTTCGGCGGGGTGCCGGGGGGAGTGGCGCCAGAGGACGCAGCCTGCTGCCTGGAGGGGGACGGGGGGTGGGGGAGGGGGAGTGGGGGGATCTGGCGGGGTGGTGGTCATGGGGTGGTGACCCTTTGTTTCTGCCATGACTGGTGGAACGCGAACCTCGCCGCCTCGACCTCGTGGCGCTGGTCCGCGTGCAGGACACCCAGAGCGTATGCCGTCGCGGGGGCGATGCGGGGGGTGCGGGCCGCCGACGCTGCCGCCGCCGACGCCTCCGCGGCGTCCCGGTGGCGGTTGAGGGCCTGGCCCGCGGCGAGCAGCCGGACGTTCACGGCGGCCTCGGCGCCGTCGATGACCTCGCGGGCGTAGCGGTGCAGGCGCAGCAGGAGGCGGACCTGGTGCCAGGGGGCGTCCTGGGGGTGCGGGGCCGGGTCCGGGGAGAGGCCGTGGACCAGGGCCGTCGCGTTGTACGGGTGGCCCGCCGTGAGCAGGGGGAGCGCCGAGACCGCGTCCGTGAGGCGCTCCTCGGCCGCCGCCGCCAGGGGCTGGAGGTCGGTGGTGGCGGCGGTGGGGGTGAGCGGGACCTCGCTGGCCAGGACGGCGACCTTGTCGGCCACGGCGTGGAAGCGGGAGGAGCCGAGGGCCTGGAGGGCGGCGGAGTGGGCGCGGGTGCGGGCGAGGGTGAGCTGGCGGTCCAGCAGGGCGCCTGCCTTGGCCGCGCCGACGGTGAGGTTGGTGGTGGTGCCTGTGGTGGTGTTCGCGGTGGTGCCCTTGGTGGTGCTGGGGGGTGTGGGCTGGGTCGGGAGTGCCGGGGAGCCCGAGAGGCGGTGCAGGGCGGTCAGCAGGCGGTCCAGGCGGGCCGCGTAGGCGTGTTCCAGGGCCAGGGTGCCGGAGAGCCAGGCCAGTTCGGGGCGCATCCCCTCGGACCAGTCGGGGTCGAGCAGCGTGCGGAACGTGTGCAGGCTGCCGCTGATACGGCGGGCCGAGCGGCGCAGGGCCCGCGCGGCCTCGACGGACTCCGCCGAGCCGTTTCCGCCCGCGCCGGTCTCGCGGTGCTGGCGCAGGGCTCGGAGGAACTCCGTGGCCTGGGCGCGGAGGTAGCCCGCGAGGGCCTCCCCCGTCGCCGTGGCGGCCACGGGGTCCGTCGGGTCAAGGTGTTGCTGTGCCACGCCGGCGCCTCCGGGCGTCTATGAGCATCTCCTGGACGTTTCGCAGGGGGCGGCCGTCCGCGTCGGTCGCGTGCCGGGTCCACTCGCCGTCCGGGCCCAGGTGCCAGGAGGCGGTGGAGTCCGACATGCCGGTCTCCAGGAGCCGGTTCAGCGCGGCCCGGTGGGCCGGGTCGACGACCCGGACCAGGGCTTCGATACGGCGGTCTAGGTTGCGGTGCATCATGTCGGCGCTGCCGAGCCACACCTCGGGTTCGCCGCCGTTGCCGAAGGCGAAGACCCGGGAGTGCTCCAGGAAGCGGCCGAGGACCGAACGCACCCGTATGTTTTCCGACAGGCCGGGGACTCCCGGCCGTACCGCGCATATGCCGCGCACCCACACGTCCACGGGGACGCCCGCCTGCGACGCGCGGTAGAGCGCGTCGATGACGGCCTCGTCGACCATCGAGTTGACCTTGATACGGACGTAGGCGGGGCGTCCGGCGCGGTGGTGCTGGGCCTCCTTGTCGATGCGGGAGACTAGGCCGTCGCGCAGGGACTTCGGGGCGACCAGGAGACGGCGGTACGTCTCGCGGCGGGAGTAGCCCGAGAGGCGGTTGAACAGGTCGGAGAGGTCCGCGCCGACCTGGGGGTCCGCGGTGAGCAGGCCGAGGTCCTCGTAGAGGCGGGCGGTCTTGGGGTGGTAGTTGCCCGTGCCGACGTGGCTGTAGCGGCGGAGGGTGTCGCCCTCCTGGCGGACCACGAGGGAGAGCTTGCAGTGCGTCTTGAGGCCCACCAGGCCGTAGACGACGTGGCAGCCCGCCTCTTCGAGTTTGCGGGCCCACTTGATGTTGGCGTGTTCGTCGAAGCGGGCCTTGATCTCGACGAGGACGAGGACCTGCTTGCCCGCCTCGGCGGCGTCGATGAGGGCGGTGACTATGGGGGAGTCGCCGGAGGTGCGGTAGAGCGTCTGCTTGATCGCGAGGACGTCCGGGTCTTCGGCCGCCTGTTCGAGGAACGCTTGTACGGATGTGGAGAAGCTGTCGTACGGGTGGTGGAGGAGGACGTCACGCGTGCGGAGCGCGGCGAAGATGTCGGGCGGTGAGGACGACTCCACCTCCGCGAGGTCGCGGTGGGTGCCCGCGATGAACTTGCGGTACTTCAGCTCCGGGCGGTCCAGGCCGTGGACGCGGAAGAGGCCGGTGAGGTCGAGCGGGCCGGGGAGGGGGTACACCTCCGCCTCGCTGACCTTCAGCTCGCGGACGAGGAGGTCCAGGACCTCGCGGTCGATGGACTCCTCCACCTCCAGGCGGACGGGCGGGCCGAAGCGGCGCCGCATGAGTTCCTTCTCCAGGGCCTGGAGGAGGTTCTCGGCGTCGTCCTCCTCCACTTCGAGGTCCTCGTTGCGGGTGACGCGGAACGCGTGGTGCTCCAGGACCTCCATGCCGGGGAACAGCTCTTCGAGGTGGGCCGGGGCCGCGATGACGTCCTCCAGGGGGACGTAGCGGCCGGGGGACGCCTCCAGGAAGCGGGAGAGCAGCGGGGGGACCTTCACGCGGGCGAAGTGGCGGTTGCCGTTGACCGGGTTGCGTACGACGACGGCCAGGTTGAGGGAGAGGCCGGAGATGTACGGGAAGGGGTGGGCCGGGTCGACGGCGAGGGGGGTGAGGACGGGGAAGATCTGGTGCTTGAAGAGGGTGAACAGGCGGGCCTGTTCCTTCTCCGTCAGCTCCGTCCAGCGGACCAGGTGGATGCCCTCCTCGGCGAGGGCCGGGGCGACGTCCTCGTGGAAGCAGGCGGCGTGCCGGGCCATGAGTTCGCGGGAGCGCGCCCAGATCATCTCCAGGACCTCGCGGGGCTGGAGGCCGGAGGCGGAGCGGGTGGCTACGCCGGTGGCGATGCGGCGCTTCAGGCCCGCGACGCGGACCATGAAGAACTCGTCCAGGTTGCTGGCGAAGATCGCGAGGAAGTTGGCACGCTCGAGGAGGGGGGTGTCGGGGTCCTCGGCGAGTTCCAGGACGCGTTCGTTGAACGCGAGCCAGCTGCGTTCGCGGTCGAGGAAGCGGTTGGCGGGGAGGGGGGTCGCGCCGCTGGCCGCCTGGGTGTCCTCGTAGGCGTCGAGGTCGCCGTCGAGGTCGGGCTCCAGGTCGGAGACGGAGCCGGCCACCGTGCGGGCGCGGTGGGCGGCGATGGAGCCCACGGAGGGCTGGGTGTGCTGGGCCTGGACCGGTGCCTGGGCGTTCTGCTGGCTCATGGAGCCATTCTTCCGCGCCCAGGGGTTCTCGGGCGCGTCGGAACGTGCGGGCGGGAGCGGAAGCACGGCGGCTTCGTTCTCCGCGGGGCCCTTGGGGGGCGCCGGAGGCTCTGGCACGGCGGGCGTCATTGGGTGAGCGTCGCAAGGTCATCTGAATCGACGGTTACGGCGACATGACGTGCGAGATAGCGGGGGGCGGCTCCCGGGGGTGGGCGGGGGGTGCCTGCGGCGGCCTGCTCGGCTCCGGTGGGTGGCGTGCGTGGCGCTGTCTGCCGGGGGGTGGTGCGGGGCCGCGCCGGGGGGTGTCCGTCCTCGGAACCGCGCGCCCTGTGGGTTCGGGGGTGTACGGGGTTCTCCGCGCGAACCACTGCGGGCGGACACCCCCCGACACGTCCCCTTCCGTCGTACGGCGACCGCGGGCCGTCGTCGCACCTGTCCCAGCCGCGGGCAGTCGTGCCGCTGGCGCGGCCCGGCGTCAGCGGCTACGCCGGGTACCCCGTCGCGCGCACCCACCGCCAGCGACGTCACGTCTCCGTGCGGTACATCAGGTCCGTCTCGTACGTGGTGAAGCCGAGGCGTTCGTAGACCGCTACCGCCGCCGTGTTGTCCGCGTCGACGTACAGCATCGCCGTGGGCAACCCCCGCGCCGCCAGATGGCGTAGCCCGATCGTGGTGAGGGACTTGCCGAGGCCGCCCCCCTGCGCGCCGGGTGCGACGCCGAGGACGTAGACCTCGCCGAGTCGCTCTTCGGCGTGCACCTTGGTCCAGTGGAAGCCGACGAGGGCGTCGCCGCGGAAGGCGAGGAAGAAGCCCGCAGGGTCGAACCACGGCTCGGCCATGCGGTCGTCGAGGTCGCGTGGGGTGAGGGAGCCCTGTTCCGGGTGGTGGGCGAAGGCGGCGGCGTTCACGGCGAGCCACGCCGTGTCGTCCGCGCCGGGGACGAAGGTCCGTACCGTCACGTCGGCGGGCAGGACCGGGTCGGGGAGGTCGAGGTCGGACAACGGGCGCCTCAGCTGGCGTAGTTCGCGGAAGAGGGTGAGGCCGAGGACCTGCGCCAGGTGCCGGGCGGCGGAGTGGCCGCCGTGGGCCCACACCCGCAGCCGTTTGCCGGAGGCGGCGAGGAGGGCGGAGCCGAGGGCGCGGCCGTGGCCCTTGCCCCGGTGGGAGGGGTGGATGACCAGTTCGGCGGCGGGCGCCTCCACCGGGTCGGTGTCCTCAAGTTGGGCGTAGCCGACGAGTTCGCCGCCGTTGGTGGTGAGCAGGAAGTGGGACACGCCCTCGCGCGGGCCGCCGCGCAGTGCCAGTCGGCCCTGTTCGGACACCGCCTGCTGGCCGTCGCTGCGGGCGGCCTCCGTGAGCAGGGCGAGTACGGCGTCGGTCTGCTCCGGGGTGAGCGCGGGGAGGGAGTGGATGGCGCGGGAGTGGCCGGGCCGCGCGATGTCGTCGCTGGTCATGCCACGAGGGTAAAGGGACGGGGTCGGGAGGAGGGGGCAAAGGGAAACCAGGATGTAACCATGTGCCCCCTGTCGCGCTACGCGCGTTGACTCTAGGCTGCGGGCGATCAGCCCAATGCCTCACAGGACCCACAGGGGGGCGTATGCCAGCCACCACATCCCAGCCGCGTCGGCGCCGGAGAAGCCGTACCTACCGGCTTCTCACAGCGGCGGCGAGTATCGCGACCGTCGGCGCGCTGGCGGCCGCTCTGCCGTCGACCGCGTCCGCCGGTGAGAAGGGCAAGCCCGGCAAGGAGACGTCGCGCCGCTACCAGGACGTCCAACTGCTGTCCTTCAACGACCTGCACGGCAACCTGGAGCCCCCGGCCGGCTCCTCCGGCCGCGTCACCCACCTGAACGAGGACGGCACGACCCGGACCGTCGACGCGGGCGGTGTCGAGTACCTGGCCACCCACCTGCGCCAGGCCCGGCAGGGCAACAGGTACTCCATCACCGCCGCCGGTGGCGACATGGTCGGCGCCTCCCCGCTGATCTCGGGCCTCTTCCACGACGAGCCCACCATCGAGGCGCTGAACAAGCTGGAGCTGGACGTCACCAGCGTCGGCAACCACGAGTTCGACGAGGGCGCCCGGGAACTGGGCCGCCTCCAGAACGGCGGCTGCCACCCGACCGAGGGCTGCTACACCGACGAGGGCTTCGCGGGTGCCGACTTCCCGTACCTCGCGGCGAACGTCCTGGACGAGAAGACCGGCAAGCCGATCCTCAAGCCGTACTGGGTGTGGAAGCAGAAGGGCGTCAAGGTCGGCTTCATCGGCGTGACCCTGGAGGGCACCCCGAACATCGTCTCCGCCGACGGCGTCAAGGGCCTCACCTTCAAGGACGAGGTCGAGACGATCAACAAGTACGCCAAGGTGCTCCAGCGGAAGGGCGTGAAGTCGATCGTCGCGCTGATCCACGAGGGCGGCTTCCCGGCCTCGGCGGCGTACAACTACGACTGCGACTCCCCCGGCGCGGGCGACGGCATCTCCGGCCCGATCGTCGACATCGCCAAGAACGTCACCCCGCAGGTGGACGCGCTGGTCACCGGTCACACGCACGCGGCGTACGCCTGCACCATCCCCGACCCGGCGGGCAACCCGCGCACGGTCACCTCGGCCGCGTCGTTCGGCCGCCTCTACACCGACACGACGCTGACGTACGACCGGTGGACGGGTGACATCGCCCGTACGGCCGTGAAGTCCGCGAACCACGTGGTCAGCCGGGACGTCACCAAGGCGCCCGACATGACCGAGCTGATCGGCAAGTGGAACACGCTGGCCGCCCCGATCGGCAACCGTGCCATCGGGTACGTCTCCGCCGACATCGCCAACTCCGGCACCGAGTCCCCGCTCGGCGACCTCATCGCCGACGCGCAGTTCGCGTACGGCAAGGAGCTGGACCCGGAGACCGACCTCGCCCTGATGAACCCCGGCGGCATCCGGGCGCCCCTGACCTACGCGGCCAAGGGTGCTGAGGGCGACGGCGTGGTGACGTACGCGGAGGGCTTCACGGTCCAGCCGTTCGCCAACACCGTCAACCTCCAGGACTTCACCGGCGAGCAGGTGGTGCAGGTCCTGAAGGAGCAGGTCAGCGGTGCGAACGCGGCGTCCCCGAAGGTTCTTCAGGTGTCGTCCGGCCTGACGTACACGCTGGACCTGACGAAGACCGGCGCCGACCGGGTCGTCACCGACTCGATCCGCCTCAACGGCAGCCCGATCGACCTGACGGCCACCTACCGCGTCGCCACCAACAGCTTCCTCGCGGGCGGCGGCGACGGCTTCCCCACGCTCGGCCAGGGCGGCGACGAACTCGTCGGCGCGGACGACCTGACGGCCCTGGAGCAGTACCTGAAGGCGAACTCCTCGCCGACGGCACCGATCGCTCCTCCGGCTGCCGACCGGATCACCGTCGTGCGGTAGGACGGCGGCGGCTTTCGGGCGGGGCTCCGGGATCTTCTTCCCGGGGCCCCGCCTTCCGTTGCCCGTGCCGCCGTTCGGCATCACCCGCCGGGGATACGGCCACCCCGGCTGACGGCGATCCGCAGGACGTCCTCCAGTGACTCCGCGGTCCTGGTGAGCGCGAAGCGGACGGCCCGCTCTCCGGCCCTGGCGTCGGCGAGGACGGCCCTGGAGCCCGCCAACACCTGCTCCCCCGAGGCGAGCTGGGCCTCCTCCACGTCGTCCGCGAGACGGGAGAGCAGGCTGCCGGGGCCGTCGGCGCTCAGGTAGCAGGGCTTGCCCTCGGGGGTGGTCCAGGGGAGGAGGCGAAGGTCGTTCGTCACGCGGAGACCTCCATGTCGTGGCCGCGGAGGTACGGGCGTACCAGCGGGGTGTCGTACCAGAAGGCGCCGTCGGAGTGGTGGGGGTGGTGACGGGTGGGTGGCGGAGGTGCCGGGGTGTGGGGTGACGGGGGGTGCTGTCGGACCGCTCGGTGGCTGCCCCGGGCGGGGAAGAGCATCCGGGCGAGCAGGAGGAGCAGGGTCTCGCGGAGTCTGGGGGTGCGGGCGGGCATGGCGGTCTCCTGGGTGGAAGCAGGGGAGGGTTGACGAGCGGTGATTACCGTTCGTGTCCCGATCGTCACAGGAGCGGCGTACGCTGCGGAAGAGGTTCGGGGTTGTCTGGGGCGCCAGGCAACGGAGAGGGGTGACATGGGGGCAGCGGTTGACGGAGGGCGGGCCGTGTTGGGGCGGACGCTCAGGTTCCTGCGGGAGAAGGCGGGCAAGTCCCTGGGGCAGTTGGCCGAGGAGACCGGGTACGACAAGAGTTACCTGAGTCGTCTGGAGTCCGGTGAGCGGCTGTCCAAGGTGCGGGTCATGGAGGACCTGGACAGCTACTACGGGTGCGATGACCTGCTGGTCAGCCACTGGAAAGTCGCGCGGCACGACGCCTTCAAGGTCAAGTACCAGGACTTCATGCGGCTGGAGGCGACGGCGCGGATCATGCACAAGTACGCGCCGAACGTGCCCGGTCTGTTGCAGACCGAGGAGTTCGCCCGCGAGGTGTTGTCTGATCCCCAGACAACACCTCAGGACGCCGAGGCGGTGGAGGAACAGGTGGCCGCGCGCTTGGGTCGGCAGCTTCTGCTGCGGAAGGACCCTGCGCCCAGCGTGCGTTTCGTGGTGGACGAGTTGGCGTTCCGTCGTGTCTCCGCCCGCGCGGAGGTCTGGGCTGGTCAGTTGCTGCATGTCGAGGCCGTCGCGCAGTGGCCGAACGTCACCGTTCAGGTGCTGCCGTTCGCCGCAGGGATTCACGACCTCATGGGGAAGGGGTCACTGACCCTGCTCTGGCAGCGAGATGGAAGTGCCATCGCCTACACGGAGGGTGACAGCAGCGGCCTGCTGATGGACGGTCCAGACGACGTGTTGCGCCACCGTTTGTCCTACGATCGGCTCCGGGATCTGGCGCTGTCGCCGTCGGACTCGCTCTCGTTCATCCGGGACCTACTGGAGGAGCACCGGTCATGAAGCCCACCCCCGACCTCGGCACCGCCGTGTGGCGCAAGTCCACCTACAGCGACGGGGGCGACAACAACTGCCTCGAAGTCGCCGACGGCCTCCCCATAGTCCCCGTCCGCGACAGCAAGGCCCCGGAGACCGGGGTGTTGGTCTTCGGGGCTGACTGCTGGCGGGCGTTCGTCGCGGCGGTCAGGACACCGTAGGGGTCCAGTCACCGAGCCAGTCCGCCGTCTCCTGGGTGGTTGCCTGGGTCGGGGTCAGGACGGGGCGGTTGGTGGAGGCGGGGCCTGCGCCGGGGCCCGTGTTGTTGTACTCGGCGAAGCGGTCGTCCTTCCAGGAGAAGCCGCTCATGTCGGTCCAGGGAGTGGACTTGACGGCCGCGCTGAGGGTGGTGTCGCGGACCGTGGTCTGGGGGTCGAGGGTGGCGTCGCCGCCCGCGTGCCAGGGGCGGCCGAGGTAGAAGGAGGCGGCCGAGACGTCGCCGTTGACCGTGGAGCGGGTGATCAGGAAGCCCTTGCGGTGGCCGCCGTCGCGCTGCTCCCGGTCGCCGTGCCGTAGGCCAGGGTTCCGGCCGTGATGACGGCGACGGGGAGCAGCGCTGTCGCGAGGGTGCGCCTTCCGCGGGGGCGGGTGTGGGGGGCGTTGTCGCTCATGTGGGGGTCCGATCCCGTGCGTCAGGGGGCAGTCGTCTCCCTGTTGTCGCCGTGGGGGAGGGCGAGGTTGCCGCCGGGTGGGCCCTGGGTACTTCCTGGCTAACGCGCGTCGCCCATGTCCGTCGTGAACCCCGCCGGGTCGCTGTCGAAGCCCCGGACCATTTCGCGCAGTTCCCACGCCCCCGACGCGGTCCTGGTGAACTCGGCGACCGTCGCGGCCGTGGCGTCGGCGACCCCCGTGAAGTCGTCCGCCAGCAGCTGCGTGTACCCCTCGGCCACGACCACCCCGGCGTTGGCGATGTCGCCGAACGTGCGGGGGCCGCCGTTCTGGTGGATGGCCACCCCGACCACCACCCGGCCGTAGGCCGACGAGAGCCGGTCGAACTCCAGGCTCATCACCTCGACGAAACCGAAGCCCATGCCCGTCTGGCTGTGCCGGTTCATGTTGATGGTGCCGTCGGGTGACCTGCTGTCGTAGTGGACGACGTAGGCGGGGCGGCCGTGCGGGTCGTCCACCGTGTAGGTGGCGGCGATGATGTCGAGGTGCCGGGGCGGCTCCCCGGCGGGGCTCGGGTCCCACCGCAGTCTGACCTCGACCTTGCCCAGTCCTTCGCCCACGCCGCTCACCGTGCCGCTCCCCGTCTGGTCGGGGCGGGACGTTCCCCGCCATGCCCAGTATCCGCTCTGACCAGTCCGTTTCGATGCCTCGCCGAGATGCTTGACCGAGGTTTGGGGAGCGCTTCGGGGGCACGCTCCCGGGCGGCTCGTGGAATCCGGGGGCTGTGGACGCCTCCGCCGGAGGCGGAGGTCAGGGGCCCTGGGGGACCTCCGGCGGTGGCGTCGCCGCCCCCGGCAGGCGGACCGCCACCACCGTGCCGCCGTCCTCCGCGGGGCGCAGGGAGACCTCGCCGCCCGCCTGCTGGACCGTGCGGGCGACGATGGAGAGGCCGAGGCCGGAGCCGGGGAGGGCGCGGGCGGAGGGGGAGCGCCAGAAGCGGTCGAAGACGTGGGGGAGTTCGTCCGGCGGGATGCCGGGGCCGTGGTCGCGGACCGTGAGGGTGCCGTCGGTGAGGTGGACCTCGATCGTGCTGGAGTCGGGGCTGAACTTCACGGCGTTGTCGAGGATGTTGACGATCGCCCGCTCCAGGGCGGACGGCTCCGCGCGGACGTACCAGGGGTGCACGTCCGCCGTGATCGTCAGCTCCGGGCCGCGCAGCCGGGCGCGGCGCAGGGCCGACTCGACCGTGTCGTGGAAGGCGATCACCTGGGCGCGGGCGGCGCTGTGCTGGCCGGTGTCGGGGCGGGACAGTTCCTGGAGGTCGCCTATCAGGGCCGCCAGTTCCGTCATCTGGGCCTTCACCGACGCCAGCAGGGCCTTGCGGTCCGCCTCGGGGAGGGGGCGGCCGGTCTCCTCGCTGCGGGTGAGGAGTTCGATGTTGGTGCGCAGGGAGGTGAGCGGGGTGCGCAGTTCGTGGCCCGCGTCCGCGATGAGCTGTTGCTGGAGGTCGCGGGAGCTGGCCAGGGCCGACGTCATCGAGTTGAAGGAGTGGGAGAGGCGGGCCACCTCGTCGTCGCTGTCCCTCTCGACCGGGATGCGGATGGTGAGGTCCTCGGTGCGGGCGACGTGCTCCACGGCCTCCGTCAGCTTGTCGACGGGGCGCAGGCCCGCGCGGGCCACCGCCAGGCCCGCGGCCCCGGCGCCGACCACTCCGATGCCGGACACGACGAGCAGGAGCAGGGCGAGTTCGTTCAGGGTGGACTGGGTGTCCTTGAGCGGGAACGCGAACTGGAGGGCGACCCCCTCGGCGAGCGGCGCGGTCATCACCCGGACGTCGTTGCCCTCGCTGTCCTTGCCGTCCCGGAAGCGGGCCTCCCCCTCGGCCGTCGAGGCGACCTCGACGTCGGCGGCGGTGATCCGCACGGCGCCCGCCGAGTCGTTGAAGACGCAGGAGTTGCCGTCCGAGGTGACGAGCTGCTTGTAGGTGCGCACGCTCGGGCCGATGCCCCGGGGCGCGTCGGGCGTCTGACTGCAGTTCTGGAGGGTGGGGCGGACTTCGGCGAAGGCCACCCGGACGTTGCCGCCGCCCAGGTTGTCGTCGATCTCGTCGTACAGCTTCCCGCGCACCACGAACCAGCACGTCACCGACACCGCCGCCACCGCGAACGCCACCGCCGCCGCCACCAGCAGCGCCAGGCGGGAGCGGATCGGGAGGGCGCGGAAGCGGCGGGCGAGCTGGTTCACTCGGTGCCGCCCTGGCGCAGGACGTAGCCGACGCCGCGCACGGTGTGGACGAGGCGGGGCTCGCCGCCCGCCTCCGTCTTGCGGCGCAGGTACATGACGTACACGTCCAGGGAGTTGGAGGACGGCTCGAAGTCGAAGCCCCAGACCGCCTTCAGGATCTGCTCGCGGGTGAGGACCTGGCGCGGGTGTGCCATGAACATCTCCAGCAGGGTGAACTCCGTGCGGGTCAGCTCCACCGGGCGGCCACCCCGCGTCACCTCGCGCGTCGCCAGGTTCATGCGGAGGTCCGCGAAGGCCAGGGTGTCGTCCTCCAGGTCGGTGCCGGGGACCGCCGCCGCGTAGGAGCTGCGGCGCAGCAGGGCGCGGATGCGGGCGAACAGCTCGTCGAGTTCGAAGGGCTTGACGAGGTAGTCGTCCGCTCCCGCGTCCAGGCCGGTCACCCGGTCGCCGACCGTGTCGCGGGCGGTGAGCATGAGGATGGGGAGGGTGTCGCCGGTGCCGCGGATGCGGCGGGCGGCGGTGAGGCCGTCCATGCGGGGCATCTGGATGTCGAGGACGACCAGGTCGGGCCGGTAGGCGGCGGTCTTCTCCAGGGCGTCGGCGCCGTCGACGGCGACCTCGGTGTCGTAGCCCTCGAAGGCGAGGCTGCGCTGGAGTGCTTCGCGCACCGCGGGCTCGTCGTCGACGATGAGGATGCGCTGGGGGTCGCGGTCGCCTTCGGCGGGGCTCATGGCTCTTTCCTCGGGTGGCTGGAGGGGAACGGGGCTGCTCTCAGCGTCGCACGGTGGCGGGTCCGGGCGGTGCGGTGGCGTGGATCAGCCGCGGTGCGGGGTACGGCGGCGGGCCCGGGGTGGCGTGGATCAGCCGCGGGCCGGGGTACGGCGGCGGGTCGCGGGCCTGCGGGATGCGGCGGGCGCCAGCTCCGGGGCCCGGGTGCGGGGGGCGTGCAGTTCCGTCGCCACCTCCAGGGCCAGGGCGTATCCGGCCGGGTCGGTGGCGGTCGCCGTCGCGGGCGTGGTGGTGTGCTCGATCTGCCTGGTCATGGCGTGCCTCTTCAGGGTCGTCGGAGTCAGTCGTTGGTGCCGCCCGAGCGCAGCTGGCTCAGGTCCGCCTTCACCGTGTCGACCGGGATCGCGAAGCCGAGGCCCACGCTGCCCGCGTCGGCGGAGGACGACGAGCCGGCGGAGGAGTACATCGCCGAGTTGATGCCGATGATGTCGCCGTTCATGTCGATCAGCGCACCGCCGGAGTTGCCGGGGTTCAGGGACGCGTCCGTCTGGATCGCCTTGTACGTCGTCGTGGACGAGCCGGTTTCGCCGTTGAACTGCTCGCCGCCGAACTCGAACGGCCAGCCGCCGTCCGGCTGCCGCTGCTGCTGGCCCTCGTCGGTGGAGACGGTCACGTCGCGGTCGAGGGCGGAGACGATACCGCTGGTCACGGTGCCGGTGAGGCCCTCCGGGGAGCCGATCGCCACGACGGTGTCACCGACCTGGACGTCGGCGGAGTCGCCGAGCGAGGCCGCCTTCAGACCGGTGGCGTCGGCCAGCCTGATCAGGGCGAGGTCCTTGGCGCTGTCGGTGCCGACGACCTCGGCGGTGTACTCCTTGCCGGCGCTGGTCGTCACCTTGATCTCGTCGGCGCCGGAGACCACGTGGTTGTTGGTGACGATCTCGCCGTCACCGGTGATGACCACGCCGGAGCCGGTGGACGCGCCGCTGCGGGAGGAGGCGTTGATCTCGACGATGCTCGGGCTGACCGCCGCCGCGATCGCCGCGATGTCGCCCTTGCTGCTCGACGGCACCACGCTGGTGCCGGTGCTGCCGCTCGCGGCGGTGGTGTCGGAGCCGGTCAGCTCCTGGATGCCGTACGCCGTGCCGCCGCCGATGGCCGCGGCGACGATGGCGACGGCGGTGAGCAGGCCGACCGGGCCGCGGACGCGCCGCCTGCGGTGGACGGGCGGGGCGGTGGCGGGCTCGGTGAGGAGAGGGGTGGGCTGGTACGCCGGAGGGGGCGGCCACTCCGGGTTCACGGGGGTCGCGGAGGTGGTGCCGGGGGTCGTTCCGGGGCTGGTTCCCGGGTGTGCCGGGTTCGCGTGGCTCGTGCTCTCGGTCATGTTCATGAGCTTGTCGCGCGTCGATGAGAGTCCCCTGAGTGCTCTCTGAGAAGCCCGACAGAACCTCGTATGCCCGATATAAAGCCGCGGAGCGGCTACGTGGTGGAGCCCGGAGGGGCCCGGTCGGGTTACTCGTAGCGCCTCACTCGCAGCCGCAGGAGCGGCGCAGCACCAGCTTCGACGGGAACACCTTCAGCCGTTCCTTACGCGACCCCGCCACCCGCAGACCGTCGTCCAGGACCAGGTCCACCGCCGCGCGGGCCATCGCCGAGCGGTCGGAGGCGACCGTCGTCAGGGGCGGGTCCGCGAGCGCCGCCTCCTTGATGTCGTCGAAGCCCACCACCGCCAGCTCCCCGGGCACGTCGATCCGCAGCTCGCGGGCCGCGCGCAGAACGCCGATCGCCTGGTCGTCGGTGGAGCAGAAGACCGCGGGCGGGCGGCGCGGGCCGGAGAGGATCTCCAGGCCGACGCGGTAGGCGTCGTAGCGGTTGTACGGCGCCTCGAACAGGCGGCCCTCGGTGGAGATGCCCGCCTCGGCCATCGCGCGCCGCCAGCCCTCGACGTGGTCGGAGACCGGGTCGCCGACGGCCGGGGTCTGGGCGGTGCCGCCCACACAGGCGACGTAGTCGTAGCCGTGCCCCAGCAGGTGGCTGACGGCGTTCTGGGCGCCGCCGAGGTCGTCCATGACCACCGCGACGTCGTCCATGGCCTCGGGGCGCTCGTGCAGCAGCACCACGCGGGCGTCCCAGGCGTCGATCTCGGCGGCGGCGAGGTCGTTGAGGGCGTGGCTGACGAGGATGAGTCCGGAGACCCGCATCCCCAGGAAGGCGCGCAGGTAGTGCACCTCGCGCTCGCCGATGTAGTCGCTGTTGCCGACCAGCACCATCTTGCCGCGTTCGGACGCCGCCTGTTCGACCGCGTGCGCCATCTCCGCGAAGAACGGCTGGCGCGCGTCCGGCACGATCAGGCCTATGAGGTCGGTGCGCCGCGACGCCATCGCCTGTGCCACCCGGTCGGGGCGGTAGCCCAGCTCCTTGATGGCGGCGAGGACACGCTCGCGCGTGGCCGGGGCGACCGGCCGGGGTCCGTTGTTGATGACATAGCTGACCACGGCGGTGGAAGTCCCCGCCAGTCTCGCCACGTCATCCCGAGTCACCTTGGCCACGCGCGGAGTCTACGCGGATGGACCCGCTCTGGGCAGGGCGTACGCCACTTCCGGGAGGCGCATCGCGCGACGTGACGGCGTGAGGTCACACGTGTGAGCACGCGCGCGCTCCGCCGTGTGGTCTCGCGCGTTCCGTGGGGCGCGCCCAGCCCGGCGCTCGGCTCCGCGCGCGCCGGGCCCGCGGGGTGGCCTACGCCTCCGCCGCCACCTCGGTCGCGTCCAGCGCGGCGGCGTGGTCCGTCTCCTCCGGCTTCGACGGTGCCGTCCCGGCCGTCTTGCCCTTCGCCTCCTCGGCGCCCCGGTCCGCCTTCTCCGGCGTGACGAACCGGTAGCCGACGTTCCGGACGGTGCCGATCAGCGACTCGTGCTCCGGGCCGAGCTTCGCCCGCAGCCGTCGTACGTGCACGTCCACGGTGCGGGTGCCGCCGAAGTAGTCGTAGCCCCAGACCTCCTGGAGGAGCTGCGCGCGCGTGAAGACCCGGCCCGGGTGCTGGGCGAGGTACTTCAGCAGCTCGAACTCCTTGAAGGTCAGGTCGAGGACCCGGCCCTTCAGCTTCGCGCTGTACGTCGCCTCGTCCACCGACAGGTCACCGTTGCGGATCTCCATCGGGGAGTCGTCGCTGACGATCTGCTGGCGGCCCATCGCGAGCCGCAGCCTGGCCTCGACCTCCGCCGGACCGGCGGTGTCGAGGAGGACGTCGTCGATGCCCCAGTCCGCGGTGACGGCGGCCAGGCCGCCCTCGGTCACCACCAGGATCAGGGGGCAGCCGGGCCCCGTGGACCGCAGCAGCTGGCACAGGCTGCGGACCTGCGGGAGGTCGCGCCGCCCGTCGATGAGGATCACGTCGGCGCCGGGGGTGTCGACCAGCGCGGGCCCCTCCGCCGGAGCCACGCGGACGTTGTGCAGCAGCAGGCCGAGAGCGGGGAGCACCTCCGTCGACGGCTGGAGGGCGTTGGTGAGGAGCAGCAGCGAGCTCATCGCGCTCCTCCCGCCCGGTCGGTGGTGCGTCGTCGTCGTCCGTGCACGGTTCGCTCGCCCATAACGTCTGGTTCCTCCTCGGTCCCTGCGAGGACGTTTGCGGCACTGCCTCGTACTGGTGCGCCCTGGTGCTGCGGACCCGCGTCCCTGGGTTCCGCCATGCGATCGACCACGCGTACACCTGCGGTTTCCCGCGTCGTATACAACGCTTCCGAAAGCACAAAAGGACCCGGGGGCTACGCTGCCCGAGTCCTCTGCCCAGCAGAATAGCCCACATGAGCAACGGTCCGGCAGGTCATGTGGCCCGATCCAGCCCTTCGTCCGGCTTTCGTCCACACTCCGAGACGCCCGCGCGGCACGGAACCACCCGATTGCGGACGTTCCTGCACACCGCCGACGGAGTGCGGATCGACGCTGTATACGATCCGGGCGGGGTTGTATACGAAAACTCCCCGCGGCGCCCCGTTCAGCTCGTGTTCGTCGTCGCCCACGGGTTCACCGGCGACGTCGACCGGCCGCACGTCCGGCGGGTGGTGCGCGCGCTGCGGGCTCACGGCGCCGTCGTCACGTTCTCCTTCCGGGGGCACGGGAGGTCCGGCGGGCGGTCCACCGTCGGCGACCGCGAGGTGCTCGACCTGGCCGCCGCGGTCGCCTGGGCCCGTGGACTAGGGCACGCGCGCGTGGCCACCGTCGGCTTCTCCATGGGCGGGTCGGTCGTCCTGCGGCACGCGGCCCTGCACCCGGACGACACCGACGCCGTGGTGTCCGTCAGCGCGCCCGCCCGCTGGTACTACCGGGGGACGGCGCCCATGCGGCGCCTGCACTGGCTCGTCACCCGGCCCGCGGGGCGCCTGGTGGGTCGCTACGGCTTCCGGACCCGTATCCACCACCGGGACTGGGACCCCGTACCGCTCTCGCCGGTCGAGGCCGTGCCGCGGATCGCGCCGACGCCGCTGCTCGTCGTGCACGGCGACCGGGACGGCTACTTCCCCGTCGACCACCCCCACATGCTGGCCGCGGCGGCCGGTGACCACGGGGAACTCTGGCTGGAGGCGGGCATGGGGCACGCCGAGCACGCCGTGACGGAGGAGTTGCTGGGCCGGATCGGCGGCTGGGCTGTGGGACGGACCGTCGGCGGGGCGGGCTAGCCTGGCCGTGTTACTGCGTTACTGCCGACTGACTCAAGGAACCAGATGGCAAAGGTCACGGTGCGCTACTGGGCCGCCGCGAAGGCCGCGGCCGGGATCGCCGAGGAGCGCTACGACGCGGCCACGCTCGCCGAGGCGCTCGGCGCCGTGCGCGAGCGACACCCCGGCGAGCTGACGCGCGTGCTGCCGCGCTGCTCGTTCCTGATCGACGGCGACCCCGTGGGCACGCGCGGGCACGAGACCGTACGGCTGGCCGACGGCGGCACGGTCGAGGTGCTCCCGCCGTTCGCAGGAGGGTGACCGCACCGATGAGTGAGCAGCCGTACCAGCAGCAGCCGCATCAGCCCTACCAAGGGGCTCACGACCCGTACCAGCAGCAACAGCAGTATCAACAGCAGCAGTACCAGCAGCAGCACCAGCAGCCGTCCTGGTCCGGGCAGCAGGGGTACTACGAGCCGGGGTACGCCGACCGGCAGGACACCCAGCAGTGGCAGGGGCAGACCTGGGAGACGCAGATGCAGCCGCCGGTGCCGCCGGTCGCGGCGGCCGAGACGGCGTATCTGCCACCGGTCACCGACCAGGCGTACCCGGACCCTCAGAACTACCCGGACCCCCAGGCGTACCAGGGCGGTTATCAGGCGCCCGAACCCCAGCCCGTGCGCGCACCCGTGGCGGCGGCGGCCGACCCGGGCCCCGCCGGTCCCGGCTACGGTCCCGCCACCCTCGCCGGGAACTCCCGGGTCACCGACGCCCAGCGGGCCCGCCTCGAAGGGCGGTCCCCGATCATCGAACCCGGTGGCCAGCCCGCCGCGCTCACCGCGCTGCTGGGGCTGCTGCTCGGCGGTACGGCGGCCATCGGGTCGTACGCCCTGCTCGTCCCGCTCGTCGTGCTCCAGGCCGTCACGGCCGCGGGCTGGTTCCGGCTGAACGGCATGTGGCCCGCCCGGCAGGGCATCGCGCTGGCCTTCGCGGGCGCGCTGACCGCCGACGCGGTGCTGCTCGCCGTGGGCCGGGAGCACGGGCCCGCCGCGATCCTCGGCACGCTGGGCGTGTGGCTGCTGCTCTCCCTCGTCCTCCAGCTCCGCTCGCACGCCGACCCCGACGAGCGGATGTACGGCCTGACGGCGACCGTCGTCTCGGCCGCGCTGTCGGTCGTCGCCGCCGGGTACCTCGCGGCCGAGGCGGACGCGGTGACCGTCGGTGCCGTCGCGGTGGGCGTCGCCCTCGTCGCGCGGGCGCTGCCGATGCCGACGGTCGCCTCGGTGACCGTGGCGCTGCTCGCGGCGGCGGGCGCGGGCATCGCGGTCGGCGGGGTGACCGGCGTCGGGGCCGAGGGCGCCTTGGTGGGCGTGGGCGCGGCGGCCTGCGCGCTGATCGGGCACCGGGTGGCGAGCTACGACTACCCGTCGCGCTTCGTCCACTTCACCGCGGGCGTGGCCCTGCCGCTGACGGCGGCGGCACCGGTGGTGTGGGTGCTGGGCCGCACCCTGGGGTGAGACCGGGAGGGGCGGGCCGTGGGCCCGTCCTGTCACAGCTGGTCGACAATCCGGGGGACCTCCGCCTCCGCAGGGTTACGGTGGCGGTCGACCTTGAAGACCGCCCAGATGGGGAACATGCGCGCGCTGCGAATAACTCTGATCGTCGTCGTGGTCCTCGGCGGCCTCTTCGTGGCCGCCGACCGGCTCGCCGTGCACTTCGCCGAGGGGGAGGTCGCGGACAAGCTCCGCACCACCGAGAACCTCGCCACCACCCCCGACGTGTCCATCCACGGCTTCCCCTTCCTCACCCAGGTCGTCGGCGGCGAGCTGGACGACGTCGAGGTGGGCATCGAGGACTACGAGGCGACCGCGGGCGAGAACGGCACGACGATCCGGATCGACGACCTCACGGCGAACATGAAGGGCGTCGAGTTCTCCGGCGACTACAGCTCCGCCACCGCGCACTCCGCCACGGGCACCGCGACCATCGCCTACGACGAGTTGCTGAAGACCGCCAGGTCCGAGCCCGCCGAGGTGGCCCCCGGCATCACGGCGAAGGTCGTCGGCCTCTCCGACGGCGGCAACGGCAGGATCAAGGTCGCGGTGGAGGCGACGGCGTTCGGCACCAGGCTGCCGAAGCCCGTCTCCGTGCTGAGCACGGTCACCGCGGAGGGCGACACCGTGCGGGTGAAGGCCGAGGCGCTGCCCAGCATCGGCGGCGTCGAGGTCGGCGAGGACCAGATCCGGGAGATCACCGACTTCGAGCAGCGGATCGACGAACTGCCGGGCGGCATCCAGCTGGACGAGGTGCGGGCGGCGAGTGACGGCGTGCTGATCACGGTGCGGGGTTCCGACGTGCGGCTGGCCGGGTAGGCCCGACTCCGGCGGCCTGCGGCCTGATCAGCGTTGTCCGAGGGGCGAGACGAGGACGTCCGTACCGTAGATGTGACGGGGGATACAGGACACCGGGAGCCGTGCGGGAGCTGGCCGAACGACGTTGCGGTCCCGCATCGTGGACGATCGCGTCTCAGTATCCGACACGCCGGTGACACGCCCGCCCGACCGTCCCTACGATCGAGGCCATGAGACGACAGGCGGACCTCACGAAGCGGCGGGCAGTAGACCTGTGCCGCGTTGCCGCCATGCTCTGTCGCACCTTCTGACCGGAGGCCGCCGCCTCCGCGTTCCCCCCGCCCCGTACCAGGGGCATCCGTGCGCCCTGCGCACCCCCGCACCTCGCACCGACCCGCATCGGCACGCCCCGCCGCAACTGCCCCGGAGGAGACACCATGAGCCGCAGCGACGTCCTGGTAGACGCCGACTGGCTTCAGGACAACCTGGACGACCCGAACATCGCGGTCGTCGAGGTGGACGAGGACACGTCCGCGTACGACAAGAACCACATCCGCAACGCGATCAGGATCGACTGGACCGACGACCTCCAGGACCCGGTCCGCCGCGACTTCATCGACCAGGAGGGCTTCGAGAAGCTCCTCTCCGCCAAGGGCATCGCCAACGACACGCTGGTGGTCCTCTACGGCGGCAACAACAACTGGTTCGCGTCGTACGCCTACTGGTACTTCAAGCTCTACGGCCACCAGAACGTCAAGCTCCTCGACGGCGGCCGCAAGAAGTGGGAGCTGGACGCCCGTGAGCTGGTCGAGGAGGTGCCCGAGCGCCCCACGACCGACTACAAGGCCAAGCCGCAGGACACGTCCATCCGAGCCTTCCGGGACGACGTGGTCGCCGCCATCGGCGCACAGAACCTGGTCGACGTCCGCTCGCCCGACGAGTTCTCCGGCAAGCTGCTCGCCCCCGCCCACCTGCCGCAGGAGCAGTCGCAGCGCCCGGGCCACGTCCCGTCCGCCCGCAACATCCCGTGGTCGAAGAACGCCAACGACGACGGCACGTTCAAGTCCGACGACGAGCTGAAGAAGCTCTACGAAGAGGAGAGCGTCGACCTCTCCAAGGACACGATCGCCTACTGCCGCATCGGTGAGCGCTCCGCCCTGACCTGGTTCGTGCTGCACGAGCTGCTGGGCGTGGAGAACGTCAAGAACTACGACGGCTCCTGGACCGAGTACGGCTCCCTCGTCGGCGTGCCGATCGAGCTGGGCGCCAACAAGTAACCCACCGACCCCCTACTTCCTCTGAGGAGAGACCCATGTGCGGAGCGAAGGCCGGTGGCCCGGACGCCTCGACGATCAAGCCCGGTGAGACCACGATCCAGGGCCAGGTGACCCGGGACGGCGAGCCCGTGACCGGCTACGTCCGGCTGCTGGACTCGACCGGCGAGTTCACGGCGGAGGTGCCCACCTCCGCCACCGGCCAGTTCCGGTTCTACGCGGCCGAGGGCACCTGGACCGTGCGTGCCCTGGTCCCCGGCGGCACGGCTGACCGCAAGGTCGTCGTCGCCGAGAAGGGCGGTCTGGCGGAGGTCGCCATCGCCGTCTGAGTCTCCGGGCGCTGACCCGAGAGACGGAAGGGCCGTACCCCGCGGGTGGGACACCTGGGGTGCGGCCCTTCGGCGTGCCGACCGGGCGGGCCGACCTACGCTGGAGACATGTACGCACGGCGCCGTCGTCGCTACTTCGCCCTGATGGGCTGCTGCCTGGGCCTGTTCGTCCTGGCCTGGGGCGTCGTACGCCTCTGGTCCGTCCCCGCGGCCGTCGCGATGTGCCTGGTCGCCATGGTCATCCCACCGCTCGCCGCGATGGTCGCCAACCGGCGCGGCCCGGACGACCGGTGGTGGGACGACCCGTCCGGGGACCCGAAGTCCGACGAGTGGTGGGACGAGCTGGACGGCAGACGCCGGGATCGGTAGGGCCGTACCGGGCGGGCCGTACCAGCGGTTCAGTAGACGAGGGCCTGGGTGTCGTCCGCCAGGGACTCCTGGACGAAGACCTGCGCGCCCGCGATGCGGACGCCCTCGATGACGTCCTTCTCCGTGATCTCGCGGCGCGCCGCGCACTGGGTGCACAGGGTGACGCGGCCCCCGGCGAGGAGGGAGTCGAGCAGGTCGGGGAGCGGGGCGGCGTGCGGGAGGTCGAACTCCGCGGCGCGGCCCGGCAGGGCGAACCACGACGACTCCCCGGTCAGCCACAGGGACACGTCCACGCCGCTGGCCACGGCCACCGCGGCCACCGTGAACGCCTGCGAGCAGCGTTCCGGGGCGTCCGCCCCGGCCGTCACCTTGATCACGAGCTTCTTCGCCATCCCCGAATCGTAGTCAACGCCGCTACAACCTCCGGTCCCGGCTGTGGGGCACCTGTGCGCGCGTACACGGACTACGCGCTTCCCGTTCTGTGGGGGGACGTTGTGGAAGACGTGAGAGAAGAAGAGCCTCAGAGACAGGCTCCGGAGGCGGAAGCGGAAGCGGAAGCGGAGGATGCGGGGGCGGCCGGGGACGTGGGGGCACCTCGGCGGCGGCGTCGGGGGCGTACCGCCCTGCTCATCGGTACCGCCGCCGTCCTCGGGGCCGTCGCCGGTGCCTGTGTCGGCTATCGGGGGAGGCGAGCGGGAGGGCGTACCTCACAAGGAGGGTCGGGGTCCGGCCGCGTAAGCTGGGGCCCGGCCCCTGTCCTGTCGTACCGCGCTCAATCGAGGAGCACCTGTGGAGATCTTCTTCTCAATCCTGCTGGTCCTGGTCTGCGTCGCCACGCTCGCGTTCGCCGGACTGGCCGTGAAGAAGCTCTACCAGGGCCAGCGCTGACCGTTTTCAGGCAACGTCCAGTCCAGGAAAGACCCAGGAAGTTCCTCTGATGATCGAGATTCCGTCCGACCTCCACAAGGACCTCGTCCCGCTTGCCTTCCTGCTGGGCAACTGGGCCGGTGCCGGTGTGCACGACTTCCCCGGCGCCGAGAAGTGCAACTTCGGGCAGGAGGTCACCTTCACGCACGACGGCCGGGACTTCCTGGAGTACCACGCGTACTCCTGGGTCCTCGACCAGGACGGCAACAAGGTGCGGCCGCTGGAGTCCGAGCACGGGTTCTGGCGGATCGACGGCCTCCGCAAGGTGGAGGTCACGATGACCCGCGACGACGGTGTCATCGAGATCTGGTACGGCGAGCTGGCCGACCAGAAGCCGCAGATCGACCTGGTCACGGACGCGGTGGCCCGGACCCCGGCCGCGCGTCCCTACAGCGGCGGCAAGCGGCTGTACGGCTACGTCAAGGGCGACCTGATGTGGGTCGGCGAGAAGCAGACCCCCGAGGTGGCGCTGCGGCCGTACATGTCCGCCCAGCTGAAGAAGGTCGTCACCCCGGAGGACGTCGAGCGCTGGGCGAAGGCCCTGCCCGGCGACATGCCGGACGACGGGATCGCCTTCTTCAAGTAGTCCTAGACTCTCCAGTGTGGTGAGCACCGACTGGAAGAGCGACCTCAGGCAGCGCGGCTACCGGCTGACGCCGCAGCGGCAACTCGTCCTCGAGGCCGTCGACACCCTTGAGCACGCGACCCCCGACGACATCCTGGGCGAGGTCCGGAAGACGGCGTCGGGGGTCAACATCTCGACGGTGTACCGGACCCTGGAGCTGCTGGAGGAGCTGGGGCTGGTCAGCCACGCGCACCTGGGGCACGGGGCGCCCACGTACCACCTCGCCGACCGGCACCACCACATCCACCTGGTGTGCCGGGACTGCACGAACGTGATCGAGGCGGATGTCGAGGTCGCGGCGGAGTTCACGGCCAAGCTGCGGGACACGTTCGGGTTCGACACGGACATGAAGCACTTCGCCATCTTCGGGCGGTGCCGGGAGTGCGCGGGTGCGGGTGGCGGCTCCGGCGCGGGGCCGGGTCCGGTGGCGGGGCCGGGTCCGGTGGTGGGTGGTTCGGGTAATCGTTCAAGTACCTAGTCGTAGGCTGGGGGCATGAAGAGCCCTCTGCTGTCCCTGCCCGGCGCCGTACCCGGTGAGGGTGTGGACGAAGGTGTCGCCGCCCACTACGGCGATCTGTTCCGGGAACAGCGTGCCCTCGCCGAAGGCACCGGTTTCGTCGACCTGTCGCACCGCGGGGTGATCGCGGTCTCCGGTGACGACCGGCTGAGCTGGCTGCACCTGCTGCTCACCCAGCACGTCAGCGAGCTGCCCGTGGGGCAGGCCACCGAGGCGCTGATCCTCTCCGCGCACGGGCACATCGAGCACGCGCTGTACCTCGTCGACGACGGTACGACCGTGTGGGCCCACGTCGAGCCGGGGACCGTGGACGCGCTGGTGGCGTACCTGGAGTCGATGAAGTTCTTCTACCGCGTCGAGATCGCCGACCGCAGCGACGCCTTCGCCGTCGTGCACCTGCCCGCCGGGTCCATCGCGGAGGTGCCGGAGGCGGCCGTGGTGCGGGAGACGTCCTACGGGCGCGACGTCTTCCTGCCGCGTGCCGACCTTGAGGCGTACGCCGAGAAGAGCGGGCCCACGGCCGGGTTGCTCGCGTACGAGGCGCTGCGGGTGGAGCAGCACCGGCCCCGGCTCGGGTTCGAGACCGACCACCGGACCATCCCGCACGAGCTGGGGTGGATCGGCAGCGCGGTGCACCTGCAGAAGGGGTGCTACCGGGGGCAGGAGACCGTCGCCCGGGTGCAGAACCTCGGCAAGCCGCCGCGGCGGCTCGTCTTCCTGCACCTCGACGGCAGCGAGGTGCACCTGCCGCCGCACGGGGCCGAGCTGCGGCTCGCTTCGGAGGGGGCCGAGGGGCGGAAGGTCGGGTTCGTGACCACCTCCGTGCGCCACCACGAGCTGGGGCCGGTGGCGCTGGCGCTGGTCAAGCGGAACGTGCCGGTGGACGCGGCGTTGCTGGCCGATACGACGGCGGCGGCGCAGGAGGTCGTGGTCGAGCCGTAGGGCCCGGCGGTCGCTCAGAGGTCGAGGACGACCGTGAACGGGCCGTCGTTGGTGAGGCCGACCCGCATCCGGGCGCCGAAGCGGCCCGTGGCGACCGTGGCGCCCAGGGCGCGGAGCTGGCTGACGACCTCGTCGACGAGGGGTTCCGCGACGGGGCCCGGGGCCGCGGCGCTCCAGGTGGGGCGGCGGCCCTTGCGGGCGTCGCCGTAGAGCGTGAACTGGCTGATGACGAGGAGGGGGGCGTCGGTGTCGCTACAGGACTTCTCGTCGTGCAGGATCCGTAGGGTCCAGAGCTTGCGGGCCAGTTGGGCCGCCTTCTCCTTGGTGTCGTCGTGGGTCACGCCGACCAGGACGCACAGGCCCTCGCCGGTGATCTCGCCGACGGTCTCCTCGTCCACGACGACGCTGGCGCCGTCCACTCGCTGAACCACTGCACGCATGGGGTCCATGATGCCCTGGGCTGATTTTCGCTCCGTACCCCCCCATCTGGGGCCGATCGGGGGCACTCGGTCACATAGCGGCCAGTTGGGGTGGCACGATGCTGCCATTCGCCGGTCGAGGGGACGGTAGAGGCACATGAGCACACCGAGTACGGGGCAGCCTCCCGGGGCTGCCGTCTCGCTGACGTCTTTGGGGAGCGGGGCGGCCGTTGGCGCCCGCCCGCCCGCGCAGCGTACGGACAGTCCGCGGATGCCCGGGGAGGCGCCTGAGCGGGATCTGACCGTGTTGAGCCTGCCGGAGCTGCGGACGCTGCGGCGGGACGCGCAGCGGGACGAGGCGGACCTCAGTTACGTGCGGCGGCTGTTGCAGGGACGGATCGACATCCTGCGGGCGGAGCTGGCGCGGCGGGGGCCGTCGGCGGCGGCGTCCGTGGTGGAGCGGCTGCCGGAGATCCTGACGGACGCTCCGGCGCGGTACCGGTCGTCCGCGCGGCATGTGACCGTCGGTACGCCGTATGGCGAGGAGTACCGGCGGCTGGCGGCGGAGATGCTGGCGGAGGTGGAGCTGTCGGCGCTGGACGCGCGTACGGACGGCGAGCTGACGAGCGCGATGGGTCGGCTCGTCGGGTACGAGCAGCAGGTGTCCCGGCGCCGCCAGCGCCTCCAGCGGACCGCCGACGGGTGCAGTGCGGAGATCGCCCGGCGGTACCGGGAGGGGGAGGCGCAGGTGGACGACTTGCTGACGTGATGCCTGCGGCGGCCTGTGGCTGTTTGGTGGGTGGCTGGGGTAGCGCTGTCTGCCGGGGGGTGGTGCGGGGCCGCGCCGGGGGGTGTCCGTCCTCG
>NZ_JBEYHH010000047.1:0-45691 GCF_040635175.1 Streptomyces sp. NPDC006997
TGCCGATCGGGGGGGGGGGGTCGGCGCGGCCGCGGGGGCGCCGGGGGGGCGGGTGCGGGCGCCCCCCCGCACGCGGGGGTTCGACTGGGACGCCCCGGAGAGCTGGGCGGAGACCCTGCGCGGCGCCGACGCGGCGTACCTCGTGCACCCGGCGGACGTCGGTGCCCCGGCGGCCACCGAGGCGATGGGGGCGCTCGCGCGGGAGGCCGTCTCGCTGGGGGTGCGGCGGCTGGTGCTGCTGTCGGCGCGCGGCGAGCGGGAGGCGGTGGCCACGGAGGAGGCGGTACGGGCGTCAGGGGCCGTCGTGACCGTCGTACGGGCCGCGTGGTTCGCGCAGAACCTCAGCGAGGGTCCGCTGGCGGAGGAACTGCGGTCGAGCGGGGGGCTGGTGTTCCCCGGGGGCGGGGTGCCGGAGCCGTTCGTCGACGTGCGGGACATCGCGGAGGTGGCCGTGGCCGTCCTGGCGGACGAGGACGGCGGGCGGTACGGCGGTGAGGTGGTCGAGGTGTCCGGGCCGCGTCTGCTGACGTTCGGGGAGGCGGTGGCGGAGGTCGCCCGGGCGGCGGGGCGTGGGCTGACGTACCGGGAGGTGCCCGCGCGGGAGTACGGGGAGCGGCTCGCCGGGTTCGGGGTGCCGGAGGAGGAGGCCGCGTTCCTGGTGGGCGTCTTCGAGACCCTCCTCGACGGCCGCAACGCCCGCCTCTCGGACGGCGTACGCCGGGTCCTGGGCCGGGAGCCGCGCGACTTCGCCGCGTTCGCGGCCGAGGCGGCGGGGGCGGGCGCCTGGAAGGCGTGACGCGCCCCCGGGCGCTTCCCGCGCCCGCGTCAGTCCGTCGGACCCGGCTCCCCCTCCCCCTTGGGCGTGCTCTTCGCGTGGGTGCGGAAGCGGCCCGTGACGTCCTCCGGGGGGAGGAAGCGGGACCAGCGTTCCGGGAACTCGGACGGCATGTCGGGGTCGTCCGGGTCGTCGTCGGCGTCGGCGGCCTGGCGGGCGGCTGCCGCGCGGGCGACGTACTCGGCGACCTGCGCCTCGCGGACGCGTTCGTTGGCGGCGCGGGCCGCGGCCGTCGCGGCGGCGGGCCAGACCCGGTCGATGGCCGCGTTGACGGCCGCGCCGACGAGCACGGCGAACGCGGACACGCCGATCCACAGCAGCACGGCGACGGCGGCGGCGAGGGAGCCGTAGATCGTGGCGCCCTCGACGGTGTTGGTGAGGTAGATGCGCAGCAGGAAGCTGCCCAGCACCCACATGGCGAGGGCGACGAGGGCGCCCGGCACGTCCTCGATCCACGGTGAGCGCACCGGCACCGACACGTGGTAGAGGGTCGTGAGGAAGGCGACGGACAGGACGAGGACCACGGGCCAGTACAGGACCTGCACCAGCGTCGCCGACCAGGGCAGGATCCGTACGACGGCGTCCGGCCCGGCGACCATCAGCGGCAGCGCGATCGAGCCGATCAGCAGCGCGGCGACGAACAGCGCGAACGCCACCAGGCGGGTCTTGACGATGCCGCGGACGCCGTCGAGGCCGTACATGACGGTGATGGTGTCGATGAAGACGTTCACCGCGCGGGAGCCCGACCACAGGGCGAACAGGAAGCCGATGGAGATGACGTCGGGCCGTCCGCCCTGCATCACGTCGTCGAGGATGGGCTGCGCGATCTGTCGGACGCCCTTGTCGGACAGGACGGTGCGGGACGCCTCCAGGAGGTTGTTCTCCAGGCTGCTGATGCTGTCGGTGCCGGTCCAGTCGTCGACGTAGCCGAGCAGGCCGATCAGGCTGAGCAGCAGCGGCGGCACGGACAACAGGGTGAAGAACGCGGCCTCGGCGGCCAGGCCGAGGATGCGGTACTCGACGCCGGAGTTGACGGTGTCCTTCAGGAGCAGCCAGGCGGTGCGCCGCTTGGAGACGTTCCGGTAGAGCGCGCGGGCGCGGTGCAGACGCCCCGCGGGCTGCCCGCTGAGGGCGGTCGCTCCTCCGAGGGGGGCGGTGGGGCGGTCCGTGGGCCCCGTGGGCCGCCCGGGGGGTCCGGCGGGCCGCTCAGGGGGTTGTTCTCTTGCTGGCTGCACGACCCAAAGGTATCCGTCGCGCGGCCCCTCACTCACCCCTCACCCCCGCCGGACCGGCGGGAACGGCGGGCCGACCGGTCCACAGGTGCCTTCCGCGGGCCTCGGGGTAGGTTGCGGGACATGGCACGCACCACCCACACCGTGACCAACCAGCCCCCGCCGCTCCTCGGGTACGACGTCTACAGCGCCGACCGGGCGCTGGTGGCGGCGGTGGAGCGGCACCTCGACCCGGCCGTCCGGGAGGAGGCCCGCGCCGAGCTGTCCGCCCTCGGGCGGACGTCCGGGTCGGCGCAGGCGCAGGAGTGGGGGGTGCTGGCGAACGAGAACCCGCCGAGGCTGCGCACCCACGACCGGTACGGCGGGCGGATCGACGAGGTCGAGTACCACCCGTCCTGGCACCGGCTGCTCGGCAAGGGCGTCTCCGCGGGGCTGACGTCCGCCTGGGCGCGTCCCGGCGGGCACGTGCGGCGGGCCGCGGCGTTCGTCGTGTGGACGCAGGTCGAGGCGGGCAACGGCTGCCCCCTGTCGATGACCCACGCGGCGGTGCCCGCGCTGCGCGCCGACCCGGACCTCGCCGCCGAGTGGGAACCCCGGCTGACGTCCACGGTGTACGACCGTGAGCTGCGGCCCGCCCACCTGAAGGCGGGGGCGCTGTTCGGGATGGGCATGACGGAGAAGCAGGGCGGCAGCGACGTCCGCGCCAACACGACGGCCGCGCGGCCCCTCGCCGAGGACGGCGCCTACGAGCTGACCGGGCACAAGTGGTTCTGCTCGGCGCCGATGTCGGACGGCTTCCTGGTGCTGGCGCGGGCGCCGGAGGGCCTCACCTGCTTCCTGGTGCCGCGGGTGCTGCCGGACGGCTCTCGCAACACGTTCCTGCTCCAGCGGCTGAAGGACAAGCTGGGCAACCGGTCCAACGCCTCCGGCGAGGTCGAGTTCGACGGGACCTGGGCGCGCCGGGTGGGCGCGGAGGGGCGCGGGGTGCGGACCATCATCGGGATGGTCGCGGCGACCCGCCTGGACTGCGTGCTGGGCTCGGCGGGGCTGATGCGGCAGGCGGTGGCGCAGGCGGTGCACCACTGCTCGTACCGGGAGGCGTTCGGCGGGAAGCTGGCCGACAAGCCGCTGATGCGCAACGTGCTGGCCGACCTCGCGCTGGAGTCGGAGGCGGCGACCACGCTGGCGCTGCGGCTGGCGGCGGCGTACGACAGCGGCACCGCACAGGACCGGGCGCTGCTCAGGCTGGCGGTCCCGGCGGCCAAGTTCTGGGTGACCAAGCGGTGCGCGCCGGTGGCGGTGGAGGCCGCGGAGTGCCTGGGCGGCAACGGGTACGTCGAGGAGTCGGGGCTGCCGCGGCTGGTGCGGGAGTCGCCGCTGAACTCGGTGTGGGAGGGCGCGGGCAACATCCAGGCGCTGGACGTGCTGCGGGCGCTGCGGAGGGAGCCCGAGGCGCTGGACGCGTGCCTGCGGGAGATCGGTCTGGCGCGGGGCGCGGACCACAGGCTGGACGCGGCGATCAAGGACCTGCTGACCGGACTCGCCGACCTGGAGGGGGCGGAGGCGCGGGCGCGGCGGCTGGTGGAGCGGCTGGCGCTGGTGCTCCAGGGGGCGCTGCTGGTGCGGTGCGCGCCGCCGGAGGTCGCCGACGCGTTCTGCGCCTCCCGGCTGGGCGGCGACTGGGGCGCGTCGTTCGGGACGCTGCCGCACACGCTGGACCTGGCGGCGCTGGTGGAGCGGGCGCGCCCGGTGACGTGAGAGCGGGCCGCGGGCGGCGCGCGGGGGTGGTGCTGCGCCGACACGGCACCACCCCCGCCCCAGCAGGCCCTAGGAGGCCGCGGACGCCGCACGGGCGACGTTGCTCAAGTTTCAAGCACCGTTCGCCTGTTATCCAGGGTTGCAGGGGGTTGCAACTTGGTGGCGTCTGTGACCGGACTGTGCCCCTCCGCCGCGTCGGGCGGCCAGGATGAGACCGACCCTGTCCCGTCGGTCCGTAAAGCCCCTGTGCGGTCGGTCCGTACCGGGAGAACCACACACCGCCGGAGGATTGTCGTGGCGCACCCGCCGTTGTACGTCGAGCGAATCGCCGCCGCTGACACGGCGCGCGCGGCGCGGGTGCTCAGCGAGGTGCGGGAGGCCGCGCTGGCGGGGCGGCGCACCCGGCTGGTGCCCCGCCCGGTCATCGCGGAGTCCTGGGACCGGGCGCTGCGCGTCGGCCTCGACCCCGAGCACGACGTCCGGTCGGGTCTGCTGGACGCGACGGAGATACGGCGGCGGCGCGCCCGGTCGCCGTTGCGGCCTGCGCTGCCGGTGCTGCGGGAGGGGCTGGTGTCGGTCGCGGACGCCGCCCACCACATCATGGTGATCGCGGACGTGGACGGCCGGGTGCTGTGGCGCGAGGGCAGCCCGGCGGTGCTGCGGAAGGCGGACGCGCTGGGGTTCCTGCCCGGCGCGGACTGGCGGGAGAGCGTCGTCGGCACCAACGGCGTGGGCACCCCGGCGGTGGTGGGGCGGCCCGTGCAGGTGTTCGCCGCCGAGCACTTCGTACGGTCGCAGACGACGTGGACGTGCGCCGGGGCGCCGATCACCGATCCGCGGGACGGGCGGATGGTCGGGGTGGTGGACGTGAGCGGCCCGATGGAGACCATGCACCCGGCCACACTGGCCTGGGTGACGTCGGTGGCCAGGCTGGCCGAGGCGCGGCTGCGGGAGCTGCACCTGGCGTCCCTGGAGCGGCTACGGGCGGTGGGGGCGCCGGTGCTGGCGCGGCTCGCGGGGCGGGCGCTGGTGGTGGACCGGGACGGCTGGACGGCGGCGGTGACGGGGATGCCGTACCCGGACCGGGTGGCGCTGCCGCGGGAGTTGGCGCCCGGCCTGCGCGTGCTGCCCGCGCTCGGGGCGTGCGCGGTGGAGCCGTTGGCCGGGGGGTGGCTGCTGCGGCCGGTGGACGAACCGGAGCCGTCGCCGGCGGCGCGGGTGGTCCTCGACCTGTCCCGGCCGCGCCGCTGGTCGGTGACGGTGTCCGACGGCGCGGGCACCTGGACCCACGAACTGAGCCCCCGGCACGCCGAGTTGCTGTTCGTGCTGGCCGGGCACCCGGACGGGCGCAGCGCCGCGCAACTCGCCGCCGACCTGTTCGGCGACCCGGCCCGCACGGTGACGGCGCGCGCGGAGATGTCCCGGGTGCGTCGCTACCTGGGCGGCGTCCTGGAGCACCGGCCGTACCGCTTCTCCGACTCCGCCCACGTCGAACTGCGCCTGCCCGGCGACCCCGGCGGCCTGCTGCCGCACTCGACGGCACCGGCGGTGCTGTACGCGCGGACGGCACGCGCGTGAGCGCGCGGACGGGGTGTACCCGGTCCGGTGCCTCCCGCGCGTGGGTTCCGGGGATTTGCGAGGTCTTCCTCCGGCGCCGCCCTCCCCTGCCGTAGCATCCCTGAGGGTCACCCCATCAGCGCCTCGTACAACGCACGAACCGGCAGGCGCAGTTGGCACGGCGGGAGGACGGATGACGTATCGCGGACGACACCGCAGGCGCAGGCGGGGCCGGGCGCTGCGGGCTGCGCTGGCCGGAACCGCGTTCGCGCTGACCGCCGTGGCCACCCTGATCAGCACCTCGCAGGCCACGGTCGCCGGCGACCCGGGGGCCCTGGAGCCGCTCACCTCCGCCGCCGACACCGGCCCGCTGCGGCTCACCGAGGACCTGGTGCCGCGCCGCTCCCTGGACCGGCTCACCGCGTCGATGGGGGACCCGGTCGGGGTCGGCACGGTCCTCGCGGACGCCGACCACACCCTGGGGGACGCGGACGAGTGCGGCTCCGGGGAGCGCGCGGCGCTGCCCGTGGAACCGGAGGCCACGCGCGCCTACTGCTGGAGCGACGACGACCCCCGGGCGGTGCGGGCCGGTGCGGTCACCACCTCCGGGGACGCCGACGTGGACGGCCGCTGGGGCGCGAACCGGGTGATCCTCTCCGGCTGGAGCCGTCCGGCGGGCGGCACCGAGCGGGCCCGGGTCGCCTTCGTCGACGCGGGCGACCCGGACCGGCTGGCGTACACCTGGGCGCTGCTGGTCGTGCCGGTCGACGGCGGACGTGACTACCGGGCGCTCGGCTCCGACGTCTCCGGTCTGGTCTGGTACGAGGACAAGCTGCTGGTCACCGCGGACGACGGGCGTGCGCTGTACGTCTGCGACCTCGACCGCATCCAGCGCGCCGACGTGGACTCGGGCGCGGTCGGCCGGGTCCCCGGCGGGTTCGCGGCGGACGGCGACCGCTATGTGCTGCCCGCGGTGGGCTCGTACCGGCTGACCGGCGACGAGGACGCGGCGCGGTTCGCGGCCGTCTCCCTGGACCGCAGCACCGCGCCGGACAGCCTGGTCGCCAGCGGTCCGGTCGCGGCGGACGACGAGCGGCCCACCGGGCTGTGGCGCTACTCCTTCAGCGGCGACCCGGCCCGCGCCGGGCTGCTCGCCACCACGGCCGACGGCACGGCCGCCGTGGACGCCGCGTACGTGACCCGGATGACCGGGGTGCGGGGCGTGCTCGCCCACCGCGCGCCGGGGACCGTGCGGCCCCGCTGGTACCTGGCGCGGGCGAGTGACGGGCGCGCGGGGCACGGCTCCCTGTGGCGGCAGGACACCGACGGCACCCGTACCGCCCGGTGCGGCGCGGACGGGACGTACCTGTGCTGGAGCGGGTCGGCCGAGTCGCTGCCGCTGTCGCTGTGGGAGGAGACCGGCGAGGTGTGGTCGCAGTCGGGGCGGATGCTGTTCTCCCTGCCGCTGAGCACGATCGACGGCTCGCTGGAGTAGCCGGGCAGCGCGCCGGAGTGGATCGACAGCCCGCCGGAGGAGATGGTTCCCTTTCCGGCATGACCCACATCCCCGTGACCACCTGGTCCCTGGAGCAGACCGCCCCGGGCGACCTGCTGCCCGCCGCCGCGCCCGACGGCGAGGTGCGGATCGTCCGCGCCGAGGTGCCCTCCCCCGAGTTCAGCCGCTTCCTGTACGCGTCCGTGGGACAGGACATCCACTGGGTGGACCGGCTCGGCTGGAGCTACGCGCGCTGGCGCGCGTACCTGGCGCGGCCGGGCGTGGAGACCTGGGTGGCGTACGACCGGGGCACCCCGGCCGGGTACGTGGAGCTGGAGCCCCAGGACGGCGGGGTCGTGGAGATCGTCTATTTCGGGCTGGTTCCGGACTTCCGCGGACGGCGGATCGGCGGCCACCTGCTGTCGTACGCCACCGCCCGTGCCTGGGACCTCGCGGACCGCTGGCCGGGGCTGGCGCCGACCGGGCGGGTGTGGCTGCACACGTGCAGCAAGGACGGCGAGCACGCCATGGCCAACTACCAGCGCCGGGGCTTCACCCTCTTCGACACCAAGGTCGAGGAGGAGCCGCGGGTCGACTCCCCCGGCCCGTGGCCGGGCGCCTACCCCGTCTGACCTGCGTCGACAAGGGCGCGGACGCGCCATGTGACGAAGGACATACTTGTCTCGCCCAGTGAGACAAGTATGTCCACATCCCGGACGAAGCTGGACTGTGTCCAGATCGCCATGACACGCTGCCGTCATGTCTGGAACTGGAACCGCCTTGGTGAGTCGACGTCACGTCGACCTCGGCCGCATGTCCAGCGCCATCTGTCCGGCGAGCTGACCGCCCCGCGGTACCGCCGACACCCCCTCTCTTCCAGTCTCCCCGCGCAATGTCGCGCGGGTATGCGCCCACGCGCCCGTATGCGCAGGTCCGAGCCGATTTCCGCCCGCCTTGAAGGACGTATCCACCATGGCCGCCACCCCGCAGAACCCTGCCGCCGCGACTTCCCGCCGCAAGGTGAGCCGTCACCGCGGTGAGGGCCAGTGGGCCGCGGGGCACTTCACCCCGCTCAACGGCAACGAACAGTTCAAGAAGGACGACGACGGTCTCAATGTGCGGACACGCATTGAGACGATCTACTCCAAGCGTGGCTTCGGCTCGATCGACCCCAACGACCTGCGCGGCCGGATGCGCTGGTGGGGCCTCTACACCCAGCGCAAGCCCGGCATCGACGGCGGCAAGACGGCCGTCCTGGAGCCGGAGGAGCTGGACGACGAGTACTTCATGATGCGGGTCCGCGTCGACGGCGGCCGTCTCACGACCGAGCAGCTGCGCGTCATCGGCGAGATCTCCCAGGAGTTCGCCCGCGGCACCGCCGACATCACCGACCGGCAGAACATCCAGTACCACTGGATCCGGATCGAGGACGTCCCCGAGATCTGGAACCGCCTGGAGGCCGTCGGCCTGTCCACCACCGAGGCGTGCGGCGACACCCCGCGCGTCATCCTCGGCTCCCCGGTCGCCGGGATCGCCGAGGACGAGATCATCGACGGCTCCCCGGCCGTCGAGGAGATCCAGCGCCGGATCATCGGCGACAAGGCGTTCTCGAACCTGCCCCGCAAGTTCAAGTCCGCGATCTCCGGCTCGCCGCTGCTCGACGTGGCCCACGAGATCAACGACGTCGCCTTCGTCGGGGTCGTCCACCCCGAGCACGGCCCCGGCTTCGACCTGTGGGTGGGCGGCGGACTCTCCACCAACCCCAAGATCGGCGTCCGGCTCGGCGCCTGGGTGCCGCTGGACGAGGTCGCGGACGTCTTCGAGGGCGTCATCTCCATCTTCCGCGACTACGGCTACCGACGGCTGCGCAACCGCGCCCGGCTGAAGTTCCTGGTCGCCGACTGGGGCACGGAGAAGTTCCGGCAGGTCCTGGAGGACGAGTACCTGAAGCGCAAGCTCGTCGACGGACCCGCCCCCGCGCAGCCCGTGGCCCGCTGGCGCGACCACGTCGGCGTGCACCGGCAGCGGGACGGCCGCTACTACGTCGGCTTCGCGCCGCGCGTCGGCCGCGTCGACGGCGCCACCCTCACCAAGATCGCCGAGCTGGCGGAGGCGCACGGCTCGGGCCGGCTGCGCACCACCGTCGAGCAGAAGATGATCGTCCTCGACGTCGCCGAGGACCGGGTCGACTCCCTCGTGGAGGAGTTGGAGGCCCTCGACCTCACCGCCCGGCCGTCCGCGTTCCGGCGCGGCACGATGGCCTGCACCGGCATCGAGTACTGCAAGCTCGCCATCGTCGAGACCAAGGCGCGCGGCGCCCAGCTCATCGACGAACTGGAGCGCCGGATCCCCGACTTCGACGAGCCGATCACCATCAACCTCAACGGCTGCCCCAACGCCTGCGCCCGTATCCAGGTCGCGGACATCGGTCTCAAGGGCCAGCTGGTCCTCGACGACCGGGGCCGGCAGGTCGAGGGCTACCAGGTGCACCTGGGCGGCGCGCTGGGCCTGGAGGCCGGGTTCGGCCGCAAGGTGCGCGGTCTGAAGGTCACCTCCGAGGAGCTGCCCGACTACGTGGAGCGGGTCCTCAAGCGCTACCAGGCGGAGCGCGAGCAGGGCGAGCGGTTCGCCGCCTGGGTGGCCCGCGCGTCCGAGGAGGCCCTGTCATGAGCGAGCGGGCGGCCCCCTTCTACTGCCCCTACTGCGGCGAAGAGGACCTGCGGCCCAGTGAGGAGGGCCACGGCGCCTGGGAGTGCGCGGCGTGCAACCGCGCCTTCCGGCTGAAGTTCCTCGGCCTGCTGGCCCGGGGGCTGCGGCACGAGACCACACAGGGGGACGACGGGACATGACGACGACGGCTCAGGAAGACCGTACGACCGACGATCTGCGGGCGCTCGCCGAGCGGGCGGGCCGCGACCTGGAGGACGCCTCCGCGCTGGAGATCCTCCAGTGGGCCGCGGACACCTTCGGCAGGCGCTTCTGCGTGACGTCCTCCATGGAGGACGCCGTCGTCGCCCACCTCGCCTCCCGCGCCCTGCCCGGCGTCGACGTGGTGTTCCTGGACACCGGCTACCACTTCGAGGAGACCATCGGCACCCGCGACGCGGTCGAGGCCGTGATGGACGTCAACGTCATCACCCTCACCCCCCGCCAGACGGTCGCCGAACAGGACGCCGAGTACGGCCCGAGGCTGCACGACCGCGACCCCGACCTGTGCTGCTTCCTGCGCAAGGTCAAGCCGCTGGAGGAGGGTCTCAAGGGGTACCTCGCCTGGGCGACCGGGCTGCGCCGCGACGAGTCCGAGAGCCGGGCGAACACCCCGGTCGTCGGCTGGGACGAGAAGCGCGGGAAGGTGAAGATCTCCCCCATCGCCCGCTGGACCCAGGACGACGTGGACGCCTACGTCGCCGAGCACGGCGTCCTCACCAACCCGCTGCTGATGGACGGTTACGCGTCCGTCGGCTGCGCCCCCTGCACCCGCCGGACCCTCGCGGGCGAGGACGCGCGCGCGGGCCGCTGGGCCGGCCGGGCCAAGACCGAGTGCGGACTGCACGGATGACGGCGAGCGCGTCTCAGGTGAACAATGCCCCCCACCCGATCCCCGAGACCCCCCAGGAGAACCACGTGACCACCGGAGCCACCGTCTGGCTCACGGGTCTGCCGAGCGCGGGCAAGACCACCATCGCGCACGAGCTGGCGGCCCGACTGCGCGAGGAGGGCCACCTCGTCGAGGTGCTCGACGGCGACGAGATCCGCGAGTTCGTCTCGGCGGGCCTCGGCTTCAGCCGCGAGGACCGGCACACCAACGTGCAGCGCATCGGCTTCGTCGCCGAACTGCTCGCCCGCAACGGCGTCAAGGCCCTCGTCCCGGTGATCGCGCCGTACGCCGACAGCCGCGACGCCGTGCGCAAGCGGCACGACGTCAACGGCACACCGTACGTCGAGGTGCACGTCGCCACCCCGGTCGAGGTGTGCAGCGAGCGGGACGTGAAGGGCCTGTACGCCAAGCAGGCCGCGGGCGAACTGACCGGGCTGACGGGGGTAGACGACCCGTACGAGGAGCCCGAGACGCCCGACCTGCGCATCGAGTCGCAGCACCAGACCGTGCGGGAGTCCGCGGCGACCGTGTACGCCCTGCTCAGCGAAAGGGGACTGGCATGACGACCGCCGCCAAGCTCGACGAGGGCGAGGGGACGCGGACCCCGTACGCCCTGTCCCACCTGGACGCGCTGGAGTCCGAGGCCGTCCACATCTTCCGTGAGGTGGCGGGCGAGTTCGAGAAGCCGGTGATCCTGTTCTCCGGCGGCAAGGACTCCATCGTCATGCTGCACCTGGCGCTGAAGGCGTTCGCCCCGGCGCCCGTCCCCTTCTCCCTGCTGCACGTCGACACCGGGCACAACTTCCCCGAGGTCCTCGACTACCGGGACCGCACCGTCGAGCGGCACGGGCTGCGCCTGCACGTCGCCTCCGTGCAGGACTACATCGACCGGGGAGTGCTGAGAGAGCGCCCGGACGGCACCCGCAACCCGCTCCAGACGCTTCCCCTGACCGAGAAGATCCAGGCGGAGAAGTTCGACGCCGTCTTCGGCGGCGGGCGCCGCGACGAGGAGAAGGCGCGGGCGAAGGAGCGGGTGTTCTCGCTCCGGGACGAGTTCTCGCAGTGGGACCCGCGCCGTCAGCGGCCCGAGCTGTGGAACCTCTACAACGGCCGCCACGCCGCCGGCGAGCACGTCCGCGTCTTCCCGCTGTCCAACTGGACCGAGCTGGACGTCTGGCAGTACATCGCCCGCGAGGGCATCGCGCTGCCGGAGATCTACTACGCGCACGAGCGCGAGGTGTTCCAGCGCGACGGCATGTGGCTGACCGCGGGCGAGTGGGGCGGGCCGAAGGCGGCCGAGACCGTGGAGAAGCGGCAGGTCCGCTACCGCACGGTCGGGGACATGTCCTGCACCGGCGCCGTCGACTCCGACGCCGACACCATCGAGAAGGTGATCGCCGAGATCGCCGCCTCCCGCCTCACCGAGCGGGGCGCCACCCGGGCCGACGACAAGCTGTCCGAGGCCGCGATGGAAGACCGCAAGCGCGAGGGGTACTTCTAAGCATGACCACGATCACGTCCATCACCCCCGAGGAACTCGCGGCCACCACCCTGCTGCGGTTCGCCACCGCCGGTTCCGTCGACGACGGCAAGTCCACCCTCGTCGGGCGGCTGCTGCACGACTCCAAGTCGGTCCTGGTCGACCAGTTGGAGGCCGTGGAGCGGGCGTCCGCCTCGCGCGGGCAGGAGGCCCCCGACCTCGCGCTGCTGACCGACGGGCTGCGGGCCGAGCGCGAGCAGGGCATCACCATCGACGTCGCCTACCGGTACTTCGCCACGCCGAAGCGGCGGTTCATCCTCGCGGACACCCCCGGGCACGTGCAGTACACCCGGAACATGGTCACCGGCGCCTCCACCGCCGAGCTGACGGTCATCCTCGTCGACGCCCGCAACGGTGTCGTCGAGCAGACCCGCCGCCACGCCGCGATCGCCGCGCTGCTGCGGGTGCCGCACGTGGTGCTCGCCGTCAACAAGATGGACCTCGTCGGGTACGAGGAGTCCGTGTTCGCCGCGATCGCCGAGGAGTTCACGGCGTACGCGCTCGAACTGGGCGTCCCCGAGGTCACCGCGATCCCGATCTCGGCGCTGGCCGGGGACAACGTGGTGGAGCCCTCGTCGGTCATGGACTGGTACGCCGGTCCGACCGTCCTGGAGCACCTGGAGACCGTGCCGGTCGCCCACGACCTGGCGCACTGCCACGCCCGGCTGCCCGTGCAGTACGTGATCCGCCCGCAGACCGCCGAGCACCCCGACTACCGGGGCTACGCCGGTCAGATCGCGGCGGGCACCTTCCGGGTCGGCGACCCGGTGACGGTGCTGCCGTCCGGCCGGACGACGAAGGTCACGGGGATCGACCTGCTCGGCCAGCCCGTCGACACCGCCTGGACGCCGCAGTCGGTGACCCTCCTGCTGGAGGACGACATCGACATCTCCCGCGGCGACCTGATCGTGCCGACGAGGGACGCGCCCCCCACCACGCAGGACGTGGAGGCGACGGTGTGCCACGTGGCCGACCAGCCGCTGACGGTCGGGCACCGGGTGCTGATCAAGCACGGCACCCGCACGGTCAAGGCGATCGTCAAGGACATCCCGTCCCGGCTCACCCTGGACGACCTGTCGCTGCACCCGCACCCGGGGCACCTGGTCGCCAACGACATCGGCCGGGTGAAGATCCGTACCGCCGAGCCGCTGCCGGTCGACTCCTACGCCGACTCGCGGCGCACGGGCTCGTTCATCCTGATCGACCCCAGCGACGGCACCACCCTCACCGCCGGGATGGTCGGCGAGTCCTTCGCCTCCCCGGAGCCCGTCAAGGACGACGGCGAGGACGACGGGTGGGACTTCTGAGCGTGAACTCAACCGACTACTACGCCACGTTCGCGAAGGAGGGCGGCCGCGTCGGCAGCGGCGCCCTCGGAAGCGGACAGGGCGGAGTGGCGCGATGTGCGCGGTGACCCGCGCGCCGCGTCCGCGCGCCGCACCCCGTACCGCCGCCGACCCCCCGGCCACGACCCCCTGGTAAGGGCGTGACAGCCGGGCCACCGAGAGGAACCGTCCCGTGCCCGCCACCCCCGTCCCGCGTCGCGCCCTCGCGGTGCTGGCCGTCCTGCCGCTGCTGGCGCTCGCCACGGCCTGCGGCTACGGCTCCCAGGCCGTGGCGGACACCGAGGGCGCCGTCGCCGGGGCGGCCAAGGTCGACGGCCTGGACTCGGTCCGGATCGGCTACTTCGGGAACCTCACCCACGCGACCGCCCTGGTCGGCCGCCACCAGGGGCTGTTCCAGGAGGAGCTGGGCGGTACGGAGGCGAAGTACGCCACCTTCAACGCCGGTCCCTCCGAGATCGAGGCACTGAACTCGGGCTCGGTCGACATCGGCTGGATCGGCCCGTCCCCGGCGGTCAACGGCTACGTCAAGGCGGGCGGGAAGAACCTGCGGATCGTCTCCGGGTCGGCGTCGGGCGGGGTGAAGCTCGTCGTGGACCCGGAGAAGATCGGCTCCCTGAAGGACCTCAAGGGCAGGAAGATCGCCACCCCGCAGCTCGGCAACACCCAGGACGTGGCCTTCCTCAACTGGATCCGCGAGCAGGGCTGGACGGTCGACGCGCAGAGCGGCAAGGGCGACGTGTCCGTGGTCCGCTCCGACAACAAGGTCACGCCCGACCTGTACCGCTCCGGGTCCGTCGACGGCGCCTGGGTACCGGAGCCGACCGCGTCCAAGCTGGTCGCGGAGGGCGCGGAGGTACTGCTCGACGAGGCCGACCTGTGGCCGGACGGGAAGTTCGTGATCACCAACGTGATCGTGTCGCAGAGCTTCCTGGACGCGCACCCCGAGGCCGTGGAGGCCGTCCTGCGGGCGTCGGTCAGGGCCAACCGGTGGATCGGCGCCCACCCGGAGGAGGCGAAGGCCGCGGCCAACGCCCAGCTCGCCCGGGACACCGGCAAGGAGCTGCCCGCCGAGGTGGTCGACCCGGCGTGGGAGTCCGTCACCTTCCTCGACGATCCGCTGGCCGCCACCCTCGACGCCCAGGCCGACCACGCCGTCAGGGCCGGACTCCTCGAACAGCCCGACCTCGCCGGCATCTACGACCTCGCCCCGCTGAACAAGGTCCTCAGGCAGGCGGGCCGAGACGAGGTCGACGACGCCGGGCTCGGCGTCCAGCAGTCCCGCTAACCCCGTAGCTCTGTGAGATCCCAGGAGGTGACGACCATGGCAACCGTCCTCGCCAAGGCCGCCGACACGGACACGTCCGTGGGGCACGCCGCGCGCATCGACCACGTAACGAAGTCCTTCGCGGGACCGGCCGGGCGGCAGCTCGTCCTCGACGACATCTCCCTCGATGTCGCCCCCGGCGAGTTCGTCACCCTCCTCGGCGCCTCCGGCTGCGGCAAGTCCACCCTGCTCAACCTCGTCGCGGGCCTCGACCAACCCACCACCGGCACCATCACCACCGACGGCCGCCCCGCCCTGATGTTCCAGGAACACGCCCTGTTCCCCTGGCTCACCGCGGGCAAGAACATCGAACTCGCCCTCAGGCTGCGCGGCCTGCCCCGGACCGAACGCCGCGAACGCGCCGAGGAACTCCTCGAACTCGTCCGCCTCCAGGGCGCCCACGGCAAACGCGTCCACGAGCTCTCCGGCGGGATGCGCCAGCGCGTCGCCATGGCCCGCGCCCTCGCCCAGGACAGCAGACTCCTCCTCATGGACGAGCCGTTCGCCGCCCTGGACGCCATCACCCGCGACGTCCTGCACGACGAACTCACCCGCATCTGGAGCGAGACGGGACTGTCGGTCCTGTTCGTCACCCACAACGTCCGCGAGGCCGTCCGCCTCGCCCAACGCGTGGTCCTGCTCTCCTCCCGCCCGGGCCGCGTCGCCCGCCAGTGGACGGTCGGCATCCCGCACCCGCGCCGGATCGAGGACGCCGACGTCGCCGAACTGTCCGTCGCGATCACCGAAGAACTGCGTGGGGAGATCCGCCGCCATGGCCAGCACTGACACCGACGCCAAGGACGGCAACGACCTCGCCGGACTGGAGGCGGGCCTGGACGCCCTGGAATCCGTCCAGGTCCGGCGCACCCCGCTGCGGGACACCCTCGTCCAGAAGGTGCTGCCGCCGGTCGTCGCCGTCCTGCTGGTGCTGGCCCTCTGGCAGCTGCTGGTGAGCACCGGCGTCGCCGACGACCCCGGCAAGCTGCCCGCGCCCTCCGACGTGTGGGCCGAGCTGCGCGCCGCCTGGCTCCAGGGCACCCTCCACGCGTACGTGTGGACGTCCGTCTCGCGCGGGCTGCTCGGCTTCCTGATGGCGCTGGCCATCGGCACGCCGCTGGGCCTGCTGGTGGCCCGCGTCCGGTTCGTCCGGGCGGCCATCGGCCCGGTCCTGTCCGGGCTGCAGTCCCTGCCGTCGGTCGCCTGGGTGCCGCCCGCGGTGATCTGGCTCGGCCTGAACAACCAGATGATGTACGCCGTCATCCTGCTCGGCGCGGTCCCCTCCATCGCCAACGGGCTGGTCGCGGGCGTCGACCAGGTGCCGCCGCTGTTCCTGCGCGCCGGGCGCACCCTGGGCGCCACAGGGCTGAAGGGCACCTGGCACATCGTGATGCCCGCCGCGCTGCCCGGCTACGTCTCCGGTCTGAAGCAGGGCTGGGCGTTCGCCTGGCGCTCCCTGATGGCCGCCGAGATCATCGCCTCCTCCCCCGACCTGGGCGTGGGCCTCGGCCAGCTCCTGGAGAACGGCCGCAACAACAGCAGCATGTCCATGGTCTTCTTCGCCATCCTGCTGATCCTCGTCGTCGGCATCGCCATCGACCTGCTGATCTTCAGCCCGCTGGAGCGGCGGGTGCTGCGCGGCCGTGGTCTCCTGGTGAGGAGCTGAGACATCCCATGAACGCACCGGTCCTCCTCGTCATCGCCCACGGCAGCCGAGACCCCCGGCACGCCGCGACCGTGCACGCCCTGGTGCGGCGGGTGCGGTCGCTGCGGCCCGGTCTGCGGGTGGAGACCGGCTTCCTGGACTTCAACATCCCCTCCGCGCAGGGCGTGCTGGAGTCCCTGGCCGCCGAGGGCGTGCGGGACGTCGTCGCCCTGCCGCTGCTGCTCACGCGCGCCTTCCACGCCAAGGCCGACGTTCCAGCGGTCCTCCAGGGTGCGCCACGACACTTGCGGATCAGTCAGGCCGACGTCCTCGGCCCGTCACCGCTGCTCCTGGGCGCGCTGGAGCGGCGGCTGTACGAGGCCGGGCTGACGCCTGGCGACAAGTCCTCGACCGGGGTCGTGCTGGCCTCGGCGGGGTCCACCGACCCGGAGGCGATCGCAGTGATCGCGGCAATCGCGCGGGAGTGGCGGCACACCGGTTGGTGCGCCGTGCGGCCTGCGTTCGCCTCCGCTGGTAATCCCGCGGGGTTCTCCCGCACGGAGGACGCCGTGCGGGAGCTGCGGGCGCTCGGCTGCTCCCGCGTCGCCGTGGCGCCGTACGTCCTGGCCCCCGGCTTCCTGCCGGACCGCATCGCCCGCGGCGCCGCCGACGCGGACGTCCTCGCCGACGTGCTGGGCCCGGCGCCGGAGGTGGCGCGGGTGCTGCTGGAGCGGTACGAGGCGGCACGGCTCCCGGGGCTGCGGGCGATCGGCGCCTGAGGACCCGCCGCTCACCCGGCGGTCATCTCCACCAGCTTCCGTACGGTGTTCCAGTTGCGGCTGGTGGCGACGAGGCCCTTGGTGAGGCGGGGCCTGGCCAGTTGTTCGGCGAGCCTGGAGCGGCCGAGGCCGTCGGGGACGTGGAGGTAGAGGGCGCGGTCGCCGAGTCGGAACTCCTCGGGGAGGTAGGCGCTCTGGTCGATCTCCGCGAACCGGTCGGGGCCGACGGGCGCGGAGAAGTAGGTGACGTGGAGTTGTCTGGGCTCCAGGTCGGCGGCCGGGAAGGGGCAGGCGTCGGCGATCGCCGCGAGGTAGGCGTGGTCGCGGACGAGGACGTCGACGCCGAAGCCGAAGTGCTTCCCGATGGCCTCGGTGAGTTCCGCGGCGAGGGAGTCCTCGTCGCCGTGGTCGGCGGTGAAGACGGCCTGGCCGCTCTGGAGGTACGTGCGTACCGCGTCGTAGCCGTCGAGGCGTTCCATCAGGGTGCGCAGCTCGGCCATCGGGACCTTCTTGCCGCCGACGTTGATCCCGCGCAGCAGCGCCGCATAGGTGTGGGTCACCCCCACACCCTAGGACGGCCGCCGTGCCCCGTGGGGGCGGGCACGGCATCCGCCCTGGTGTGGGGGCTCACGGGAACCCTACCCCCGAGATCACTCCCCGAGACCTCGGATAGATGTAAGGGGCCGTTGTCCTCCCCAGAGGGGAGGGGCGGGGGGCCGTCGGGAGGACGGTGGGCCTCCGCGCTTTCACCAGGCAGTACGACGAGACGGCTTTGTCGGGCCCCTACCTTCAATAGCGGAAGGTGGCGGCAGGGGGCTGCCACCGCGCGACGAGGGGCATCCCGTGATGGGGAACGGAGAAACACGCGTGCGGGGGTTCGCCGCGCGGGCTGGCGGCTGGAGCGCCAGGCACCGGTGGGCGGCGGTGGGCATCTGGGTGCTCTTCGTCGTGCTGGCGATGGGGCTCGGCTCGGCGGCGGGCCGCGTCGACGTCAAGGACAGCGACCAGCTGCCCGGCGAGACCCACACCGCCGCGAAGATCATCGAGGACGCCGGGATCGAGGAACCGGCCAGTGAGACCGTACTGATCCAGGCCAAGGACGCCGGGGTCAAGGCCACCGACCCGGAGTTCCGCGCCGCGGTCGACGCGGTGATCGAGGCGGTCGGCGCCACGGACGCCGCCGCCGACATCCAGTCGCCGTACGACACCCGGACGATCTCCGCGGACGGGCGCAGCGCGCTGGTGCAGTTCGACATACGCGGGGAGTCGGACACCGCCGGTGAGCGGGTGGAGCCCGTGCTGAAGGCCGTCGAGGGCGTCCAGAAGGACCACGGGTCGCTGCGGATCGAGGAGATCGGCGGCGCCAGCATGATGAAGACGTTCGACGACGCCTTCGGGGACGACTTCCAGAAGGCCGAGTACTCCGCCGTCCCGGTGGCCCTCGGCATCCTCCTCATCGCGTTCGGCGCGCTGGTGGCGGCGCTGCTGCCGGTGCTGCTCGCCGTCACCGCGATCATGGCGACCATGGGCCTGATGGGCATCGTCAGCCACGTCATGCCGATGAGCGACACCGCCAACTCCGTGATGCTGCTGGTCGGTCTGGCCGTCGGTGTCGACTACTGCCTGTTCTACCTGCGCCGTGAGCGTGAGGAGCGCGAGGCGGGCCGGGACGCGCAGACCGCCCTGCGGATCGCCGCCGCGACCAGTGGCCGGGCCGTCGTGGTCTCCGGTGTCACGGTGTGCGTGGCGATGGCGGGCATGTTGTTCACCGGGCTCGCCGAGTTCGAGGCGATGGGCCTGGCCTCGCTGATGGTCGTCGCGGTCGCCATGGTCGGCTCGGTGACCGTGCTGCCCGCGCTGCTGTCGCTGCTGGGCGAGCGGGTGGAGAAGGGCCGTATCCCGTTCCTGCGCCGCCGCGGCCGCAAGAACGGCACGGGCCCCGGCAAGAGCAGTGGCGAGAGCCGGTTCTGGGGCGCCGTGCTGAAGGGCGTACTCGCCCGGCCGGTGCTCGCCGTGGTCGTCGCGGCCGGTGCGCTCCTGGCGATCGCCGCGCCCGCGGTCGGCATGAAGACGCAGAACCTCACCCTGGACCAGGAGTTCGGTGACTCGCTGTCCATCGTGCAGACCTACAACCGCGTCAACGACGCCTTCCCCGGCGGCTCCGACCCCGCCGAGGTGATCGTGAAGGCCGACGACATCAACGCCCCGGAGGTGCGCTCCGCGCTCGCCGACTTCCGGGAGCGGGCGATCAGTTCGGGTGCCTCCCGCGGCCCGGTCGAGATCAAGACCCACGACGAGCAGAACGTCGCCTTCGTCTACGTCCCGCTGGTCGGCGGCTCCGACCTGGACAAGGCGGGCGAGAGCCTGGACAAGCTGCGCGACGACGTGCGGCCCGCCACCCTCGGCCGGGTGGACGGCGTGGACGCCCCGATCACCGGACAGGTCGCCGGTTCCAAGGACTTCAACGACCAGCTCGTCGGCTCCGTCGTCCCGGTCTTCGTCTTCGTGGTCGTCTTCGCCTTCCTGCTGATGCTGCTGTCCTTCCGCTCCCTGACCGTCGCGATCACGTCCATCGTGCTGAACCTGCTCTCGGTGGGGGCGGCGTACGGCATCCTCGTCGCCGTCTTCCAGCACGGCTGGGGCGCGTCGCTGGTGGGCGCGGAGGGCGTGGGCGCGATCGTCAGCTGGCTGCCGCTGTTCCTCTTCGTGATCCTGTTCGGCCTGTCCATGGACTACCACGTGTTCGTGGTCTCCCGGATCCGCGAGGCGCGGCTGCGCGGCCGCACGACGAAGGACGCGATCGCCCACGGCGTGGTCACCACGGCGGGCGTCGTCACCAGCGCCGCCGTCATCATGGTCGCCGTCTTCGCGATCTTCGGCACCCTGTCCATGCAGTCCATGAAGCAGATGGGCGTCGGCCTCGCCGCGGCCGTCCTGATCGACGCGACGATCATCCGCGGCGTCCTGCTCCCGGCGGTCATGGCCCTCCTCGGCGAACGCAACTGGTACCTCCCGAAGTGGCTCCACCGCCTCCCGGACCTGACCCACGACGAGTCGGCGGACGCGGTCGCGGGCGAACAGCCCCCGGCGGTAGAGGAGGAAGGCGAACGGGTCGGAGTCTGACCCCGGGCCACCCCGACACGGCAGGCGCCCGCACCCGTTCCAGGGTGCGGGCGACTGTATGCCCCAGGGGCGCGGGGAACTGCGCGACCAGCCACCCCCCACCCGCGGACGGCGACGTACTCCACCGCCCCCTCAGCGACCGCCCCCACCGGACAACTCCGCCTCGATCAGGTCCGCCGCCCGCCGGGTACCCCCCTCCGCGGCCATCTCCGCCTGAATCGCCTTCAGCCGCCCCGCCACCTCCGGCGCGTCGACCAACGCCAGCGCGGCCTCACGCAGACGCTCCGCCGTGGCCTCCTCCTTCGGGAGATACCGGGCGACGCCCAACCCCTGGAGCATCTCCGCGTTGCCGAACTGGTCCACGGCCTGCGGTACGGCGATCATCGGCGTGGCCGTGGCCAGGCCCTCCTGGCTGCCCCCCGCCCCCGCGTGCGTGACGAACAGGTCGGCCTGCCGGAGCACGGCGAGCTGCGGCACCCACGACCGCACCTCCACGCTCGCGGGCAGGTCACCCAGCTCACTCGCGTCGACATATCGACCGACCTGGAGCACGGTGTGCCACCCCGGCAGCTCGCCGAAGGCCCGCACGAACTCCCGGTAGAAGCCGGGCTGCTTGGTGAACGCCGACCCCAGCGAGACCAGCACCACCTTCTCGGCGTCGCGGGGCCGCGCCCACTCCCCCTCGGCGGCGCGGTCGCCCTGGCAGGCGCCGACGAAGGTGTGGACCCGCTCGTCGACCCGGTCGGCGTTCGGCTGGAGCGCCCTGGGGATGAGCACCAGGGAACGGGCGGGGCGGCCCACGAAGGAGTCGGGGTGCTCGGTGATCCCGTTCTCCGCCAGCCAGCCCTCGAAGCGGGCGTAGTAGGCCCGGCCCCGTTCGGTCTTCTTCGGCTCCTCCCACATCGGCTCCCCGACCTCCTGCTCGTAGCCGTCCCAGGCGACCAGGTTGGGAGAGAGGGAGACCGCGGGCACGCCCCAGCGGTGGGCGAGGACCCGGGCCGGGTAGGAGGTGATGTCGTGCAGCACGAGATCGGGCTCGTCGCCTTCGTACGCGGCGACGAGCTGCGGCAGCGCCTGGATCGCGTCGTCGAGGAACGGCTCCACGTTGTCCAGCAGTGTGGAGCCCCACGCCTCCGGGTCGGCGTCGGGTCCGGGCAGGGTCGACCGCCAGGTCCTCACCTCGGCACCGGTCTCCGCGACCTTCTCGGCGAAGGCGGGCGGGATCGCGTACGTCACCCGGTGCCCGCGCGCCACCAGCTCACGGACGACCTCCAGGCTCGGGTTCACGTGCCCGTGGGCGGCGATGGAGAACATGGCGATATGCGCGGGATGCGCGGGAGTTGTCATGCCGAACACCCTAGACGAGACGACACGTCTCGTCTAGTGCAATCCTCGCTCCCCACCCCCACCTGCGCGAATGCGAAACTAGCCAGCGACCGCACGACCCGACCCCCCGGAGGCGCACGATGGACGAGGCACGCGCGCGGTACGCGCTGACCGCGGCGGAGGTGCTGCCCGCCGCGACGGCGCGGGAGGCCCGGCTGCTCGCCCTCGGCGAGAACGCGGTGTTCGCCGCCGGTGACCTGGTCGTCAAGGTGGGCCGGGACACCGAACTCCTGGCCCGGGCCCACCGCGAACTGCGCGTCGCCCACTGGCTCGCGGAAGCGGGCGTCCCCGCGGTCAGGGCGGCGGCCGACGAGGCGACGCTCGCCGAAGGCCACCCGGTCACCGTCTGGCACCGCCTGCCGGACGCCGTACGGACGGCGGAACCCCGGGACCTCGCGGAGCTGCTACGCCTGGTCCACGCCCTGCCGACCCCACCGGACCCCACCCTGGGACTGCCGCCCCGCGACCTGCTGAGCGGCGTCGAACGGTGGCTCCGCCTCGCCGGTGACGCCGTCGACGCGGCGGACGCCGCCTACCTGCGCGACCGCCGGGACGGCTTCGCGGCAGCCGCGGCGGCGCTGACCCCCCACCTCCCCCCGGGCCCGATCCACGGCGACGCGCTCCCCCGCAACGTCCACGTCGGGCCGGACGGCCCCGTCCTGGTCGACCTGGAGACCTTCTCCGCCGACCTGCGCGAACACGACCTGGTGGTGATGGCCCTCTCCCGCGACCGCTACGGCCTGCCGGCCGCGGCCTACGACTCCTTCACCACGACCTACGGCTGGGACGTCCGCGACTGGAACGGCTGGGACGTCCTACGCGGCGCCCGCGAAACGGCCAGCTGCGCCTGGGTCGCCCAGCACGCCCCCGACCACCCCAAGGCCCGGACGGAGTTCCGGCGCCGGGTGGCATCCCTACGGGACGGGGACGTGACGGTGCGGTGGTATCCGTTCTGAGGACGCCCGACCTCAGGCCCGCTCCCCCGCCAACTCCCGCAGCGGCCAGGTCCCGTCGACCACCGCCCCCGTCTCGCCCTTGCGGCGCAGGAAGCCCTGGAAGTCCGCCGCCCACCGCGCGGACCACTCGATCTGGCGGCGGTGCAGGTCCGCCGGGCCGAGGGAGGCGATCTTGGGGTGGCGGGCGGCTATCGCACCGGCCAGGCGGGCGGCGGCGAGGGCGTCCGCGGTGGCGTCGTGGGCGGTGTCGAGGGTGATGCCGTACTCGGCGCAGACCGCTTCGAGGTTGCGCTTGCCGCGGCGGTAGCGGTCCACCTGGCGGTCGATGGTGTACGGGTCGATGACGGGCGCGGGATCCAGGCCGCCCAGGCGGTCGCGCAGGGACGGCAGGGCGTGGCGGCGCAGTTCGGCGGCGAGCAGGGTCAGGTCGAAGGCCGCGTTGTAGGCGACGACCGGGACGCCCGTCTTCCAGTAGCCCACGAGGACGTCGGCGATGGCGTCGGCGACCTGGTCGGCGGGGCGGCCCTCGGTGGCCGCGCGCTCGTTGCTGATGCCGTGGACGGCGACCGCGTCGGCCGGGATCTCCACTCCGGGGTCGGCGAGCCATTCCCGGCGCCCCAGGGGCTGCCCGCCCCTGACCTCGATCACGGCTCCCGTGACGATGCGCGCCTCGTGCGGGTCGGTGCCCGTCGTCTCCAGGTCGAAGCCGATCAGTAGTTCCCGGTGCCAGCTCATGGTGGCCCCCCTTCTTGGTGGTGCTCTCCCCCAGTGATCTCCACCTTGCCATGGGCCACTGACAATCGGAGGATCGGCTTCCGATCAGGGGTGAGCAGCGCCGCGTTTCAGGACACAGGGCGTGAATCCGCCCACGTCACCTCGAACTCCTCCCGGTAGGTGGTGAACAGTCCCGTCTCTCCCATGGCGTGCTGGTCGCCCGGTCTGACCACCTTGGTGCCGCTCCGCAGGACCAGGACCGGGGCCTCCATCCCCCGGGAGCGGCGCAGGTAGGACTGGACGACCGCGATGCCGTCGGAGCCGTCGCCGTCGACCAGGTAGGCGGTGCAGCGCGGGGTCTCGTCGTAGACCTGGATCTGGAAGGCGTCCGGGTCGCGCAGCCGGGCGCGGACGCGGCGCATGTGGAGGATGTTCATCTCCACCGCGCGGCTCAGTTCGCCCCGCTTGATGCCGAGTTCGCGTTCCCGGCGCTTGACCGCGCTGGAGGCCGGGTTGAGGAACAGCAGGCGGGCCCGGCAGCCCGCCTCCGCGAGGCGGACCAGGCGGCGGCCGGAGAAGTTCTGCACGAGCAGGTTGAGGCCGATGCCGAAGGCGTCGATGCGGCGGGCGCCGTCGAAGATGTCCTCGGCGGGGAACTGCCGCAGCAGCCGCACCCGGTCCGGGTGGACGGCGACCACGTCGGCGTACCGGTCGCCCACCAGGTCCTCCACCGCGTCGACCGGCAGCCGGCGGGCGGAGGGCACGTCGCTGCCGGCGCCGAGGATCTCCAGGAGCCGGGCAGAGGCGCGTTCCGCCTGGGCGAGCACGGCCTCGGACAGGGCCCGGTTGCGGGAGACGACGTTGCGGGTGACCTCCAGCTCGTCCAGGGCGAGTTCGACGTCGCGGCGGTCGTCGACGTACGGCTCGAAGCACGGCCAGTGCTGCACCATCAGCTCGCGCAGCTGGGGCAGGGTGAGGAAGCTGAGGACGTTGTCGTCGGCCGGGTCGAGCAGATAGCCCTTGCGGCGGCTGACCTCGCGGACCGCGACCGCGCGCTGCACCCACTCCTGTCCGGCCGGTCCGGCCGCGGCGACCACCCACTCGTCGCCGTGGACGGGCTCGTAGATCGGGCGCAGTACGGCGGCCACGACCGCGCGGAGCCGTTGTTCGACGAGGTTCAGCCAGATGTAGGCCCGGCCCGCGCGCTGGGCGCGGGTGCGCACTTCGTGCCAGGCTTCGGCGTCCCAGTCCAGCTCCGGGCCGATGGAGTGGGTCTCCATCGGCCGGGCCAGCGACACCGTGCCGGGCGGGACGTCTGTGGAGTGCCCCTCGTGACCCTCGTCACCAGGGGGCAGCTCCAGCCCTCCCGAGCCCACCCGCGCACCGCCTTCCGCTCCCCCGGGCACTCCCCAGTCTCAACGATCAAGGAAGGGTACTCCGGGAGCGGTCGGCGGTGCAGCAGGATGCGCAGGGTCGTTGCTCAACTACCGTTTTCGGGGCCCCCGTTCTGGTCGGCCAGCTCCGCGGGAGTGAGCGGGTTCATAGCGGTGACGTCGCGCGGGGCGAGCGTGAAGCCCTGCCAGTGGACGGGCATGGGCTGCTGGTCCTCGTCGCGGGCGATGTGGTGGAAGCCGACGTTCACCCAGACCACGGGCCGCTTCAGCCGCTGTCCGTCGACCCACTTGTCCACGGACTTGCCGTGCCCGGCGGGGCAGGCGCCCAGGTTGTCGCTGGCGAACTGCTCGCACTTGTCGTACTCGGTGAAGTAGACGTCGTGCCGGGTGTAGGCGCGGCCGGGGTACTTGGCGGAGGGGCCGGGGACGATCTCGTACGACCGCTTGTGGCCGTCCTTGTTCTTGCCGGTGGCGCTGACCATGCGCCACCAGCGCATGTTCCTGGCGTCCCCGGCGAGTTCGTGGGTGACCCTGGTGCGGGTGGTGGTGTTGCGGGGGCCCTCGCCGCCGCGCGCGGGCGGGGTGACCTTGGAGTCGTACTGCTCGACGCGGCCCTTGGAGGAGCCGTCCAGGGCGAAGCCCAGCCGCCAGAAGACGTTGTGCGCGTGGCTGGTGGCGTAGTCCTTGGCGCCCTTGCCGAGGGGCCAGCCGCGGCCGTCCCCGGCGTCGTAGTCGAACGGGGAGAGGGAGCCGGTGGCGCCGACGTTCATGGAGATGGTGCCGTCGTCCTGGAAGCGCCACTCGGTGATGTACTCGTACCAGCCGGTCTGGTTGACGGTGTAGACCAGCAGGTCCTTGCCCTGCTTCTGGTAGACCTTGTTCGCGCTGTCGCCCTGCATCCGGTAGGCGTGCCCGCGCGAGCGGGTGGTGGTGCACAGGCCCTTGACCCGCTCACGGCTGGGGTCCCAGGCGTTGGGGACCTTCACCGTCTTCAGGGTGCCGCCGGGGCACTCGGAGGGCTTCAGGTCCATCAGGCCCTGGGCGAAGCCCGCCTGGGTGAGGTCCTGGTACTCGTTCTGGCCGTCGTCGTAGGGGACGTGGATCTGGCCGAGTCTCGCGCTGGAGAGGACCTTGATGGGGCTGGTCTCGCCGGGCGGCTGGTAGGAGACGTCCGCCAGGGTGAGCCCGGCGTCCTTGTGGTAGCGCCAGCACATGCGCCAGGTGGTGCCGGTGCTGAGCTTCTGCTCGATGCGGTGCGCGGCGCCGCAGTCGGCCGCCGCGGCGGGCGCCGCCGCCGGGTTCTGCGCGGGGCGGGCGGCGGCCGGTCCGGCGCCGGTGGCGGCACCGGCGGCGAGGGCGGCCAGGGCGACGGCCGCGCCGACGGTCCGGGTACGGCCGCGGGTGTCCTTCTTGGGTATGACGGACTGGGGCATGGTGAAGTGACTCCTACAAGGAGTGGGTGGGAGAAGTGGACCGGATCGCGAGGGCCGGGTCAGCCACGGTCGAGGCGGGCGACCCGGTGCGCGCTCAGGTCGATGACGAAGTCCCGGGCGTCGACCCACGGGCCGTTGCGCACCTTCGGGAACAGCCGTACGCAGCGGTGCGTGCCGCAGTCGTCGAGGACGGCGGGCCGGGCGCCCGGCGTGGCCTTGTAGACCATGGCGTTCAGCAGCAGCTGGTCCGGTGAGGTGAGTTCCTTCCCGGTGGCGTCCCGGTAGTCGGCCCGCAGGCCCGCGCCCAGCGGGTCGGCGATCAGCAGCCGGGCGGCCTCGGTGTTCTCCTCGCGGGTCGCCGGTGGCTGGACGCCCCGCTGGGTCGCGGTCCGCTCGACCTCGCCGGTGTCGAGGTTGACGGTCCGGGTGACGAGGGCGTCGTCGGCGTAGTCGTAGAACGTGACGTCGGCGCGCCGGGGCGCGTCCGGGGTGTCGAGTTCGCCCGGTTCCGGTTCGGCGAGTTCGACGCCGAGGCGCTGCGGACCGCGGTCCCCGTCGACGTCCTCCGCGGTGGCGCGGAGCTGGCGGTTCAGGGCGATGTCCACGACGCGTTCGGTCTCGTCGTCGGTCAGCGGGTCGCCGCCTGTGCCGGTCTCGCCCTCCGGTGGTGCCTCCTCGACGACGGCTGGAGGCGCCGTCGTCCGTCCCTGGCCGGGACCCGTCCCTTCGGCTGTCCGGCCGCCCGTGGCGGCTCTCGTGGTGTCGTCGGCGTCCGCCGTGCCCGGCAGCGTGACGGCGGCCATCACGGCGGTTCCCGCCACCGCGATGGCCGCTCCGGCCACTATCTTCCCGAGATGGCGGTGCACTGCTCTGCGCACATCTTCCCCCTACTCCGCGTTGGTCTGACGGGAGTACGTGTCCGCCCCGAGGTCGTGGCATACGGCGTATGCGCGGGGCGACCCGTAAGAGGGGCGCGGGACAGGGGTGGTTCCCTCACTTTGGGGGAGACTCGAAGCCAAGGCGCCACCCGGGGCGCGGGACACCTGGAAGAGTCGTATCCATGCAGGTCTGGCCTGGAGAGGCATATCCACTCGGCGCCACGTACGACGGCGCCGGTACCAACTTCGCGGTCTTCTCGGAGAGCGCGGACCGAGTAGAGCTGTGTCTGCTGCACGACGACGGCTCGGAGACGGCGGTGGAACTGCGGGAGAGTGACGCGTTCGTGCGGCACGCCTATCTGCCGGGCGTCATGCCCGGGCAGCGGTACGGCTACCGCGTGCACGGCCCGTACGCCCCCGAGCGCGGGCTGCGCTGCAACTCCGCGAAGCTGCTGCTCGATCCGTACGCGCGTGCGATCAGCGGGGAGGTCCAGTGGGGCGAGGAGGTCTACGGCTACCACTTCGGCGCCCCCGAGCGCCGTAACGACCTGGACTCGGCCCCGCACACCATGACGTCGGTCGTGGTGAACCCGTACTTCGACTGGGGCGACGACCGGCGGCCCCGTACCGAGTACCACGAGACGGTGATCTACGAGGCGCACGTCAAGGGGCTGACGATGCGCCACCCGGGGCTGCCGCAGGAGCTGCGCGGCACCTACGCGGCGCTCGCGCACCCGGCGGTCATCGAGCACCTCACCGGGCTCGGGGTGACCGCGCTGGAGCTGATGCCCGTACACCAGTTCGTCAACGACCACCGCCTGGTCGACATGGGCCTGGCCAACTACTGGGGCTACAACACCATCGGCTTCTTCGCGCCGCACAACGCCTACGCCTCCTGGGGCGACCGCGGGCAGCAGGTGCTGGAGTTCAAGTCGGCGGTGCGGGCGCTGCACGAGGCGGGCATCGAGGTCATCCTCGACGTGGTCTACAACCACACCGCCGAGGGCAACCACCTCGGTCCGACGCTGTCGTTCCGGGGCCTGGACAACCCGCAGTACTACCGGCTGGCGGACGACCCGCGCTACTACATGGACACCACCGGGACCGGCAACTCGCTGCTCATGCGGTCCCCGCACGTGCTCCAGCTGATCATGGACTCGCTGCGCTACTGGGTCACCGAGATGCACGTCGACGGGTTCCGCTTCGACCTCGCGGCCACCCTGGCCCGGCAGTTCCACGAGGTGGACCGGCTGTCGTCGTTCTTCGACCTGGTGCAGCAGGACCCGGTGGTCTCCCAGGTGAAGCTGATCGCCGAGCCGTGGGACGTGGGCGAGGGCGGCTACCAGGTGGGCAACTTCCCGCCGCTGTGGACCGAGTGGAACGGCAAGTACCGCGACACCGTACGGGACCTGTGGCGGGGCGAACCGCGCGCGCTCGCGGAGTTCGCCTCCCGGCTGACCGGCTCCTCCGACCTGTACCAGGACGACGGGCGACGACCGCTCGCCTCGATCAACTTCGTCACCTGCCACGACGGCTTCACCCTGCACGACCTGGTGTCGTACAACGACAAGCACAACCACGCCAACGGGGAGGACAACCGCGACGGCGAGAGCCACAACCGGTCCTGGAACTGCGGTGTGGAGGGCGACACCGACGACCCGGCCGTGCTGGAGCTGCGCGCCCGCCAGATGCGCAACTTCCTCGCCACGCTGATGCTGTCCCAGGGCGTGCCGATGATCAGCCACGGGGACGAGTTCGCGCGCACCCAGCACGGCAACAACAACGCCTACTGCCAGGACAGCGAGCTGGCGTGGGTGCGGTGGCCGTCCCCCGACGAGGTGGGGTTCCCGGACGGGGTCGACGTGCCGGGGCTGCGGGACTTCGTGCGGGCGATGGTGTGGCTGCGCAAGGACCACCCGGTCCTCAGGCGCCGCCGGTTCTTCCACGGGCGTCCCGTGGAGGGCACCCACGACGAGCTGTCCGACATCGCCTGGTTCACCCCCGAGGGGAAGGAGATGACCCAGCGGGACTGGGAGTCGGCGCGGGCGTCGGCGCTGTCGGTGTTCCTCAACGGCAACGCGATCTCCGAGCCCGGGGCGCGCGGGGAGCGCATCACCGACGACTCCTTCCTGATAATGTTCAACGCCGCGCCCCGGCCGCTGGAGTTCGTGGTGCCGGTCAACCACGGCCGCCAGTGGCAGGTCGTCGTCGACACCGCCCGCACGGACGGGGTACCGCCGGGCACCGGCCCGAAGGTGGCCGCCGGAGACCGGCTGACCCTGCTGGACCGGAGCCTGACGGTCCTCCAGCGGCCCGCCTGAGACGGCCGGGACGCCCCGCGCGGGACCGCCCGCGCGGGGCGCTCGCGTGGGCCAGTGGAGGGGGCGGGCGCCGGGGTGGTGACACGAAAGGCGGCGGGGCGGGTACGTGACACTCCATGACACCTGAGCGACGTGACCCCGCCGTGCCCACGGCCACCTACCGGCTCCAGCTCCAGCCGGAGTTCCCGTTCGCGGCCGCCGCGGCGGCCGTGCCCTACGTGGCCTCGCTCGGCGTGTCGCACCTGCACCTGTCGCCGGTCCTGGAGGCCGTGCCGGGGTCGGGGCACGGCTATGACGTCGTCGACCACGCGCGCGTGCGGGGCGAGCTGGGCGGCGAGGACGGGCTGCGGGCGCTGGCGGCCACCGCGCGGGAGCACGGCCTCGGTCTGGTGGTGGACATCGTGCCCAACCACATGGCGATGGCCCCGCGCCACAACCCGGCCCTGTGGGAGGTGCTGCGGGAGGGCCCGAAGTCGCCGTACGCGCGGTGGTTCGACATCGACTGGGAGGCGCGGGGCGGGCAGGTGCTGCTGCCGGTGCTCGGCGGGCCGCTCGGCCAGGAGACCGGCGCCCTGCGCGTCGACGGGGACGTCCTGCGCTACCACGACCACGCCTTCCCGCTGCGCGAGGGCACCGAGGACCTGCCGCTGCCGCAGCTGCTGGACGCGCAGTGGTACCGGCCGGTGTGGTGGCGGCTGGCGCGCACCGAGCTGAACTACCGGCGGTTCTTCAGCATCTCCGAGCTGATCGGGGTGCGGGTGGAGGACCCGGAGGTCTTCGACGCCACCCACGCCAAGATCCTCCAGCTGCTGCGCGAGGGCGTCGTCGACGGGCTGCGCGTCGACCACCCCGACGGGCTCGCCGACCCGGACGCGTACCTGCTGCGGCTGCACGAGGCGACCGGGGGCCGGTGGACGGTCGTGGAGAAGATCCTCGCCGACGGGGAGCGGCTGCCCGCCGCCTGGCCGGTCGCGGGCACCACGGGCTACGACGCCCTGCGGCACGTCGACGGGGTGTTCACGGACCCCGCGGGCGCCGGGGAACTCCTCGGCCAGTACCGGCGCTTCGCGGCGCCGCAGACGGACCGGGGCGGGCACTGGGAGGCGACGGTGCGGCGGGCGGCGTACCGGGTCCTGGAGCACGAGCTGGCCGCCGAGGTGGACCGGCTCACGCGGGTGGCGGACCGGCTCTGCGCCACCTCCCCCGACCCCGCCCTGCGCGACCGGGCGCCGTGGGCGCTGCACGCGGCGCTGCGCGAGCTGCTGGTCCGCCTGGAGGTGTACCGGCCGTACACCTCCGTCGACCCGGCGACCGTCCTGACGGAGGAGGCGGCTGCGGAGGCGCGGCTGGCGTTCACGGTGCCCGAGGAGGCGGGCGCGGTGGACGTCGTACGGGGGCTGCTGCTGGGGCGGTACGGGGAGGGGCCCGCGCAGACGGAGTTCCGCACCCGGTTCGCGCAGACCGCGTCGGCGCTGCGGGCGAAGTCCGTGGAGGACACGGCGTTCTACCGGTACGTGCCGCTGCTGTCGGCGACCGAGGTGGGCGGGAACCCGGGGCGGCCCGCCGTCCCGCCGGAGGAGTTCCACGCGTACTGCGCGCGCGTGCAGCGCGACTGGCCGCTGTCCGGGACGGTCGCCTCCACCCACGACACCAAGCGCAGCGCGGACGTCCGGGCCGCGCTGGCGGTGCTGACCGAGTGCCCCGCGCGGTGGGCCGACGTGCTCGCGGAGGTGACCCGCGCGGGTGACGGCGTACCCGACGCGCAGCTCGCGTGGGCGGCCTGGCAGACGGTGTTCGGGCTCGGCCCGGCGGCGCCGGAGCGGGTGGGGCAGGCGCTGCTGAAGCATGTGCGCGAGGCGGGGCTGTTCACCAGCTGGACCGAGCAGGAGCCGCCGTACGAGGACGCGGTGGCGGCGTTCGTCGCGGCGGGGCCGTGCGGGGCGGCGGGCGGCCACGTGACCGCGCTGCGGGAGGCGCTGGAGCCGCATGTCCGGGCCAACGTGCTGGGCACGGCCCTGGTCCAGCTGACGATGCCGGGCGTGCCGGACCTGTACCAGGGCACGGAGGGCGAGTACCGGGCGCTGGTCGACCCGGACAACCGGCGGCCGGTGTCCTTCCCGCCGGGCGACACGGGTGCGAAGGGTGCGGTGACGCGGGCCGCGCTGGGGCTGCGCGGGCGGCGGCCGGGCCTCTTCGGCGACGCGGCGACGTACACCCCCGTCACGGCCGAGGGTCCCGCCGCGGCGCACTGCCTCGCCTTCGTCCGCTCCGGGGCGGCCCTCACGGCGGTGACCCGGCTCTCCCTGCGGCTGGCGGAGGCGGGCGGCTGGGGCGACACCGTGCTGCCGCTGCCGCCGGGGCGCTGGGCGGACACGCTGGCGCCCGGCCGTGAGTTCACGGGGCACGCGCGCGTGGCGGAGCTGTTCGAGCGGCTGCCGGTGGCGTTGCTGGAGCGGGTGGGCGACTGAGGGCGGTCCTCCGGGGACCCGCGAGGGCGCGGGGTCGCTGGTGAAGCGCCGGATACGCCTCCGGGCGCCCCGGGGCGGCGCCCCGGCGTGTCATTGACAGCGCGCGGTGGGCGTGGGGTACTGCGGGTGCGAAGCCGGGTGGGCCGGACGGGGGTGAGTCTTCTGCTGGAGCCGCGCTATCCCTGCGTACCCCAACTCCTCGCGTGCGCCCGCACGTTGGCCGCTCAGCAGCCGAGCCTCTGCGCTCTCAGACAGGTCGGCGCGTCCCGCGCGGGCAGACCCCTGCACCTGCTGTCGGTGGGCCGCGCCCGGCGTGCCGTGCTGGTCGTCGCGGGGGCGCACGCGAACGAGCCGACCGGCGGTCCCACCCTCCTCGCCCTGGCCGAGCGGGTGCTGCACGAGCGGGTCCTGCGGACCGGGACGTCCTGGCACTTCCTGCTGTGCGCCGACCCCGACGGGGCGAGCCTGCACCGCACCCCGGCGCCCCGCAGCCTGCTCGACTACCACCTCGGCTTCTACCGCCCCGTCAGCGCCGAGCAGCCCGAGTGGTCCCCCTCCGTGCTCCCGCCCGACCGGCTGCCGCCCGAGACCCGCGCCCTGACCGGCGTCATCGACGAGCTGCGCCCCTACCTCCAGGTCACCCTGCACGGCACGGACCTGGGCGGCAGCTGGGTGCAGCTCACCAAGGACGTGCCCGGCCTCGCGGAACCCTTCGCCAGGTCGGCGGCCCGGCTGCGCATACCGGTGGAGACCGGCGCCTCGGACGCCGCGCACTGGCCGGTCTCCGGACCCGGCGTGCACGTCATGCCGGAGGCGGACCCGCGCGTGCCGTACCCGAGCCTGCCGGACGACGCCCGGCACAGCACCTGGTGCCACGTGCACCGGTACGGCGGTCTGACCGCGGTCGTCGAGGTGCCGATGTGGGCGAGCGACCTGGTCGACGACCCCGCCCCGCATCCGGCCCCGGCGCTCGCCCTGCGGCAGCTGGCGCGCCGACTTCGCGGGGACGCGCGGGAAGTGGAGCGGGCGCTCGCCGAGGCGGGCACCCGCCTCGACGCCCTGGACGGGCCGCTGCCGCGGGCCGCCCGCTGGGCGCTCGGCCTGGTGCCGGGGCTGGTCTCCGACTGGACGCACGCGCCGCCCACGGGGCGCTCCGTCGCCTACGTCGGCAGCGTGGACGCCTTCGCGCGGCGGCTGCCGCTGCGGGCGGCGGCGATGCTGCTGCGGGCGCTGCGCCGCACCGAGGACCGGGCGGCGCCGCGTCTCGAGCGGCTGGTGACCACGTGGAGCGACGCCTTCGCCGAGCGCTTCCAGGCCCGCTGGGTGCCGCTGGAGCACCAGGTGGAGCACCAGTCCCACACGGTCGTCGCGACCGCCCTACGCGCCCGCGAGCGGGCCGGGTAGGCGCACTCCCCCGGAGCCCGCCGCCCTCACCCCTCCCCCAACGCGAACACCGCCCCCGTACGCGCGCTCAGCTCGCACGGGTTGGCGAACGTCCCCCGGTACTCGACCGGGCGGCCGTGCCACCGCCCCCGCGCGTGCGCGGTCACCGGCGCGTAGACCATCGTGCAGTAGTCGTCCCGCGCCGGGATCCGGTCGATGTCGCCGTCCACCGCGGCGAGTTGCCCGCACGCCTCGGCGGCGCGCGCGTGGCCCTGCGGCGGGTCGCACAGCAGCAGGGTGCCGCGGGTGTCGCCGGACCGGTCGTCGCCCTGGGTGAGCGTCAGGTGGAGCCAGTCCCCCGCGTGGGGGGCGGGGGCCGCGCCGAGGGTGAGGAGGGCGGCGGCGGCCAGCAGACCGCCGCGTACCGCGCGCGCCGTGGTGGTGGTGTACGTCATTCCCCGTGCATCGGCACGACGGGCTCCGAACCCCACCCCGGCTCACCCGTTCGGGAGCTGTCGGAGGCGCCCCGTACGGCCAGTTCGAACGCGGCGAGGACCACCCGGCTCTGGTACTCCACCTGGTGCGGGAGGGGGATCCAGCGGGCGCCGCGGCCGTCGCGGAGGTCGGCGCACCACTGGTCGAGCAGCCGGTCCAGCTCGGGCCGGACGGCGGCGGCGTCGCGTCCGGTGTCCCTGGCGAGCTGGTGCAGCAGTCCCGCGGTGCGCAGCGCGAGCCGCCGTCCGGCGATGTGCAGGGCGGTCAGGTGGGCGGTGCTCAGCGGCGGCAGCGGATGGGCGCGGTCGGCGGTGTCGGGGTCCCAGGCGTCCGCGAGACCGGGGCAGACGAGCAGGTAGTCGCCGACGGGGGCGAGCAGCCGGGCGGCGTCCGCGGTGCCGGGGACATGAGGGCGAAGCCGCTTGAGGATTCGTTTCAGCAACCGGGTGTCATGACGGAGGGCGCCGCTGATGACCCGCAGCGCCGCGTCGGGGTCGGCGGGCGGCGCGGCGTCCTCCACGGCGGGCACGCCCCACATCGGTGCCTCGACGACGGCCGTGACGGTGCCGTAGCGGTGCGGGTGGTACCAGGTCGACTCGACGGCGGCCTCGGTGATGGCGGCGGCCAGGCCGCTCGGGCGCGGCGGCGGTATGCGGTAGACGGCGGGGCCCAGCGTGGGCCAGTACAGGGTGTCGTAGGCGCCCAGCTCGCGTGGGATGCCGAGGCGGGCCGCGGCGCGGGCGATCCGGGGCGCGAGGCCCGGCAGGTCGCGGGTCAGCTCGACGAAGCCGCCGCCGACGTCGACGCCGTGCAGGGAGCACTGGAAGAAGGGCCGCAGCTCGTCCTGGAGGGCGAGCAGCGCCCGGGTCTCCGGCAGCGCGGCGGCGTCCGCGCCGTGCGGCAGCCACTCGGGCTGTTCCAGGAAGGCGGGCCGGTAGAACTTCCGGAAGTAGTCGTCCAGGACGTACGGCCCCGCCAGCCAGCCCTCGTTGCGGCGCAGCCCGTCGGGGTCGAGGCACAGCAGCAGGTTCCAGGTGGTGTCGGCGCCCTCGGTGAGGCCGGGGTCGACGAGCGCCCGCTCGGCGAGGCGCAGCGCGGTCGCCCCGCCGACCGGCTCGTTGGCGTGCGGTCCGGCGACGACGAGGGTGTGGCGGCTGCCGTGTCCGACGCTCAGCAGCCACAGGGGCGCGCCCGCGCGGGAGGTGCCGACACGGCGCAGCCGGGCGTCACGCGGATGCCGGGTGACGAGTACGGCCGCTTGCTCGCCCAGCTCGTCGACGCTCGGGTAGCGGAGGAGTGGCGGCAGGGCACACCTCCACGAAGTGGTGCCGTCGGTTCACCTGGTGTGCGTGGTGTACGCACAGTCAGTCACGACTTGGGGTGTACGTCAACACCGCCACGAAAGGGCCCACTTGGGTCACGCGTACGGTTCCGCCTCAGTGCGCGGCGAGCCGGAACAGCATCTGGCCGAAGCCGATCTGGTCGCCCTCGCGGACGACGGCGGCGCCGATGACGCGCCGTCCGTTCACCGTCGTCCCGTTGGTGGAGCCCAGGTCGCGGAGCACCCACAGGCCGCCCTGGCGGCTGAGTTCGGCGTGCACGCGCGAGACCGTCTCGTGGGTGAGCCGGAGGCCGTTGACGGGGTCGCGGCCTATGCGCAGCGGGTGGCCGGTGCCGGGGTGCGGGAGCTGGAGCTTGGGCAGCCGCTCGGACTGCCAGGCCCGGCGCAGCCGCTCGGTGAACCCGGAGACGGCCTCCACGGTGCCGAACACCAGCCGGGAGACCCGGCCGCCCTCGCTGGGCAGGTCGGCGGTGAGCGCGGCCAGTTCGTCGGAGCGGCGGGCGGCGAGCGCGAGTTCCATCCGCCGGATGAAGGTGTCGTGCGACAGGCGGCCCATCGCGACGCCGTCACGCAGCACCTTCAGCGCTTTGTCGCGTTCCGCGTCGGACGGCCGCGCGAGGGGCGTGGGGAACTCGAAGGACGACGTCACGCTGGTGATTGTCGGTCAGCGAACCCCCGGTGTCCAGAAGACCGGGGACCGGCCCACCACGCGCGCGTGCGACGCCCGCACCTGACGACACCGGGTGCAAAAGAAACGATCCGCGGGCGGACTGATCTCGTTTCAAGCACCATGGACTGGCTACATCACGGTGAGCAGACGAAGGGGAACCGTCCGTGCAGTTCGAGGTGTGGGCACCGCAGGCCAGCCGGGTCACGCTCCAGTGCGAGGGGGTCCCGCGCGCGATGCGGCCGGACCCGGAGCGGGCGGGGTGGTGGACCGTCGAGGCCGAGGCGCGGGACGGCACCCGGTACGGCTTCGCGGTGGACGACGGCCCCGTGCGGCCCGACCCGCGCTCCCGGCGGCAGCCGGACGGCCCGGACGGGCTGAGCGCGGTCGTCGACCAGGAGCGGCACGCGTGGCGCGTCGAGTGGCCCGGCCGCCCGCTGCCGGGCGCGGTGCTGTACGAGCTGCACGTGGGCACGTACACGCGCGAGGGCACGTTCGACGCGGCGGCCGGGCGCCTCGACCACCTCGCGGAACTGGGCGTCACCCATGTCGAGTTGATGCCGGTGTGCCCGTTCCCGGGGCGGCACGGCTGGGGGTACGAGGGGGTGTCGCTGTGGGCCGTGCACGAGCCGTACGGCGGCCCCGAGGGACTGAAGCGGTTCGTGGACCGGGCGCACGAGCTGGGGCTCGGGGTGGTCCTGGACGTCGTACACAACCACCTGGGCCCGTCGGGGAACTACCTGCCGTACTTCGGGCCGTACTTCACGGACACCCACCACACGCCGTGGGGTTCGGCCGTCAACCTGGACGCGCCCGGCTCGGACGAGGTCCGCGCGTACCTCGTCGACAGCGCGCTGGCGTGGCTGCGGGACTTCCGGCTGGACGGGCTGCGCCTGGACGCGGTGCACACGCTGGTCGACACGCGCGCGTGCCACTTCCTGGAGGAGCTGTCGACGGCCGTGGACGCGCTCGCCGCGGAGACGGGCAGGCCGCTGTTCCTGGTCGCGGAGACCGAGCTGAACGACCCGCGGCTCATCGCGCCCCGCGAGGAGCACGGCGTGGGGCTGCACGCGCAGTGGAGCGACGACTTCCACCACGCCCTGCACGCGGCGCTGACGGGTGAGGGGCAGGGCTACTACGCCGACTTCGCCCGCGCCCCGCTCGCCGCCCTCGCCAAGACCCTCACCGGCGGCTACTTCCACGACGGAACCTACTCGTCGTTCCGCGGCAGGCACCACGGGCGCCCGCTGGACCGCTCCCGGGTGGCGGGGCACCGGCTGCTCGGCTACAGCCAGACCCACGACCAGGTCGGCAACCGCGCCCGGGGCGACCGGCTGGCCGCGCTGGTCTCCCCCGGGCTGCTGGCCTGCGCGGCGGCGGTGACGCTGACGGGGCCGTTCACGCCGATGCTGTTCATGGGCGAGGAGTGGGCGGCGGGCACGCCCTGGCAGTTCTTCACCGACCACACCGACCCGGAGCTGGCGGAGGCGGTACGGCGCGGCAGGCGGCGGGAGTTCGCGGCGCACGGCTGGGCCGAGGAGGACGTGCCCGACCCGCAGGACCCGGCCACCCGCGACCGGTCGTGCCTGGACTGGTCCGAGCCGGAGCGGGAGCCCCACGCGCGTGTGCTGGCCTGGTACCGCCAGCTGATCGCGCTCCGTCACGACCAGCCCGACCTGACCGACCCCGACCTCGGGGAGGTCAAGGTGGCCTACGACGAGGAGGCCCGCTGGCTGGCCTACCGGCGCGGGGACGTGTGCGTGGCCGTCAACCTCGGGAAGGAACCGGCGGTGATCCCGCTGGGCTCCCGCCCCGCGCGGGTGCTCGCGGCGTGGGAGCCGGTGGGGGCGACGGACGCGGAGGGCCGTCTGCACGTGCCCGGTGAGTCGTGCGTGGTGCTGGTCCAGCCGTAGGAGCCCTCACAGGGCGTCGTCCGCGCCGTCGCCCGGGAGGTCCGTGACCCGTTCCAGGAGGATCGCCTCCCAGGCCCGGCGCAGCCGCGTCCGCAGCAGCGGCAGCGGGGTGCCGCCGCCTTCGGCGAGCCGCTCGGCGAGGTGCAGCACCGCGTCGCAGCGGGCCAGCCACAGGCCGCGCAGGCAGGGCCGGGCGCCGTACCCGGCGAGGGTGGCCGCGCGGACCGCGGCGGGCGCGCCGACGGCGCGGGCGAGTCCGGCGATGTCCTCGGCGGGGTCGCCGACGACCGCGTCGGTCCAGCCGAGGACGCCGCGCACCCGGCCGTCGGCGCTGACCACGAGGTGGTCGTCGGCGAGGGCGTGGTGGACCAGGACGGCGGAGCCGGGCTGCGCGGCGAGCTGCACGGCGGCGGGCGGGGTGAGCTGGTGCAGCCGGGCGGCGTCGAACTCGTCGGCCTCGGCCAGCCGTCCCGCGGCCCGTGCGGCGGCCCGGCGCAGCCCCTCCAGGGAGCGCGGGGCGAGCCGGTCCACCCCGAGCTGCTCCGCCTGCCGCGTCGGCACCTCGCGCAGCCCGGTGAGCAGCCCGGCGAGGTCGGCCTCCCCGACCGCGGACACCTCGTGCCCCTCGGCGGAGCCGCCCGCGACCCTGCCGTCCAGGGTGTACGTCAGTCCGGGCGCCCACTCGCCGTGCGCGACGCTGGTCGGCACGGCGACCGGCAGGTGCGGCCGGACCAGTTCGCGCAGCCGCAGCTCCCGGCGCTGGCGGGCGGCGGCGTCCCGGTCGGGGGCGAGCCGCAGCACCTGGCGGCTGCCGACCCACCAGGTGGAGTACGCGCCGCCCGCGGCGACCGGCCGGACGTCCGGCCCGCTGGCCGCCGTACCGGACGGGGCCGTCCCGGGGTCCCTGAGCAGGGCGTGCAGCAGTCGGCGGACGGTGTCCGCGGTGGGGGCCGGTGTCTGGGTCATGGGTCGCGCCGTTGCCGTGTCGGGGAGGTGCGGGCCTGCGGGGGCGGGTCAGTCCACTACCACCATCTCGCGGGTGGTGTCGTTGAGGCGACGGCCGCCGTCCTCGGTCACGACGACGATGTCCTCGATGCGCACCCCGAAGCGGCCGGGCAGGTAGACGCCGGGTTCGACGGAGAAGCACATGCCGGGCACCAGCGGCAGTTCCTCGCCCTCGATCATGTACGGCGGTTCGTGGGTGGTGACGCCGATGCCGTGGCCGGTGCGGTGGATGAAGTACGCGCCGTACCCGGCGTCGGTGATGACCGCGCGGGCGGCCCGGTCGACCTCCTGGCAGGCGACGCCGGGCCGGACCGCCCGGAAGCCGGCCTCCTGCGCCTCGCGTACGAGGTCGTGGACCCGGCGTTCCTCGTCGCTGGGTTCGCCGACGTGGACGGTGCGGGAGGTGTCGGAGCCGTAGCCGTCGCGCAGGCCGCCGAAGTCCAGGACGACCATGTCGCCGTGGCGTATGACGCGGTCGGCGGCCTCGTGGTGCGGGTTGGCCCCGTTCGGTCCTGAGGCGACGATGGTGAAGTCCACCTGGGAGTGGCCGTGCCGGCGCAGCAGGTCGGCGAGGTCGGCGGCGACCTCGGACTCCCGTCGGCCGCTGAAGGGGACCTTCCGGATCTCCTCGAACGTCGCGTCGGCGGCCGCTCCGGCGGCCGCCATCAGGTCCAGTTCGGCGGCGTCCTTGACGGCGCGCAGCATGGGCAGCGCCGCGGTGAGGGCGGCGTAGGAGGTGCCCGGCATGGCCTGCTGGAGGCCCAGCAGGTGCATCGCCCAGGCGTTGTCGCTGATGCCGAACCGGCCGCCCGCGCCGAGCAGGTCCGCGGTGGCGGCGTAGGGGTCGACGCCGTCGGTCCAGTCCCGCAGGGCCAGCGCGGGCGCGCCCGCCGCCCGGGCCGCGTCGGGGGCCTCCAGGGTGGGCACGACGAGGGTGGGCGTCCGCCCGGCGGCGAGCACCAGCAGGGTGAGCCGCTCGGTGACGGCGGGCGGCGCGTACCCGGTGAGCCACACCAGGTCGGGGCCGGGCGCCACCAGCAGCCCCGCGAGGCCCACGTCGGCGGCGGCCCGCGCGGCACGCTCCATGCGGGCCCGGTAGGTGTCGGCGGTGAAGGGCGCGGGCGCGGTGCCGGTCATCCGGGCCTCCGTGGGTCGGGCGAGGGAACGCGGGGACGTGGGGACGTGGGGACTACGAGCAGCATCCTGCCCGCAGGCGGGAGGCGGCGCGAGCCGGTTTGCCGGATGGGGCGTGTCCGGTCGTGTCACGCCCCGGCCTCGGCCCTCACACGACGACGCCCGGCCGTACCGACAGCTGCTGGTAGCCGCCGCTCTCGTGCCGGACCGTGATCAGCGCGGCCTCCCCCGGCGGTGCCCCGGCGACGGCGCGGACGAGGTCGGCCGCCGTGTCGACGCGCTGGCCGCCGAAGGTGAGGAGGACGTCGCCGCGGACCAGGCCCGCCGCGTGGCCGGGGCCGGGGACGTGGACGCCGACGACCAGGGCGCCGGACTTCGCGGCGTCCAGGACCTCCAGGCCGAGGGTGGCGCGGGCGGGCGGGGACGCGGGGAGCGCCGGTGCGGACTGGGGGGAGGTGGCCGCGGGCGGCGCCGCGGGAGCGCTGGGGGCGGCCGGTGCCGTGGCCGTGCCCGGCGCACCCGGGTGCCCGGCCTGCCGCTGGACGTCGGCGAGCTTGCTCATGCCGATCACCGTGGCGCCGACGGTGCCGAGGCCGACCCCGGACAGGACCAGGACCGTGCCGGTCAACAGCCCGAAGAGCAGGGTGGTCAGCCGTCGGCCGCGGCGCCGCGCGGCATGGGGACGGCGGGCCCTGCCGAAGCGGGCGAAGCGGGTACCGGAGCGGGTGCCGGTGGCGGAGTCCGTCCCGGTGCCGGGCTCCTGACCGGGCATCGGCTTGGGACGCAGCGCAGTCTGTTCCATGGATCGCCTCCGGCTGATGCACTACCCCGCACACCGGCGCACGACGTGCCACGAAAGAGTGAGAATGCCCCCGGTCAGGAGCGGAAGGAAGGACCGGGACCGCGGCTCACCGGGGCGCCAGCAGGAGGTCCGTCAGCGCCCCGCCGCGCCTCTCGGCGCCCCCGCGCACACCAGTTCGGTCCGGTGCGCGACCCGCGGCTCCACGACCGGCACCGCCACCGCGCCCGGCACGCCGCTGGCCGCCGTCCGCGGCAGCACCGTCAGCCCGTGGCCCGCGGCGGCCAACGCGGTCAGGGCGCGCACGTCCACCCCCTCGTAGCGCAGCGCGGCCCGGAAGCGCCCGGCGTGCGCCGGCCTGAGCCGGGCCAGCGGCAGCCTGGCGTCGGGGGCGTCCAGCCAGCGCGCGTCGGCGAGGTCGCCCAGGCGCACCCCGGCACGCCGGGCCGGCGGGTGGGCGTCGGGCAGCGGCACGCACACCGGCTCCTCGGCCACCGTGCGCGGTGAGGGGCGCCACGTCGGGCAGCCGCAGCGGATCGCTGGGCGCGGCCGGACCCACCTGCCCGGCTGTCCCTTCTTCCTGGCGACGCTCTGCCCGCCGGAGCTGTCCGGGGACGGCGCGCGCCCGCATCCGGTGATCCGGGCGCTGGCGCGCGCCGCGGTCGCCCACGCCGGGCGGCGGGAGACCGTGTGACGTCGTTCAGCCCACGGTGAGCGGCGGGGCCGGGGGCCGGTCCGGGACGAAGCCGTGGGCGCGGCGGGCGAGGTAGTCGGCCCGGTAACGCGGCACGTTGCGGTGCCAGTTGAGGATGCCCGCCATCCAGTTCTCCAGGGCGGACACATAGCCGTCGAGCATCGCGCGGACCTCGGCGGACAGCCCGAAGTCCTCGCAGACGACCGGCAGTTCGGTGTGGACGACGTGCTGGAACTGCCGCATCCGCTGGTTCAGCAGGTCGCCCACGATGCCGAGCGCGGTCGGGTAGTCGCAGCCGAAGAAGTGCTGCACCACCAGGACGGAGTTGTGGATCTCGCCCTCGTACTGGATCTCCTTCTGGTACGAGAACACGTCGTTGACCAGGCAGGCGTAGTCCATGGCGGCGTTCTCCAGGGAGCGCACCGGCCCGCTGCGGTACACCTCCGGGGGGATCGCGGGGCCGTGGCCCATCCGGCACAGGCCCATGGTGAGGTCGGAGCCGAAGGTGGAGCGGCGCATCTCCAGGTAGTCGACCGGGTCGGGGACGCGGTTCTGGATCTGGTTCGACAGCTCCCACAGCCAGCTCTCCGTCATCACGTTCACCGCGGCCTTGAGGTTGCGGCGGGCGCCCTCGTCCATCTCGGCGGTGGTGCGCCGCCACAGGTCGCTCAGGGCGCGCTCCATGGCGTTGACGGGGACGAGGGTCTCCTCACCGGCCACCGGCATACAGGCGGCGAGGCGTTCGGTGGTGAGCCGGGCGGCGGCGAGGTCGCGGCGGTGGCCGTAGACGAGGGGGTAGTAGTCGTCGCCGTAGGTGCCGAAGGCCAGCCACCGGGCGCTGAGGTCGAGGGCCTCGGAGGTGCCGTCCGGGTCGAGCCCCGCGGAGCACAGCGGGAGGTCGCAGGAGTCGAGCTTGTCCTCGTCCCAGACGCCCTCGCTGAGCATCCCCATGCGCCCGGCCCAGGGCAGCAGTCGGCGCCGCGCCCCGTCCAGGTCGGGGTTGAGCCGGACCTGGAACGGCATGAGGATGTCCGGGATCCGGGAGGGCCCGACCGTCTCGAACGGCACGTGGGTGTAGGCGCGCAGCCGCTCGGCCCCGGCGTCGGCGAGCAGCGCGCGGATGTCGGTCCCCGAGACGCCGAGGCCGGTGGGGCCGGTGGGGCCGGTGTGGCCGCGGTTCCACGGGGTGGCGGCGGCCTTCTCGTTCATGTAGCGGCTGGAGCGCAGGTGCCACTCGTGGCCGCCGGACTGCCAGTCCTGGAGCCCCTTGGTGTACGCGGCGACCGCGGCGACCTCCGCCGGGCCGAGGCCCTTCTCGGCGGCGAGGGCGGGCACTTCGGTGAGCGCGGTGTGCTCGAACTGGTGCAGCCGGGAGGTGAGGATGTCGTTGACGGTGTCGGCGGCCTCCTGCGTCGTGCACCCGAAGAACGTCTCCACCACGAGCACGCCGTTGCTGTTCTCGCCCTCGTCCTCCACCTCCCGCTGGTAGGAGAACAGGTCGTTGCGCAGGTGCACACCGTCGGAGAACGTCTCCATCAGCACCCGGAGCGGCCTGGACTCGGCGACGGCGGCGGGGACCTCGGCGGTGGCGTACTCCACGAGCCCGGCCGACCAGGGCGCGCCACCCACCTTGCGGCGCATCTCGATGTACTCGACGGGGTTGGCGATCCGCCCCTCGTTGATGTTGGACAGCTCCCACAGGGACTCGTTCAGCAAGTGCTCGGTGGCGACGGTGAAACGGCGCCGCCAGTCGGTCGACATCGACGGCACGGTGCGCGCCCACAGGTCGGCGAGGCCCGCCTCGACCGGGTTCTCCGGCTCGGGCACGGGCGTGGCGAGGTCCAGCGGCATGAACAGCGGCAGCCGGTCCAGGTGGGCCTTGCCGCCCGGCCGGTCCTGGGTGCGCTTGAACAGCTCCAGGAAGTGGTCGTCGAAGAAGAAGACCCACACGTACCAGTCGGTGATGAGGGAGAGCGCCGGGCCGTCGCAGTCGGGGTGGGTGTAGGCGCAGAGCAGGCCGTAGTCGTGCGCTTCGAGGTCCGGCCGCTCCCAGACCCCGGAGCCTTCCAGCATCCCCATCTCGCGCGCCCACGCGGTGGAGTGGGCGCGGGCCTCCTCGACGTGCGGGTTGAGCCGCGTGGGGTACGGCATGTAGAAGTGCGGGAGTTCGAAGGGCTGCGTCATGGCCGGGGGCTACCCGGGGCCGTACGGCGCCATCCGCCCGCCGGGACATGATCACACCATCGCGTGAATCGCCCGGAAACCACGCGCCTCGGGCTCAGGTCCGTACCTGGATCAGGGCGTGGCTGCCCGCCGTCCGCCAGCGGTCGCCCTCGGCGGCGTCCAGCGCGGCCTCGGTACGGGCGTCGAGTCCGCAGACCACGTCGGACTTCAGGGTGCGCAGGGCGGCGACCGGGCCGGGGAAGTGGGCGGTGAGGTCGGCGAAGGGCGTGGTCGGCGGCCAGCGCCGGTCGCCCACCAGGCGGCGGTAGTTGAGGTCGCCCTTGACGACGGTCAGCGCGGCGGCGCCGAACTCGGCGCGCAGGTCGGCGGGGAGGTCCGTGAACGGCAGCGGGGCGGCGGCGAAGGGGTGGGCGCGCAGCACCAGCCGCCCGTCGCCCAGCGCGTCCCAGAGCCGCGTCCCGTACGCCGCCGCGGCACCCGGCGCCGCGCGGAGCCGCCGCAGGGCGTCGAGGACGTCGGCGGCGGTGGCGTCGGAGACGTAGTACGGGTACGGCTTGACGTACAGCACGGCCCGCTCGGCCAGCCGTCGGCCGAGGACGTGGGCGATCAGCAGCAGGTCGGGGACGAGTTCGCGGCCCGCGTTGTCGGCGATCAGGCAGAGCGTGCCGGTGCCGGTGAGCAGCGGCCACAGGGCGTCGCTGTCGTCGGCGACCAGCGCGGGCACCGGACCGGCCTGGTCGGCGCCCGCCGCGGAGAGCCGGAAGCCCAGGTCGGCGCGGTTGCCCCAGAGGGAGCCGTGCAGCAGCGCGGTGGCCTGTTCCGCGGCGGGACGGCCCTCCAGGTCGTCGAGCGCGGCGAGTTCCGCGTCGGTCTCCGGGGCGTCGAGTTCGGTGAGCTTGGCCGGGCGGAAGGGGTCGACGCCTTGCCAGGGGCCGGGGGTGAAGTAGCCGACGGCGTCGAGGAGTCGCCGGTAGAAGTAGCTCTCGGACCACAGCCAGGGCGCCTCGAACCAGGAGCGGCCGGTGTGGTCGCCGAGGCCCCAGGCCGCCCAGCGGTCCCGGTCGTGGGCGCCGTCGGGGAGCGGTTCGACCACGCCCCTGAGGCAGCTCGCCAGCAGCGCGTCCAGGGCGCGGCGCCGTTCGGGGTCGTACGGGAAGGCGTCCCGCACCTGCTGGATGATCGCGGGGTGCCGCTCGGCGAGGACGGAGTGCGGGAAGGAGCCGGGCGCGTCACCGAGGATCACGGGCGGTGTGTCGGACATGCGGCTCACCGTACCCGCGCGCCCGGGCCGGACCCCGGGCGTGACGCCTCAGACGGTCCTGGTCTCCCGTTCCAGTTGGGCGGCGAGGCTGAGGTAGCGGGGGCGGCGGGTCACCGGGACCAGGGCGCGGACGAGGAAGCGCCACATCTCGGCGACCCGGCGGGGCAGCCGGGCGTACGGTTCGAGGGTGCGGCCGGTGACCCGGGTGCCGACGAGGAAGCTCACCAGGGCGTGGGCGGCGGCCTCGACGTCGGTGTCCGGATGGATGTCGGCCTCCTTGGCCGCGCCGCGGAACCGGGCCGAGGCCAGGTCGAGCAGTTGCGTGAACGGGTGCGGCAGCGGCGGCCGTACGGCCATCCCCGAGGAGGCGAGCCGCAGTCCCGCGCGGGCGACCGGCAGGTCCACCGCGAGCCGGGTGAGCTGGAAGGTGATCCGCATCAGCGCCTCCAGCGAGGAGCAGCCGGTCTCCTCCACCTCGTGGGCCAGCCGCCGCAGGGTCCGGGACTGGAACTCCATGATCTCGTGCGCCAGGTCCTCCTTCGCGGCGAAGTGGAAGTACAGGGCTCCCTTGGTGACCCGGGCGTGCTCGACTATCTCGCTCAGACTGGTCGATTCGTAGCCGTGGCTGTCGAAGAGGTCGGCGGCGGCCTCGATGATCGTCGCGCGGGTCTGTTCGGCGCGTAACTGCCTCGCCATGGGCTGGACTCCCTGAAAAGTACGGGTCACACCGTATTTTTGTTACCGCGCGCATACGATAACTCACGGGGCCCCGCTACCCTAGAGGGCGGTCGTGAGTCTGACCAGCGTACGGGGGGACGGGTGGGGCGCGCTCCTATGATCCCGACCCGGGAACTATACGGGGTGGGCGGTTTCATAATGGGCGGGAAATGGCTGGTGAGTGACCGCATATGACAGAAGGGCGGGCCGACCGGTGCCCCTCCGCACCGGCTCCCGCCCTGCTGGAGCTGGCGGCCCGGGACGAGCGCGAACACGGCCTCGGCGACCTGCCGTACCCGCCCGAGTACCCCAAGATGC
>NZ_JBEYHH010000048.1:0-44727 GCF_040635175.1 Streptomyces sp. NPDC006997
GTCAAGGTCGGCGGCTTCCGGATCGAACTCGGCGAGATCGAGGCGGCGCTGGCCGCCTGTGACGGCGTACGCGCCGCCGTGGCCGCCGCGCCCGGAGACCGGCACCACCGCCGCCTCGTCGGCTACGTCGTCCCCGACCAGGCAGGGGACCAGGAGGAGTTGCTGGCCCGTGTCCGTGCCCACGCCGAGCAGCACCTCCCCGCCTACATGGTCCCCCCACTCCTGCGCACCATCGACGCCGTCCCCCTGTCCGCCAACGGCAAGGTCGACCGCGCCGCCCTCCCCGACCCCACCACCCCCGGCACACACGTGCCGGAACCCGCCGCCCTCGGCCCCACCGCCGCCACGCTGGCCACGCTGGCCGCGGAGATCATCGGTATCGACGGGATCGACCCGCACGCCGACTTCTTCACCCTCGGCGGCGACTCGATCATGGGCGTGCAGCTGGTGTCCCGGGCCGGGGCACAGGGCATGGACGTCACCGCGGCGGACCTGTTCCGGCACCGTACGATCGCGGACCTGGCCGCCGTCGTCGACGAGCGGGCGGCCGGGACGGCGGCGGCCGGGGAGGACGAGACGCTGCCGCTCACGCCGTACCAGCGGCACCTGTTCGAGCTGGCGGCCCCCGAGGCGCCGACGACCGCGCACCGGTTCACCCTCCCCGTCGCTCCCGACTTCGCGCCCGAGCGGGCCGAGGAGATCCTCGCGCTGCTGCGGCGTCGGCACCCGGGGCTGCGGATGCGGTTCGCCGAGGGGCCGGACGGCTGGTACCAGAGCGAGGTCGGCGCGGCGGACGAGACGGGCGCCGCGGCGGCGTACGTACCGCTGATCGACCTGTCCGCCCTGCCGCCCGAGCGGCGGGCGTCGGCCATGGAGCAGCTCGGCGACGACATGCGGGACGAACTCGATCCGGCGGCCGGGCTCACCGTCAAGGCGGCCCTGTTCGACCTCGGCCCCGGCGACCGTCGGCTGACGTGGCTGTCCCACGCGCTCGTCACCGACCTGCGCGGTGTGCAGCTGCTGCTGAGCGACTTCTCCACGGCGGCCGAGCTGCTGCGCGACGGTCGTCCCGTCGACCTGCTGCCGCCGACGCGGCCCTTCGCGTGGTGGGTGCGCGCGTTCCCCACCGTGCCCGCCAGCGGGGAGACGGCGACCCCGGCGGACGGGCCCGTGCACCGGTTCGCCACCGTGCTGGAGCGCGACGCGGCCGAACGGCTGCTCGGCGCGGCGGCGTCGGCGTACCGGCTGACCGGCCGTGAGGTCGCGCTCGCCGCCCTCGCCCGTGCCGCGTTCGAGGCCACCGGCCGGCACGCTCACGGCTTCGCCGTGGAGGACGACGCCCGGCCGCTGAACCTGGGTGACCTGGACGTCAGCGGGAGCGTCGGCGCGTTCTCCCGTGTCCTGCCGGTGACGGTCGAACGCCACGCGCCCGGCAAGACCGCGGCGCTGCTGACGGCTGCCAAGGAACGGCTCCGTGCCGCCGTCCGCGACGACAGTCTCCGCCCCGACGGCCCCGACCCGGCCCTCCTGCTCCTGCGGGACCTGGACGAGCTGGCGGAACTGCCGCGCCTCGGGCACCCCTTCGTCCCCGACGGGCCGGTGGCGCCGCCGGTGTGGGACCCGGGCACGGCACCCGGCCATCCACTCGTCGTCACGACCTACCGCCTCGACGGCCGGTGGTACGTCGACTGGGCCTGCCGGGGGGACGCGGCGCGCGCCCTGGCCGAGGACCTGGCCGCCCGTGTCGACGACGCACTGCGTGACATCGCCGAGCACTGCGCGGCGGCGGACAGCGGCGCGGTCAGCCCCAGCGACTTCCCGCTGGCCGACCTCGACCAGACCGCGCTCTCCGCCCTGGCCGCCGCCCTGGACGGCGACGACGACTTCTCCCCGAACGACGGCAGCGACCGCGAGGTGAACCGATGAGGCTCGACGGCATCGAGGACGTGTACGAACTCTCCTCCGTCCAGGAGGGACTGCTCTTCCACAACCTGTTCACCCCCGGCGCGGGGGTGTACCTGGAGCAGATCACCCTCACCCTGCACGGCAGCCTCGACGTGGCCGCCTTCCGCCGCTCCTGGCAGACCATCGTCGACCGGCACCCGATCCTGCGCACCAGCTTCCACTGGGAGGGCGTCGGCAAGGCGCTCCAGGTGGTCCACCGCACGGTGGCGCTGGACATGCCCGAACTCGACTGGCGCGACGCCACGGCCGAGGAGCAGCGGGCCCGCTACGAGCGGTTCGCGCTGGACGACCGGATGCGCGGCTTCGCCTTCGACAAGGCCCCCCTGATGCGCACCGCCCTGCTGCGCACCGCCGACGACACCTGGACGTTCTTCTGGAGCTTCTCCCACCTGCTGCTGGACGGCTGGTCGTTCGGCCTGTGCTTCTTCGAGCTGACCCAGCTCTACAACGGGCTCGCCCAGGGGCGGCACCCCACGCTGGAGCGGCCCCGCGCCTACCGGGACTACGTCGCCTGGTGGAAGCGGCGCAGCACCGAGCAGGCGGAGAAGTTCTGGACCCGCCACCTCGCCGGGTACGAGCCGCCGCGCCGCTCCCTGGAACTGGGCAGTGTCGACCGCCGCCCGCCCGGCCCCGGCGAGCCCAGCCACGGCATGTTGCCCGACCGCGACCTGGTCGCCCTGGTGCCGCGCCTCGGCGAGGTGGCCCGCGAGCACGGGCTGACCGTGAACACCATCGCGCAGGGCGCCTGGGCGCTGCTGCTCAGCCGCTACCTCGACCGCGACGACGTCATCGCCGGGTCCACCGGCACCCAGCGCCCGGCCGGGCTGCCGGGGGCCGAGCAGATCATGGGCCCGATGCTGGCCACCATGCCGGTGCGCGCCCACGTGGACCCCGACGCGGAGCTCATCGGCTGGCTGCGCGCCCTCCAGCAGGAGATGGCGGAGGCCAGGGAGAACGCCGACATCGCCCTGCCCGAACTGCGCCGCCTCGCCCACCTGCCGGGCAGCGTCCCCCTGTTCGACATGGACCTGGCCTACGAGAACGTGCCCGTGCCGGACATGACGCTGCACGGCGTCCGGATCGGCGAGTCCACCTACGACGGCCGACCGCACTTCCCGATCACCATGATCATCATGCCGGGGGAGCGGCTGCCCGTGCCGCGACTGGTCTACGACCGCACCCGCTTCCCCGACCGCGCCGCGCAGCGGCTCATCGACCACTTCTACACCGCCCTGACGGCCATCATCGACGACCCGCACCGCCGCCTCGGCGACATCCCCGTACTGCCGGACGCCGAACGCGCGCAGCTCGACGGGTTCACCGCCACCGAACCCGTGCCGGTGCCGGGCACCCTGCACGAGACGTTCGCCGAGCGGGCCCGCAGCCACCCCGACAAGGTCGCCGTCGTGTGCGGCGCCGACCAGCTCACCTACGGCGAACTCGACCGTCGCGCCAACCGCCTCGCCCACCGCCTCACCGGCCTCGGCGCGGGCCCCGGCGCCACCGTCGGCCTGGCCATGGAGCGGTCCACGGACATGCTCGTCGCCGTCCTCGGCGTCCTCAAGGCGGGCGCGGCCTACGTCCCGCTCGACCTGACCCACCCCGCCGAACGCCTCGCCTACACCCTGCGCGACGCCGAGGTCAGCGCCCTCGTCACACATGCCGCGGGCCGCGACCGCGCCCCCGTCTTCGACGGCCCCCACGTCGACCTCGACGCCGACGCCGCCACCCTCGGCGCGCTGGGCGACGAGCCGCCCGCCCAGCGCGCCGACGCCGACTCACCCGCGTACGTCATCTACACCTCCGGCTCCACCGGCCGTCCCAAAGGCGTGGTGGTGACCCACCGCAACGTGGCCCGGCTGGTCGCCGGGGCGGGGACCCGCTTCGACTTCCGGGCGGACGACGTGTGGAGCATGTTCCACTCCTACGCCTTCGACGTCTCCGTCTTCGAGACCTGGGGCGCCTTCCACCACGGCGCCCGCCTGGTCGTCGTACCCCGGGACGACGCCCGCTCCCCGCAGGCCCTGCACGCCCTGCTGCGCGAGCACGGCGTCACCGTGTTCAGCCAGACACCGTCGGCGTTCCGCCCGTACATGACCGTCGCGCTCGACGCCGCCGACGACGGGCAGCCCCCGCTGCGGTACGTCGTCTTCGCCGGTGAGCCGCTGGACGCGCCCGTGCTGGCGCCCTGGGCCGAGCGGTTCGGCCTGGACCGGCCGCGGCTGGTCAACATGTACGGCATCACCGAGGTCACCGTGCACTGCACCTACCACGAGGTCACCGGGGCCGACCTCACCGGCGGCATCCCCAACAACATCGGCCGACCGCTGCCCGACGTCCGCGTGCACGTCCTGGACCGGTACGGCAGGCCCGCGCCGATCGGGGTGGGCGGCGAGATGTACGTGGGCGGGCCCGCCGTCGCCCGGGGCTACCTCGGCCTGCCCGAGCTGACCACCGAGCGGTTCCTGCCCGACCCGTTCTCCACCGACCCGGACGCCCGCCTCTACCGCTCCGGCGACCTGGCCCGCTACCTGGAGAACGGCGACCTGGAGTTCCTCGGCCGGGCCGACCAGCAGGTCAAGATCCGCGGCTACCGGGTGGAGCCCGGCGAGATCGAGACCGTCCTGCGGGAGGACGACGCCGTACGGGACGTGGTCGTGATCGCCCGCGAGGACACCCCCGGCGACCGGCGCCTGGTCGCCTACGTCGTCACCGACGGCGAGGAGGACCCGGCCGCCCGGCTGCGGGACCGGGTGCGGGCGCGGCTGCCCGAGCACATGGTGCCCTCGGCGGTGGTCCGGCTCGACGCGCTGCCGCTGACCGTCAACGGCAAGACCGACCGCGCCGCCCTGCCGACGCCCGACGGGGCCCGCCCCGACCTCGGCTCCGCCTACGTGGCACCCCGCGACGAGCGGGAGGAGGCCATTGCCCGGGTGTGGTCCGAGGTGCTGGGCGTGGCCCGGGTCGGCGTGCACGACGACTTCTTCGCGCTCGGCGGGCACTCCCTGCTGGCCACCCGCGTCGCCTTCGGCGCCTCCGCCGCCCTCGGTGTCGAGGTGCCCGTCCGGCTGGTCTTCGACCGGCCCACCGTGGCGGCCATGGCGGCGGACCTCCCCGACACCGCCCCCTCGGCCGCCACGGGCGCGGAGACCGCCCCCATCACCCGGCGCGCCCGCGGCACCGCGGCCGGAGGGGGCACGGCATGACCCAGGACCTGTCCGCCGCCGTCGGCACCGATCTGCTGCCCTGCTCCTCCGGGCAGCACCGGCTGTGGCTGCTCGAACAACTGGAGCCGGGCAGCGCCGCCGCGCACGTCGAGCACGTCGCCGTCCGGATGCGCGGCCCGCTCGACCCGGACGCCCTGCACCGGGCCGTGAACACGCTGGTGGAGCGGCACGAGACCCTCCGCACCGCCCTCGTCGACGTCGACGGGGAGCCCGTGCAGGCCATCGCGCCCCGGCTGACCGTGCCGCTCACCCGGCTCGACCTCACCGAACGCCCCGACGACCTCGACGCCGTACTGCGCGAGCGGGTGCTCGGCCCGTTCACCCTGGACCGCGCCCCGCTGTTCCGGACCGCCCTGGCCACCCTCGGCCCCCACGACCACGCCTTCGTCGTCGCCTTCCACCACGCCGTGTACGACCAGTGGTCCGGCAGCGTCTTCCTGCGCGACCTGCTCACCTGCTACCAGGGCGGCCAGCTCCCCGAACTGCCCATCCAGTACGGCGACTTCGCCGCCTGGCAGCGGGAGCGCGCCGACGACGGCCGGGAACGGGCGGAACTCGACCACTGGGCCCGACGGTTGTGGGACCTGCCCGTCCTCGACCTGCCCACCGACCGGCCCCGGCCCCCCGTACGCGCCCACCGCGGGGCGACCGTCACCGGCGAACTCCCGGCCGACGTGGTGCGCGCCCTGGGCGAGCTGAGCAGGGCGCACGGCGCCACCCCGTTCATGACCGCGCTGGCCGCGTTCGGCGCCGTCCTGCACCGCTGGAGCGGCCAGGAGGACATCCCGGTCGGCACCCCGGTCGCCGGACGCGACCGGCCCGAGGTGCAGGACCTCGTCGGGTTCTTCGTCAACAACCTCGTCCTCCGCACCGACCTGGCCGGTGACCCGTCCTTCGACCGCCTCGTGGAACGGGTCCGCGGCACCTGCCTGGACGCCTACGCGCACGCCGCCGTCCCCTTCGAACGGCTGGTGGAGCACCTCGCGCCCGGCCGGGACCTGTCCCGCAGCCCGCTGTTCCAGGTGATGTTCGTCTTCGGCAACGTCCCCATGCCCGCCACCGACGAGCCCGGTCTGCCGCGCCTGGAGATGCTGCGCACCGACACCGGCGCCGCCAAGTTCGACCTGTTCTTCGCGCTCGTACCGCAGGGCGACGTGATGCGCGCCGTCCTGGAGTACGACACCGACCTGTTCGACCGCTCCACCGCCGAACGGCTCCTCGACCACTACGGCCGACTGCTCGCCGCCGCCGTACGCCGGCCGGAGCTGCGGCTGTCCGAACTGCCGCTCGCCTCCCCGGAGGAGGAGACGCGGCTGCGGGAGTGGGGGACCGGGCCGGTGCGGGCCCTGCCCGAGGCGGGCGTCCTGGAGCGGATCACCGCCGACGCCGACCAGGTGGCCGTCAGCTCCGGGTCCGAGCACCTCACCTACGGCCAACTGCGCGCCCGCGCCGACGAGATCGCCGCCCGGCTCGGCGCGACCGGCGTCACCCCCGGCTCCCGCGTCGCCGTCGCCCTGCCCCGCGGCCCCGAACTCGTCGCCGCCCTCCTCGGCGTCCTGCGCGCGGGCGCCGCCTACGTCCCCCTCGACCCCGCCCACCCGGCCGCCCGCACCCGCCTCGTCCTCGACGACGCCGCCCCGTGCGCCCTGCTGACCACCAGCGCGCTGCACGCAGGGCTCCCGGCCGACGGCATCCCGGCGGTCCTGCTCCTCGACGCCCCCGCCGGTCCACCCCCGCGCGTCGGACCGCCCGGCTTCCCCCGCCCCGACGACCCCGCGTACGTCGTCTACACCTCCGGCTCCACCGGCCGCCCCAAGGGCGTCGTCGTCCCGCACCGGGCGCTGACCAACCTCCTGCTCGCCACCGCCGACACCCCCGGGCTGCGGGCGGACGACGTGCTGGCCGCCGTCACCACCGTGTCCTTCGACATCGCCGCCCTGGAACTCTTCCTGCCCCTGGTCACCGGCGCCCGCGTGGAGATCGTCCCCGCCGACGAGGCCGCCGACGGCGAGCGGCTCGCCGCCCGACTGAACGCGTCCGGCGCCACCGTCCTCCAGGCCACGCCCAGCACCTTCCGGCTGCTCCTCGACGCGGGCTGGCACCCCGGCGGGCGGCGGTTCACGGTGCTGTGCGGCGGCGAGGCCCTGCCGTCCGACCTCGCGGCGGCGCTGACCGGGACCGGGGCCGACGTGTGGAACATGTACGGGCCCAGCGAGACGACCGTCTGGTCCACCACCCACCGGGTGCGCGGCGACGAGGACCCCGTCCCGCTCGGCCGACCCCTCGCCAACACCGTCGTCCGCGTCGCCGGACCCGACGGCGGGCCCCGCCCGCTCGGCGCCACCGGCGAACTGTGGATCGGCGGCGCCGGACTCGCCGACGGCTACCTCGGGCGGCCCGAGCTGACCGCCGAGCGGTTCGTCGACCGCGCGGACGGCCGCTGGTACCGCACCGGCGACCTCGCCCGGTACCGGGCCGACGGGCGGCTGGAGTTCCTGGGCCGCGGCGACTTCCAGGTCAAGCTGCGCGGCTTCCGCATCGAACTGGGCGAGATCGAGTCCGTACTCGCCGGGCACCCGGCGGTCCGGGAGGCCGTCGTCCAGGTACGCGAGGACGTCCCCGGCGACCCCAGGCTGGCCGCCTACCTGGTCCTCCACCAGGAGCCCCGCGAGGACACCGTCGCCGCCGTCCGCGCGCACGCCGCCGCCGCGCTCCCCGCGCCCATGGTCCCCGCCTCCCTCACCGTCCTGGACGCCCTCCCGCTGACCGCCAACCGCAAGGTGGACCGCGCCGCGCTGCCGGCCCCCGGCGCCACCGCCGTACCGCACCGGTCCGCCGTACCGCCGCGCACCCACGCCGAACGGGAGGTCGCGCGGGTGTGGTGCGACGTCCTCGGCCTCGACACCGTCAGCGTCCACGACGACTTCTTCGCGCTCGGCGGGCACTCCCTGCTCGCCGCCCGCGCCGCCGCCCGGCTGCGCGCCCGGTGCGGCATCGACCTGCCCGCCCGCGCCGTCTTCCAGCACCCCGTGCTGGCCGACCTGGCCGCCGCGCTGCCCACCCCGGACGAGGACACCGCCGCCACCGCCGCCGTACCCGCCCTCGACCGCGTCCCGGAGACGTCCGGCCCGCACGCCGGGGCGTGTCTGCTGCCCGCCTCGTTCCAGCAGCGCCGGGTGTGGTTCCTGCACCAGCTCGACCCGGACAGCGCCGCCGCGTACGTCATGCACGGCGCCCAGCGCCTCGACGGCCCGCTCGACGCCGACGCGCTGCGCGCGGCCACCGAAGTGCTCGCCCGCCGCCACGAGACGCTGCGCACCTCGTTCACCGTCCGCGGCGACGAACCGGTCCAGGTCGTCCACCCCGACCCCGTACCGCTGTTCGAGCTGGTCGACCTCACCGACCGGCCCGACGACGCTCCGCGCGTCCTGCGCGAGCGGGCCACCGCCCCCTTCGACCTCGCCGCGCCGCCCCTCGCCCGCGTCACCCTGCTGCGGCTCGCCCCCGACCGGCACGTCCTCCAGCTCGTCGTCCACCACGCGGTCTGCGACCGCCTCACCGTCGACGTCCTCACCCGCGAACTGGCCGCCGCCTACACCGGCGAGCAGGCCCCGCTGCCGGAACTCCCCGTCCAGTACGGCGACTACGCCGCCTGGCAGCAGCACTGGCTCGCGAGCCCCGAACCGGCCCGGCAGACCGAGCACTGGCGCGAGCGGCTGGCCGGGCTGCCCGTCCTCGACCTGCCCACCGACGCGCCCCGGCCCGCCGCCCCCCGCCACACCGGCGCGACCGCCACCCACGACCTGCCGCCCGACCTCGTCCGACGCCTCACCGCACTGGCCGAACGGCACGACGCGACGCTGTTCATGGTGCTGCTCACCGGCTACGCGGTCCTGCTGTCCCGCTGGAGCGGCCAGGACGACTTCGCCGTCGGCACGCCCATCGACAGCCGGACCCGCCCGGAGCTGGAGAACCTGGTCGGCTACCTCACCAACAACCTGGTGCTGCGCACCCGCCTCGACGGCGACCCCACCGTCGCGGAGCTGCTGGCCCGCGTCCGGGAGACCTGCCTGGACGCCTACGCGCACGCCGACGTGCCGTTCGAGAAACTCGTCGAGGAACTGCGGCCCGACCGGGACCTGGCCCGCAGCCCCCTGTTCCAGGCGATGTTCATCGCCGTCCACCTCGACGCGCCCGGCCTCGCCCTGCCCGGCGTGCGCGCCGAACCGCTGCCCCCGGCCGCGGAGTCCGCGAAGTACGAACTCACCTTCACCACCTACCCGCACGACGGCGGCCAGCGCGTCGTCGCCGAGTACCGCAGCGACCTGTTCCAGGCCGCCACCGTCGAGCGGATGCTGCGCCAGTACGCCACCGTCCTGGACGCCCTGTGCGACGCCGACCGGCCCGTGGCCGCCCTCGACGCGCTCCCCGCCGACGAGCACGCGCTGCTCTCCGCCTGGGGCACCGGACCGGCGCTGGACATCCCCGGGACGTCGCTGCCCGGCCTGCTCGCGCCGTCCTTCGCCGCGCACGCCGACCGCGTCGCCGTCAGCGACGGCGCCCAGCGCCTGACGTACGCCGAACTCGACGCCCGCGCCCACCGGCTGGCCCGCGCCCTGCGCGCCGAGGGCGCAGGTCCCGGCACCTTCGTGGCCCTGTTCCTGGAACGCCGCCCCGACCTGCTGGTGGCCCTGCTCGGCGTGCTGCGCTCCGGCGCCGCCTACGTGCCGATGGAGGTCAACTTCCCGCCGGAGCGCCTGCGGTACCTGCTGGAGGACTCCGGCGCCGGCATCGTCCTCACCCACGACCACCTCGCCGACGCGCTGCCGAAGACCACGGCCCGCGTCCTGCGCCTGGACACCGACTGGCCCGCCGTCGCCCGCCAGCCCGCCGACCCGCTGCCCGACGGCCCCGGACCCGACGACCTCGCGTACGTCATCTACACCTCCGGCTCCACCGGCCGCCCCAAGGGCGTCGCCCTGCCGCACCGGCCCGTGGTCAACTTCCTGCTCAGCATGGCGGACGAACCCGGCGTCCGCGCCGAGGACGTGGTCGCCGCGGCCAACACCGTCTCCTGCGACATGCCCGTCCTCGACCTCTACCTGCCGCTGCTGTGCGGCGCCCGTATCGAGACCGTCCCGCTGGCCGACGTACTCGACGGCGAACGGCTCAGCGAGCGGCTGCGCGCGGCGGGCGTCACCTACCTCCAGGGCACGCCCACCACCTGGCGCCTGCTCCAGGAGACCGGCTGGACGCCGCCGCCCGGCTTCACCGCCCTCGCGGGCGCCGAGAAGGTCCCCGCCGACCTCGCGCACCGGCTCACCGGCGCGGGCGCCACCGTCTGGCACCTGTACGGGCCCACCGAGACCACCGTCTGGTCCACCGTCCACCGCGTCGGCCCCGGCGACGACCCGCTGCCGCTCGGCCACCCCGTCGCCAACACCGACCTGCTGGTCCTCGACACCGCCCGCCGCCGCACCCCGGTCGGCGTCCCCGGCGAGCTGTACATCGGCGGCGACGGACTCGCCGCGGGCTACCTGCACCGACCCGACCTGACCCGGCAGCGCTTCGTGCCCGACCCGCGCGACCCCGGCCGCCGCCTGTACCGCACCGGCGACCTGGTCCGCTACACGCCCGACGGGACCCTGCGGTTCCTCGGCCGCACCGACTTCCAGGTCAAACTGCGCGGCTTCCGCATCGAACTCGGCGAGATCGAGGCCCTGCTGCGCGAGCACCCCGACGTTCGCGACGCCGTGGTGACCGTACGCGAGGACACCCCCGGCGACCCGCGCCTGGTCGGCTACGTCGTCCTCGAACGGCCCGTACCGCACGAGGCGCTCCTCACGGACCTCGACGAGCGCGCCCGCACCCGGCTGCCCGCCCACATGGTGCCCGCCGCCCTGCTGGTCCTGGACGAACTCCCGCTCACCCTCAACCGCAACAAGGTCGACCGCTCCCGGCTGCCCGCCCCCGGCGCCCGCCAGCGCACCGGCCGCGGCGGCTACGTCGCCCCGCGCGACGCCCGCGAACACGCGGTCGCCGCCGTCTGGGCCGACCTGCTCGACCTCGACCGGGTCGGCGTCCACGACGACTTCTTCGCCCTCGGCGGCCACTCCCTGCTCGCCACCCGCCTGGTCACGGCGCTACGCTCGACCACCGGCGGTCCCTTCACCGTCCGGTCGGTGTTCGAACGGCCCACCGTCGCGGCCCAGGCGGAACTCCTCGCCGAGGGCGCCCACGTACCGCGCCCCCCCATCCCCGTACTCGACCGCGACCCCGGCCCGTACAGCCTCCTGCCCGCCTCCGCCCAGCAGCGCCGCGTCTGGTTCCTCGACCGGCTCGCCCCGCACAGCGCGGGCGCCTACCTCATGCGCGGCGCGCTGCGGCTGCGCGGCCGACTCGACGTGGCGGCGCTCCAGGGCGCCGTGGACCTGCTCGTCGAACGGCACGAGACGCTCCGCACCGGCCTGGTGACCGTCGACGGCGCGCCCGCGCAGCGCGTCTACCGGCGCGCCGACCTGCCGCTGCGGCACGTCGACCTCACGGCCGTCCCCGCCGACCGGCGCGAGGACGAGCTGCGCGCCCTGCTGCGGCAGGAGGCGGAACGGCCCCTCCCGCTCGACCGCGCGCCGCTCGCCCGGATCACCCTGGTGCGGCTGTCGGAGCGGGAGCACGTCCTCGCCGTCGTCACCCACCACGCCGTGTCCGACCGGCTGTCCACCGAGATCATGGTGCGCGAACTGGCCGCCGCCTACGCCGCCCTGGCCCGCGACGCCGTCCCGGAGCTGCCCGCCCCGCCGCTCCAGTACGGCGACTACGCGGGCTGGCAGGAGCAGCGCCTGACCGGCGCCCACCTGGACGCGCGGGTCGCCCACTGGAAGCGGCGGCTCGACGGGGTGCCCCCGCTGGACCTGCCCACCGACCGGCCCCGGCCCGCCCGGCAGACCTACCGGGGCGCCACCCGCTCCACCGCGCTGCCCCGCGCCCTCGCCGACGCGCTCGGCCAGCTCGCGGCCACCGAGGACGCCACGCCGTTCATGGCCCTGCTCACGGCGTACGGCGCCCTGCTGCACCGGCTCTCCGGACAGCCGGACTTCGCCGTCGGCACCCCCGACTCCGGCCGCACCCACCCCCAACTGGAAAACGTCCTCGGCTACTTCGCCAACACCCTCGCCCTGCGCTGCGACGCCTCCGACCGGCCCTCGTTCCGCACCCTGCTGCGCCGTCTGCGCGACACCTGCCTGGACGCCTACGACCACGCCGAGGTGCCCTTCGAACGGCTCGTGGAGGAGCTGCGACCCGCCCGCGACCCGTCGCGCAGCCCGCTGTTCCAGACGCTGTTCATCCTGATGCCGCTCCCGGCACCCGCCCTGGACCTGCCGGGCGTGACCGCCGAGCAGGTCGACATGCCGGGCGGCGGCGCCAAGTTCGACCTGACGCTGATCGTGCAGCCGGGCGCGGACGGCGCCGACGACCGGCTGCACCTGGAGTACAACGCCGACCTGTTCGACGAGGCCACCGCCGAACGCCTCCTCGACCGGTTCCTCACCCTCGCCGCGTCCGCCACCGCCCACCCCGACGAACCGCTCGCCGACCTGGCGCTGCTGTCGACGGCGGAGGAGGAGGCCCTGGACTACTGGGGCACCGGGGCGCCTCCCACACCACCCGGCCCGAGCGTCGTACGACGGTTCGCGGCACAGGCGGCCCGCGCCCCCGGGCGCCTCGCCGTCCGGTGCGCCGAACAGGCCCTCACCTACGGCGAGTTGAACACCGCCGCCGACCAGCTGGCCCACCGGCTGCGGGCCCGCGGCGCCGGACCCGGCAGCCGGATCGTGCTCGCCACCGAGCGGTCCGTGGACCTGTTCGTCGCCCTGCTCGGCATCCTCAAGGCGGGCGCGGCCTACGTCCCCGTCGACCCGACCCAGCCCACCGAACGCGTCCGCACCCTGCTCGCCTCCAGCGCGGCCGACCTGCTGGTCACCACCACCGCGACCGCCGCCCACCTCCCGGACGGCACCCCGCCCACCGTCCTGCTCGACGCCACCGACCCCCCCGACCCCACCCCCGTACCGGACCAGGACCCGGCACCCGACCCCGCCCCGCACGACCTGGCCTACGTCATCCACACCTCCGGCTCCACCGGCCGCCCCAAGGGCGTCGAGATCACCCACGGCGCCCTCAGCCGACTCCTCGACAACCTCGCCGGGCTCGACTGGACCGGCCCGGACGACCGGATGGCCGCCCCCACCACCTGCGCGTTCGACCTGTCCGTACCCGACCTGTTCCTGCCCCTGGTCACCGGCGCCGCGATCGAGGTCATCCCACCGGCCGAGACCCGCGACGGAGCCGCCTTCGCACGGCGCCTGCGGGACACCGGCGTCACCGTCATGCAGGCCACCCCCACCACCTGGCAGCTGCTCCTCGACGCGGGCTGGCACCCGCCCGCCCGGTTCACCGCCGTCTGCGGCGGCGAGCGCGTCCCCGCGGACCTCGCGCACCGCCTGCGGGACGCCGGGGCGACCGTCTGGCACATGTACGGCCCCACCGAGGCCACCGTCTGGGCCACCGCCCACCGCGTCACCGGCACCGAGACCCGGCTGCCCCTGGGCCACCCGCTGCCCGGCGTACGGCTCCGGGTCGCCGACCGCGACGGACGCCGCGTCCCGGCCGGGGTCACCGGCGAACTCCTGCTCGCCGGACCGCAGCTGGCGCGTGGATACCACGCCGACGAGGAGCAGACCCGGCGCCGCTTCGTCACCCGGAACGGCCACCGCTGGTACCGCACCGGCGACCTCGTGCGGCACCGCGCGGACGGCGCCCTGGAGTTCGTCGGCCGCGACGACACGCAGATCAAGCTGCGCGGCCACCGCGTCGAACCCGGCGAGATCGAGGCCGACCTGACCGGGCACCCCGACGTCGCGCAGGCCGTCGTCACGCCGTTCGAACCGGTCCCCGGCGACCAGCGGCTCGTCGCCTACCTCGTCCCGGCCGCGCCCGGGGCCCTCACCGACGGCGGCCGGGACGTCCTGCGGGCCGCCGCCACGCGGCTGCCGTCGTACATGGTGCCCGCGACAGCGGTGGTCCTGGACCGGCTGCCGCTCACCGCCCACCGCAAGGTCGACCGCGCCGCCCTGCCCGCCCCCGGCGGACCCGCACGCCCCGCCGGGGACACCGGACCCGCCACCCCCACCGAGCGGCGGCTGACGGCCCTGTTCGCGGAGGCCCTCGGCCTCGGCGCGGTCGGCGTCCACGACGACTTCTTCGCGCTCGGCGGGCACTCCCTGCTCGCCGCCCGGCTGCACGACCGCCTCCAGCGGGAGTGGCCCGCCGCCCCCGGCGTCCGCGCCCTGTTCGAGCACCCGACCCCGGCCGCCCTGGCCGCCGTACTCGACACCCCCGGGCACCCGACCGCCGAGGACGCGCGCCCGGACACCGACGTCACCCTCGACGACGACATCCGCCCCACCGCCTCCGGCGCGGAGGTCTGGCCGCCCCGCGAGATCCTGCTCACCGGCGCCACCGGCTTCCTCGGCGCCTTCCTCCTCGCCCGGCTGCTCACCGACACCACGGCGACCGTGCACTGCCTGGTCCGCGCCGCCGACCCGGAGGCGGCCCGGCAGCGGCTCGTGGACCACCTCACCGCGCTCGGACTGTGGGACGCCGCCTGGGCCGACCGCATCACCCCCGTCCCCGGCGACCTCGCCGCGCCCCGGCTCGGGCTCGCACCCCACCGGTTCCAGGCGCTGGCCGCCCGCGCCGACCTCGTCGTGCACGGCGGCGCCGTCGTCAACTACGCGCTGCCCTACGGGGACCTGCGCGCCGCCAACGTGCACGGCACCCGCGAACTCCTGCGGCTGGCCTGCGCCGAGCGGACCACTCCCTTCCACCTGGTCTCCAGCCGGGCGGTGTTCGGGCGGGCCCGCGGCGGCGCCCCGCTGCTGGAGACCGGACTGCCGTCCACACCGCCGTACGACGACAACGGCTACAGCCAGTCCAAGTGGACCAGCGAGCGGCTGGCCCGGGAGGCCGCGCTGCGCGGACTGCCCGTCGCCGTGCACCGGCCCGGACGCGTCGCCGGGGACAGCCGGACCGGACGGTGGCAGAGCCAGGACGTCGCCTGCCACCTGATGCGGGCCTGCGCCCTCACCGGCCTGGTCCCCGACACCGCCCTCGCCACCGACCTGGTCCCGGTCGACCTCCTCGCGGGCGCGATCACCGCGCTCGCGCTGCGCCGCGACGCCCTCGGCGAGACCTTCCACTACGCCCCGGCCGCCAAGACACCGCTGCGGCTGCTCGCCGACGCGCTGCCGCTGGCCGGACACCCCGCCCGCCTGGTACCGCCCGACCGGTGGCTCACCGCCGTACGGGACCTGGCCGCCCGGCACCCGGCCGACGCGGGACTCGCCCTGGTCGTCCAGGAGTACGCCCCGCTCGCCCACCCCGACGCGGACAGCTTCCGCGAACCGGTCCACGACCACGCCACCACCACCCGGCTGCTCGGCGCGGACGCCGCCTTCCCCGCGGTCGACGTCCCGCTGCTGGCCCGCTACCTGCGGGCGATGACCGACCCCACGACGTAACGGAGAACACGTGCCCACCCCACCGAGCCCCACCAGGCCCGTCCTGATCGCCGGAGCAGGCATCGGAGGACTCACCGCCGCCCTGGCCCTGCGGCGGCGCGGCGTGCCCGTCGCCGTCTACGAGCGGCGCCAGGCCGGCGAGATCGTCATGGCCGGCAGCGGACTGACCATCTGGAGCAACGCCACCACCGCCCTCGGCACCCTCGGCCTCACCGACACCCTCCTGGCCCGCGGCGAGAAGGTACTCGGCGGCGTCAGCGTCGACGCCCGCGAACGCCCCATCTACCGGATGCGCACCGCCCGGCACACCTGGCCGGGCAGCGTCCCCTCCGTCAGCATCAGCCGCGGCGACCTCATCGACCTGCTGATGGAGGCGTGCGAGACCGCCGGGGTCCCCGTGCACCTGAACCGTCGCTGCGTGGGCTACGAACAGGGCCCGGACGGCGTCGTCCTCAAACTCGACGACGGGCAGGCGGTGCAGGGCAGCGTGCTGGTCGGCGCCGACGGCATCCGCTCCGCGATCCTCGCCCAACTGCACGGCGAACCCCCGGAGCCGCTCTACACCGGCCGCTCCACCTACCGCGGCATCAGCCCCACCCCCGAGGGACTCGCCCCCGGCACCGTCTACATGTTCCACCACGCGCCGACCCGGGTCGGCGGCGGCGCCTGGCACGTCGGCGGCGGCCGGGTCGCCTGGACGCTGAGCCGCGCCGCCGACCCCGGGGAACGCGAGGAGCAGAGCGTGCTCAGGGAACGCGCCCTCGACCTCGCCCGCCCGCTGCCCGGGCTGCCCAGCAGACTGGTCGCCGCCACCGCCGCGCCCGCGGTGATCCGCACCGACATCTTCTACCACCAGTGGCGGGAGCGCTGGGGCGACGGCCGGGTCACCCTCCTCGGCGACGCCGCCCACGCCATGCCCACCGACCTCGGGCAGGGCGCCTGCCAGGCCATCGAGGACGCCGTGGTGCTCGCGGCCGCGCTCGCCGCCCACGACGACCCGGTGAGGGCCCTGCGCGTCTACGAGGAGCGGCGGCTGCCCCGGGTGCGCTGGGTGCGCGAGCAGGTCATGCGGCTGGTCCGCTGGCCGCAGATCGACAACCGGGCGCTGAAGTGGCTGGTGACGAAGGTCGTCGCACCGGCCGTGATCGCCGTGAAGCAGCGTTCCCTCTGGCGCGAGCTGCAGCGCCCGCCGCTGCCGTGGGACGGCGCGCCCGGCTCCGGGGAGGCACGGTGACCGACCGCCAGGACATCCCGCGCCCGGCGACCTGGCTCACCGAGGCCGAGCGGGCGTGGCGCGCGCGGGTCGCCGCCGTCGCCGAGAAGTCCGTCGCGCCCCGGGCCGCCGCCATGGACCGCGCCGCGGCCCTCGCCCCCGACCTCGTCGGGGAGCTGCGGGCCGCCGGGCTCATGGCGATCCACGTGCCCGAACGCTACGGCGGTCGCGGCGGCGGCCTCTTCGACGTCATCGTGGCCATCGAGGAACTCGCCCAGGCCGACCCCGCCGTGGCCGTCTTCGTCGACGTACAGAACGCCCTGGTCACGCAGGCCCTCCTCAGCCACGGCAGCGGCGACCAGAAGCGCACCCACCTGACCGCGCTGGCCGGGGGCGGCGTCGGCGCCTTCGCCCTGTCGGAGGAGCTGGCCGGGAGCGACGCGCTCGCCCTGGCCACCACCGCCCGCCCCGAGGGCGACGGCTTCGTCCTGGACGGCACCAAACGCTGGATCACCAACGCCGCCGAGGCCGACCTGTTCCTGGTCCTGGCCCGGGTGCCCGAACGCGGGCTGACCGCGTTCCTCGTCGACCGCCGCGCCGACGGCCTCACCGTCGGCGACCGCACCGCCAAGATGGGCATCCGCGCCACCTCCACCTGCGAGGTGCGCCTGGACGGCGTACACCTCTCCCGGCGTGACGTCCTCGGCGCGGTCGGCCGGGGCGACGTGGTCGCCGTACAGACCCTCGACGTCGGCAAGCTGGGCATCGCCGCCCAACTGGTCGGGCTCGCCCAGGGCGCGCTCACCGCCGCCGTGGCGCACGCCCGCGACCGCGTCCAGTTCGGCCAGCCGATCGGCGCCTACCAGGGGGTGCGCTTCCCGCTCGCCCGGGTCAGCGCCGAACTGGAGGCCGCGCGCACGCAGCTGTACAGCGCCACCCGGCTGGCCGAGCACGGGGCGGGGGGCGGCGAACTGACCCGCGCGGCGGCCGTCGCCAAGTACCTGGCGTCCGAGGTCGCCGAACGCGCCGCGTCGCTCGCCGTGGAGACCCTCGGCGGGCAGGGCTACGCCGAGGCCGGGGGAGTGGAGAAGCTGTACCGGGACGCCAAGGTCGGCAAGATCTACGAGGGCACCAGCAACATGCAGTTCCGGGCGATCGCGGCGCACCTGCTGCGCGGCGTCCCCGAACACACCGCCCGCGCGTCACACCCCGGGGACGACCCCGACGGCGCCGCGCACCCCGGGGTGTGACGCCGTGCGCCTGTTCTGCCTCCCCTACGCGGGCGGCTCCGCGCCGGTCGTGTACCGCGACTGGACGGCCCTCCCGCCCGGCGGCACCGAGGTGTGGCCGCTGGAACTGCCCGGCCGGGGCGCCCGGATGGCACAGACCCCGTGCACATCCGTCGACGCGCTCGTGGACGACCTCGTGCCCACCGTGCTGTCCGCCCTCGACGGCGGCCCGTACGCCCTGTTCGGGCACAGCCTCGGCGGCCTGCTCGCCTTCGAACTCGCCCGCCGCCTGGAACACGTCCACGGACGGCCCCCCGCGCACCTGCTGGTGTCCGGCTTCGAGGCACCCGACGCGCCCACCGAACCGGACCGCGACCACCTGCTGCCCGACGACGCCTTCCGCGCCCGGCTGCGGGAACTCGCGGGCACCCCGCAGGAGGTCCTCGACAACGACGACCTGATGGAGCTGCTCATCCCGGTCCTGCGGGCCGACTTCACCGCCTCCAACACCTACCGCCTCACCTCCCCGCGGTCCACCCTGACCTGCCCGCTCACCGTCTTCGGCGGACTCGACGACCCCGAGGCGCCCCCGCACACCCTGCGCGCCTGGCGGCACCGCACCCGCGGCCCCTTCCGGCTCCACCTGCTGCCCGGCGACCACTTCTTCCTGCACACCGAGAGCGTTCCGCTCACCCGGGCGGTCAGCGCCGCCCTGGGGACGGACGAGGCGGTCGTCGACCGACGCCGCGAAAGGAGGGCCTGATGCGCCCCTGGCTCTACAACACCCTCTACCGGCTGGGCATCGCCCCCTGGGACACCGGCGTACGGCCCCACCTCGTCGACCTCGTCGAGTCCGGCCGGATCAAGCCGGAGGGCGGCGGCCGGGTCCTCGACCTGGGCTGCGGCACCGGCGCGGAGTCCGTGTACCTGGCCGGGCGGGGCTTCGACGTCGTCGGCGTCGACTACGCCCGCGTCGCCCTGGACCGGGCCCGGGCGCGCGCCCGGCAGGAGGGCGCCGAGGACCGGTGCCGCTTCGTGCGGGCCGACATCACGTCGTACCCGCTGCCCGGCGTCGACGGCACCTTCGACGTCATCCTCGACTTCGGCGCCCTCGACGACATGACCGGCCAGCCCCGCGCCGACATGGCCCGCCTCATCCACCGGTACGCCCATCCGGGCACGGTGTTCGTGCTGTGGTGCTTCTACGCCCGCAAGGAGGACGTGCCGCGGGTGAAGTTCGCCGGCGTGTCGCAGCTGCACAGCATGATCGAACCCGGTGAGGAGCAGCGGCTGTTCGGCGACGGGTTCGCCGTCGAGCGGGTCGAGTCGCCGGAGCACACCGCGTGCTTCGTGATGACGAAGAGGTGACCGGCGCGGCGGGCGGCCGACGCGAACGCGCCCTCACCCTGGGCGTCGTCTGCTCGGCCCTGTTCCTCGCCCTGCTCGACAGCACGGTCGTCGGCCTGGCGCTGCCCACCGTCCGCCGTGACCTGGGCGCCGACCTGACCGGCCTCCAGTGGGTCGTCGCGGGGTACGTCTGCCCGTACGCGGCGCTGCTGCTGACCGGCGGGTTCCTGGGCGACCGGTACGGGCGGCGGCGGGTGTTCCTGGCGGGCATGGCCGTGTTCACCGCCGGGTCCCTGCTGTGCGCGGCGGCCGGGTCGGTGGCGGCGCTGGCCGCCGGGCGCGCCGTGCAGGGCGTCGGCGCGGCGGCGGTCACCCCGCAGACCCTGGCCCTGCTCAGCCAGGTGTTCCCGGGCGAACGGGAACGCGCGAAGGCGCTGAGCACCTGGTCCGCGGTGTCCGGCCTCGCGCTGCTGCTCGGCCCGGTGGCGGGCGGCTCGTCCGCCGAACTCCTCGGCTGGCGCAGCGTGTTCCTGCTCAACGTGCCGGTCGGTGTGTTCGCCCTCGCCGTCGGCCGCTGGCTGCCGGGGCCGGTCACGGCGGGCCCCGGACGCCCCCTGGACGGCAGGGGCCAGCTCCTGATCGCGGCGGGCCTCGGCGCGGCCACCTACGGGCTGGTGGAGGGCCCGCGGGCGGGCTGGTCGGCGCCGCCCGTGGCCGCCGCGCTGGCCCTGTCCGCCGCGGCGGCGCTCACCCTGCTGCGGGCGGAGCGGCGCACCACGCACCCGGCGCTGCGCCTGGACTTCTTCCGCGGGCGCGTCTTCACCGGCGCCACCAGCGTGACCTTCCTGATGGCCATCGCCCTCAACGCCGCCTACCTGGTGCTCAGTCTGCGGTTGCAGGTGCTCGACGGGGCCTCGCCCGGCCGGGCCGGGGTACGGCTGCTGCCGACCATGGCGGCCATCGTGGTCGGCGCCGTCGTCGCCGGACGCCTGGCCCGGCGTCCGGTGCCGTGGCGCCCGGTCGCCGCCGGGACCGCGCTGGCCGGGGCGGCGCTGCTGTCCGTGGCCGCCCTGGCGTCCGGGCACCCGTACGCCGTGTGGTGGCCCGGCGCGGCCCTCATGGGGCTCGGCATGGGCCTGGTGATGTCCCCCAACAACGCGGCCATGCTCGGCGGCGTCCGCCCCGAGGACACCGCCCAGGCGGCGGCGATGGGCGGCGTCGCGCAGCAGGTCGGCGCGCTGCTGGGTGTCGCCTCCCTGGGCGCCGTACTCGCCCCCGCCGCCCTGACCGGGCAGTCCTCCCTGACCACCGCGGCCCGCGCGGAGCTGACCGCCGGCCTGCGGCACGGCCTGCTGTTGGCCGGGCTGTGCTGCCTGCTGGCCACGACGGCGACGCTGCTGCTGACCCGGGGCGGACGGCGGGCCCCACGGCCCGACCCCGTGCCGGACCCGACGGACGTCGCCGATCACGCCTGACCGGTGTACACCCGCGTCACGCGCTCACCGATCCGCACGACGACCTCGTTGGCGATGGTGTCCAGCCGCCGCACCCACTCCGCCAGCGTCGGCTCCCCGTCGCACCCCGGGCCGAACAGCACCACCTCGTCACCGGGCGCCGCCGGGGTGTCGCCGAGGTCCACCACGAACTGGTCCATGCACACCCGCCCGGCGATCCGGTGCCGGGCCCCCGACACCCACACCGGCACGGTGTTGCCCGCCGCCCGCGGCACACCGTCGGCGTACCCCAGCGGCACCACCGCGAGACGGGTGCGGCGCGCGGTGCGGTAGGTGTGGCCGTACGACACCCCCTGGCCCGCGGGCACCCGCTCCACCTGGGCGATCCGCGCCCGCAGCGACATCGCGGGCCGCAGGTCGGCGTCGGTCAGCGGGTCCCCGGGCCACAGCCCGTACAGCGCGATGCCGGGGCGTACCAGGTCGAAGCAGGCGTCCGGCAGGGCGAGGGTGGCCGCGGAGCTGGCGAGGTGGCGGACGGCGCCGCGGACCCCGGCGCGCTCGGCGAACCGCACCGCGTCCCGGAACAGGTCGAGCTGGGTCAGACAGCGCCGGTCCCGGGGATCGTCGGCCGAGCCGAGGTGGGACCAGAGCCCCGCCACCCGCAGCGTGCCGTCCGCCTCGCCCTTGAGCGCGGCGTCGACCAGCGCGGGCCACTCGGCGAGCGGGCAGCCGCCCCGGCCGAGCCCGGTGTCCGCCTTCAGGTGCACCCGGGCGGTCGCACCGCGCCGCGCCGCCGCCCGGGCGATCTCCGCCAGGCGCGCCGGATCACCGGCGGACAGGTCGACGTCCCGCGCGATGGCCCCCTCCCAGTCGGCGCCCGGGCCGTTGAGCCAGGACAGCACCGGCGCCCCGATCCCGGCCGCGCGCAGCCGCAGCGCCTCGCCGACGGTGGCCGTGCCGAGCCAGCCGGCCCCCGCGGCGAGGGCGGCGCGGGCGACCGGTACGGCGCCGTGCCCGTACCCGTCGGCCTTGACCACCGCCATCACCTCGGCCCGACCCGCCGCACGGCGCAGCACCTCCGTGTTGTGACGGACGGCGCCGAGACTGACCTGGGCGCGGGCCGCTGGTACGTCACTCACGCGCGGCAACGGTAGGGCGCCCCGGGGCCCGCGGGCAGCCCCGGCCGCCCGGTCGGTCGGCCTGCCCGGTCGGGCACCCCGGGCGGGGCGTGCCCCCAGGTGCCCGGCGGCAGGTGAGAGCGCTTCCAGCCGTTCGCGGGCCGTGAAGTAGGGTGACGGCGCGAAGGGAGCGTGGGCGGTGCAGGAGCGGGTCACCATGGCGGACGTCGCCCGCGCGGCCGGTGTCTCGTCCGCCACGGTCTCCTACGTGCTGTCCGGCAAGCGGCCGGTCGCCCCGGAGACCCGCGCCGCCGTCGAGGCCGCCATCGCCGAGCTGGGCTTCACCGTGAACAGCGCCGCGCGCAGTCTGCGCACGGGCCGGTCCGCCCTGGTCGCGCTGATCGTGCCCGACATCGTCAACCCGTTCTTCGCCCAGCTCGCCGCGACGCTCCAGGAGGAGCTGCGCGGCCTGGGCATCCACGTCGTCGTCTGCAACACGCGGGCGCGCCGCGACGAGGAGCGGGCCCTGCTGGCCGAGGCGGTGCAGCAGCGGTTCGCCGGGGTGGTCATCACCCCGTTCCGTCTGCTGCCCCGGGACTTCGAGGCGGTGACCCGCGCGGGGCTCCCCGTCGTCGTCAGCGCGGACGTGCCGTTCGGCCCGGTCGACCAGGTGATGCCGGAGGCGCGGACGGCGACCCGGCAGGCCCTGGAGCGGGTGACCGCGGCACGCCGCCGCCGTATCGCCATGATCGCGGGCCCGCGCGACGCGACGGGCGGCGACCCGCGCCTGGAGCTGCTCAGGACGCTCGCCCTCCAGTTCGGCACGTCCCTGCCCCGTCACCTGGTGGTCCGCGGCGAGCACACCCGGGAGGCGGGCGCCGCCGGGTTCGCCGAGCTGATGAACCGGCGCTACCGTCCGGACGCCGTGTTCTGCGGCAACGACGTGATCGCCGTCGGCGCCATGGACAAGGCGCGGGAGCTGGGCGTCGACATCCCCGGCGACGTGGCACTCGTCGGCCACGACGACGCCGTCTTCGCCTCCCTGGTCCGGCCCCAGCTGACGACCGTCCGCTACCCGGCGGAGGAGGTCGGCCGGGCCGCCGCCCGGCTGCTGGGCGAGCGGTTCGAGGGCCGCGCCGTGCACCGGACGGTGCGCGTACGGGCGGAGTTCGTCGCCCGGGGCTCGGCCTGAGGGCTGTGGCGTAATCGATTCCGTAACGCGGCGTCAGCGGCCCACCCAACCCCGTACAGCAAATAACTCCCAGCTCGCAGCGGGGATTTGAGATTCTCACCCACTCCCCGCCCGCATCACGAAGCGACATAGAAACCAGTCGATCCTGTCGAATCCGTTGACTTCTGAGGATTCCTGTTGTGAAGGTTGCCGCCATCGCTCCACCGGAGCGGACCCTCGGCGCAAGGAGCAGTCACATGGCGATGCGCGATCGCACTTCCGTGCCCAGACGCTGCGTGATCGGCGGGGCGGTCCTGGCCCTCACCGTGGCGACCGGCTGCGGTGGCGGCGGCACGGAGGACGGCGCGGCGGACACGTCCTGTGAGCGGGCCTCGGGCAAGGTCACCCTGCAGTACTGGTCCTGGGTTCCCGGGATGCAACAGGCGGTGGACGCCTGGAACAGCGACCACCCGGACATCCAGGTCAAGTTGAGGACGACCCCGGCGGGCAACGCGGGCACCTACCAGAACCTGTCCAACGCCCTGAAGGCCGACAAGGCCCCCGACCTCGGCCAGATCGAGTACGACTCCCTCGCCAGCTTCCGGCTGAAGAACGGCCTGCGCGACATCGCCGAGTGCCCCGGAGTCACCGGCGCCGAGCCGGAGTTCGCCGACTGGACCTGGTCCCAGGTCGACTTCGGCGCCGACGGCGAGGACGGCGTCTGGGCGATCCCGCAGGACACCGGCCCGATGGCGCTGTTCTACCGCAAGGACGTCTTCGACCGGCTCGGCCTCAAGGCGCCCACCACCTGGCAGGAGTACGAGGCCGACGCCCGCGTGCTCAGGAAGGCGGGCAAGTACATCACCCACTTCTCCCAGACCGACCCCAACTGGTTCACCGGTCTGCTCTGGCAGAACGAGGCCACCCTCTTCGAACGCGACGGCGACACCTGGAAGGTCACCGTCGACCGCCCCGAGAGCCGCCAGGTCGCCGACTACTGGCAGAGGCTCATCGACGACAAGCTCGTCGCCACCGACCTCCAGGGCTTCTCACCCGCGCTCTACAAGGCGTGGAACTCCGGCGAGGTGGTCACCTGGGTCAGCGCCGCCTGGGGCTACAGCACCATCCGCGACAACGCCAAGTCGACCGCGGGCAAGTGGGCGGTGGCCCCCATGCCGCAGTGGCGGGAGGGCGAACAGCGGGCCGGGAACTGGGGCGGCTCCACCACCGCCGTCCTCGCGGGCAGCGAACACCCCGCCGAAGCGGCCGAGTTCGCGTTGTGGCTGAACACCGACGCCGAGGCGCTGGAGATCCTCAACCGCGAGGGCGGCCTCTACCCGGCGGCCAAGGCGGGCCTCGACCTGCCCGCGCTGGCCGAGCCGGTCGACTTCTACGGCGGGCAGAAGGTCTTCGACGTCTTCGCGCGGGCGTCCGCCCACGTGGACACCGACTTCACCTGGGGCCCGACCATGACCGACACCTACCGCTACCTCAGCGACGGCACCGCGGAGGCCACCGGCGGCCGGACCACCCTCGGCGAGGTCCTCAAGCGCACCGGCGAGCAGAGCGCCGACTCCCTGCGCGAGCAGTCCCTCGACGTCACCGGCGGCTGACCGGCCGCCCACGCTCCCCGCACCCCCGCCAGCGTCCTGGCGGGGGCCGACCCCCCCCACCGTCGAAGGCAGCCCGTGACAGCCACCCCCGCCCCGCCCACCCCGGTGCCCCGCCGCCCGCGCCGACTCCTCACCCCCTACGGCTTCCTCCTCCCGTTCCTCATCCCGTTCGTCCTGTTCACCCTGGTGCCGGTCGGCTACGCGTTCTGGCAGAGCCTGCACAGGACCGAACGCACCGGCGGCACCTTCGGACGCACCCACTCCGTCTTCGCGGGCTTCGAGCAGTACGCCGACGTCGTCCGGGAGCCGTTCTTCGCCGACAGCCTGCTGCGCGTCGGCGGGTTCGCGCTGGTGCAGATCCCGGTGATGCTGCTGCTCGCCCTGGTCCTCGCCCTGCTCCTGGACTCGGCCGTCGCCCGCCTCAAACGGTTCTTCCGGCTGGTCTACTTCGTGCCGTACGGCATCCCCGGCGTCGTCGCCGCCCTGATGTGGGCCTTCCTCTACGACCCCCGGCTCTCCCCGCTCGTGGACCTGCTCAAGTCGGCCGGGGCGGACATCGACCCGCTCGGGCCCGGCCTGGTGCTGTGGTCCATCGGCAACGTCGTCACCTGGACCTACACCGGCTACAACATGCTGATCCTCTACTCCGCGCTGCAAGCCCTGCCGACCGACGTCACCGAGGCGGCCCGCGTCGACGGCGCGGGCGGCTGGACCGTCGCCTGGCGCGTCAAGGTCCCGCTGATCCGGCCCGCGCTGGTCCTCACCGGCGTGTTCTCCGTCATCGGCACCTTCCAGCTGTTCACCGAACCGCAGGTGTTCCGCTCCATCTCCACCAGTGTGACCAGCACCTACACCCCCAACATCGCGGCGTACTCGCTCACCGCGGGCGACCACTACAGCCAGGCGGCGGCGCTGTCCGTGCTGCTCGCCACCGTCACGTTCGTGCTGTCGTTCGCGTTCCTGCGCCTGACCGCGAGGAGGCAGCGATGAGTCTGCTCACCCGGACCGAGGGCGCCCACGCGGTCGCCCCCGTACGCCGCCGCCCACCCGCGCGGGGACGGCTGTCCACCGTCCTCGCGGTGGCGTTCCTGGCCGCGACCGCCTGCTACATGCTGCTGCCGGTCTACTGGCTGCTGGTCTCGGCGACCAAGAGCCAGAGCGACCTGGTCTCCACGCCGGGCCTGCTGCCCGCCGACTGGCACCTCGGCGACAACCTCACCGCGCTCTTCGACCAGCAGGACGGCGTCTTCGGCCGCTGGCTCCTCAACAGCCTGCTCTACGCCGGAGCGGGCGCGGCCGTCGCCACCCTGCTGGCCGCCGCGGCCGGATACGCCCTCGCCGTCTACGCGTTCCGGGGGCGCGAGGCGGTGTTCTCCGTCATCCTCGGCGGCGTCCTGGTGCCCGCCACCGCGCTCGCCCTGCCGCTGTTCCTCCTCTTCGCCGAGGTCGACGCCACCAACACCTTCTGGTCGGTGTTCCTGCCCAGCGTCGTCAGTCCCTTCGGCGTCTACCTCTCCCGCATCTTCGCCACGGCCTCCGTCCCCACCGAGGTCATCGAGGCGGCACGGATGGACGGCGCGGGGGAGGTGCGCATCTTCCGCACCCTCGCCCTGCCGATGATGGCGCCCGCGCTGGTGACGGTCTTCCTGTTCCAGTTCGTCGTCATCTGGAACAACTTCCTGCTGCCGCTGGTCATGCTCCAGGACGACGACCTGTACCCCGTCACGCTCGGCCTGTTCACCTGGCAGTCCCAGACCAGCCGCCTGCCCGAACTCCAGACCCTCACCATCGTGGGCGCGCTGGTCTCCGTCGTGCCCATCGTGCTGACCTTCCTGCTGCTCCAGCGGTACTGGCGCGCCGGACTCGCCGCGGGGGCCGTGAAGTCGTAGCCCCTCCCCGCGACCCCGTCACCCCCGGCCCAGGGTGCTCTCCCGCGCCACCAGCCGGTAGTCCGCCGCCACCTCCCGCACGCTGCCGCGCTGGCGCACCGAGTGCCGTACGCCGCCGAGCTGGGCGTCCAGCATGTCCACGGCCACCCGGGCGATCTGCGCCTTGTCGGGGGAGACGGTCGTCAGGGTGGGGGTGCTGTAGCGGCCGTCCTCGATGTCGTCGAACCCGGCGACGGCGACGTCGCCGGGCACGTCGAGCCCCGAGGACAGCGCGGTGCGCAGCGCGCCCAGGGCCAGCAGGTCGTTGAAGCAGAACACGGCCCGCGGCGGCTCGGGCAGCTCCAGCAGCCACCGCATGACCTGGGCGCCGTCGGCGCGGTGGTACGACGCCGTCGGCGGCGCGAGCTGGTCGTCGTACGCGATGCCCGCCGCCCGCAGCGCGTCACGGTAACCGGCGAGCCGCAGGTGGGCGGTGTTGGCGCTGGGGTTGTCCTGGCGGCCTATGGCGGCGATCCGGGTGTGGCCGCGGGCGATCAGGTGCTCGGTGACCTCCCGGGCGGCGCGCTGGTTGTCGATGGCGACGTGGTGGGTCGGGCCGTCCAGCACCCGCTCGCCGAGCAGGACCAGCGCCGTGGTGTCGGTACGGGCGGCCAACTCCTCGCGGCCCACGGTGATGGGACTGAAGATCAGCCCGTCGATGCGCTGCTCCCGTACGCCGTCCAGGACCTCCCGCTCCCGCTCCGGCAGCCCGTCGGTCTGCTCGATCAGGACGGTCCAGCCGCGCTCGGTGGCCGCCGCGATGACGAAGCGGCTGATCTCCGCGAAGTACGGGGCGTCCAGCTCGGGCAGGGCCAGCGCGATGACGCCGGTGCGTCCCTGGCGGAGGTTGCGGGCCGAGAGGTTGGGCCGGTACTCCAGCTCGGCCAGCGCGCGTTCCACCTTCTCACGGGTCGGCGGCGACACGTACGTGTAGCCGTTGACAACGTTGGACACCGTCTTCACGGACACGCCGGCCAACGCCGCGACGTCCTTGAGACTCGCCCCCACCTGCTCACCTCCACCGCACCCCGCGGGTGCTCCTGCCCCGATGACACGTCTCACCGTCGCACACGGCACCACGGCCCGCGGACGAGCCCGCGCCACGGCACCGCGGGAAACATTTTCGGAAGAACCTTGCCGCTCCCTATTTACGACGCTGTTTCAACGATGTAATCGTATCGGGCAACGACGGCCCGTGCCTCCCCGGCCACCCGAGCGGCCGTCAAGGGCGTGTTGCGCACGTCCCGTCGTCCGCCCGCTCGGCAGGCGGGACTCGGGCAACAGGCCCGTCACCCCTCCGCGCGATGGCGCGCGTTCCCCTGTCGCCAGCAGGGGCGCGCGCCACCGTGCGGGCGAACCGAAACCCAGGGAGCGCAGCTTCATGCCCACGGCCCGTCTCACCCTGGATCCGGCCTTCCGGGTCGGATCCGTCGACCGACGACTGTTCGGCTCGTTCGTCGAGCACATGGGCAGATGCGTCTACACCGGGATCTACGAGCCCGGCCACCCCACCGCCGACGCCGACGGCTTCCGCACCGACGTCCTGGACCTGGTCCGCGAACTCGGCGTCACCGTCGTGCGCTACCCCGGCGGCAACTTCGTCTCCAACTACCGCTGGGAGGACGGCGTCGGCCCGCGCGAGTCCCGCCCCCGCCGCCTGGACCTGGCCTGGCGCAGCGTGGAGTCGAACGCCTTCGGCCTCAACGAGTTCATGGCCTGGGCCGCCAAGGCGGGCGTCGAGCCGATGATGGCCGTCAACCTCGGCACCCGCGGCACCGCCGAGGCGCTCGACCTGCTGGAGTACACCAACTACCCCTCCGACACCACCCTGTCCGAGCTGCGCCGCTCACACGGCGTGCACAAGCCGCACGACGTGCGCCTGTGGTGCCTGGGCAACGAACTCGACGGCCCCTGGCAGATGGGCCACAAGACGGCCCACGAGTACGGCCGGACCGCCGCCGAGACCGCCCGCGCGATGAAGCGGTTCGACCCGTCCCTGGAACTCGTGGCCTGCGGCAGCTCCAACGCCTACATCGACACCTTCGCCTCCTGGGAGGCGACCGTCCTGGAGCACACCTACGAGTTCGTCGACTACGTCTCCCTGCACGCCTACTACGAGCCCACCGGCACCGACACCCGCTCCTTCCTCGCCAGCGCCGCCGAGATGGACCAGATGATCTCGTCCATCACGGCCACCGCCGACCACATCGGCGCCAAGGTGCGCAGCGGGAAGAAGATCAAGCTGTCCTTCGACGAGTGGAACGTCTGGTACCAGAGCCGGTTCGGCGGCGAGCGGTCCCTCGACTGGCGCCCCGCGCCCGAACTCATCGAGGACCGGTACGACGTCACGGACGCCGTCGTCGTGGGCAGCCTGCTGATCACGCTGCTCCGGCACGCCGACCGGGTGGGCGCCGCCTGCCAGGCGCAGCTGGCCAACGTCATCGCCCCGATCATGACCCGCCCGGACGGCCCCGCCTGGCGGCAGACGATCTTCCACCCCTTCGCCCGCACCGCCCGGCACGCCCGCGGCACGGTCCTGCGCGTCGAACCCGACTCCCCGCTGGTGGACACCGACAAGTACGGCGAGGTCCCCGCTCTGTGGGCCACCGCGACCCACGACGAGGAGACCGGCGAGGTGGTGCTGTTCGCCGTCAACCGGCACCCCGACCAGCCCCTGACCCTCACCGCCGACCTGCGCGCCCTCGGCGGCGCGGCCCGCGTCGAGGAGCACCTCGTGCTGCACGACGACGACCCGGCGGCGGTGAACACCGCCGACCAGCCCGACCGCGTCCGCCCACGCCGGGCCGCGGACACCCGCGCGGCCGAGGGCGCGCTCACCGTCGACCTGCCCCCCGTGTCGTGGACCATGGTCCGCCTGGCCACGCGCTGACCCCGTTCCGTTCCCCTTCCGTTCCGATCCCCCCGACCGATCCGACCGCCACGTCCCGGGCCCGGCCGCGGGCCCACACCCGAGGAGCACCAGAATGCGTACCACCACCACCCCCGGCCGCCCGTCCCGCAGAACACTGCTCGGCGCCTCGGCCGCGGCTGCCGCGGGGCTGCTCACCGCGTGCAGCTCAGGCACCAAGATCGGATCGGACCAGGGAGGCGCGACGGCCCCGTCCTTCAGCGGCGGTGCGTACGACGGCCCCAAGGTCACCCTGGAGTACTGGAACGGCTTCACCGGCGGTGACGGCCCGCACATGCAGGCCATGCTCGCCTCCTTCAACCAGCGCTTCGGCGACCGGATCACCGTCAAGAACACCACCCGCCAGTGGGCCGACCTCTACCCGGCGATGCCCACCGCGATCGCCGCGGGCAAGGGCCCCGACGTCGCCGTGATCCACAACGACCAGATCGCCACCTTCGCCGCCCGCCGCACCCTCATGCCGCTGGACGACGTCGTCTCCGCGCTCGGCCTGAGCGAGGACGACTTCATCCCGGCGGTCTGGCAGGCGGGCATCTACGACGGCCAGCGCTACAGCGTCCCGCTGGACGTGCACTGCCTGGCCGACTACTGGAACGGCCGCCAGCTGACCAAGGCCGGTCTCGAGGACGCGCCCGGCGACCGCGACGGCTTCGAGGGCGCGCTGCGCGAACTGAAGTCCAGCGGCGTCGCGCACCCCTTCTGGATGCCCAACAAGTGGCCCGCGCACCTGATGTTCATGACCCTGCTGTGGCAGTTCGGCGGCGAACTCTACGACCAGGAGGGCACCCACGCCCTGTGGGGCTCCGACGCGGGCGCGGAGGCGCTGAACTGGATGGTGGCGCAGATCAAGGGCGGCTACAGCCCCGAACAGGTCGCGCAGGACGCCCAGTACAACGCCTTCAAGAACAACAAGGTCAGCTTCACCTGGGACGGCATCTGGCAGATCAACGACCTGAAGGAGACCGCCAAGAGCGTCGACTGGCGGATGTCCCCGATCCCGAACATCGGCGGCACCAAGGCGGTGTGGACCGCCGGCCACAACTTCGTCATCACCTCCCAGGCCGGACGGGACGAGAACAAGGCGCAGGCCGCCAAGTTCTTCATCGACTACATGAGCGAACGCTCCACCGAGTGGGCCAAGGCGGGCATGATCCCCGCCCGCAACAGCGTCCGCTCCCAGCCCGAGGTGGCCGGGCTGCCGCAGGTCCCGTTCGCCGAGGACGTCGACGTCTTCCGCTTCCTGCCCGCCCTGCCCGGCCTCGGCGACGTCCAGACCAAGGCGCTGGAACTGGCCGTGCAGCAGGCCGTCCTGGGCACGAAGTCCGTCACCTCGGCACTGGACGAGGGGGTGCGGACCGCCAACAAGGTCCTCGCCGAGAACAAGCAGAAGTACGCGAAGTGAGGCGGGCTCGGTGCAGCGGCTGAAGACCGGGCCGTCCGCCACGCGGGACCGGCGGACCCGGGGCGGCGCGCAGCCCCGGGCCGCGCGCTACCAGTGGTGGACCCCGTATCTGTTCATGGCGCCCTACCTGGCGCTCTTCCTCACCTTCGTGGTGGCTCCGATCGTCTACGGGGTGTGGATCAGTCTGCACGCCTGGGACATCAACGTGCCCGTCAAACCGTTCGTCGGCCTGGACAACTACCGCGAACTGTTCGACCCGGACAGCGTGGACGGCCCCCGGTTCTGGCGGGCGATGAAGGCCACGGGCGTCTTCACGGTGCTCTCCGTGCCGCTGCTGCTGATCGTGCCGCTGCTGACGGCGCTGCTGATGAACGGCAGGTTCCGGGGCCGCAACCTGTACCGCGCGGTCTACTTCGCGCCCTACGTCCTCGGCGTCGCCGTCGTCGGTCTGCTCTGGCGGTTCCTGCTGGACGGCAACATCGGCCTGGTCAACCACTACCTCGGCGCCCTCGGGCTGCCCGACGACATCCAGTGGACCACCGACACCCCGGCCGCCTGGTGGGGCCTGGTCCTGGTCACCGTGTGGTGGACGCTGGGCTTCAACTCCGTGATCTACCTGGCCGGACTCCAGGACATCCCCGCCGAGCTGTACGAGTCGGCGCGCGTCGACGGGGCAGGCGCCTGGCAACGGTTCCGGTACGTCACCCTGCCCGGGCTGCGGCCGGTCGCCCTGTTCGTGGTCAACTCCACGCTGCTGGCCTCGGCCAACATGTTCGGACAGTCGTACCTGATCACCACCGGGGCGCCCGCCGACGAGACCAAGACCGCGATCTACCTGATCGCCGAGACCGGACTGCGGCGCTTCGAGATGGGCTCGGCGTCCGCGATGAGCTTCGTGCTCGCCCTGGCACTGATGGCCGCGAGCGCGCTGGTCTTCCGCGTCTTCCGCGAGCGGCAGGAGGACCGATGACCGAGATCCGCGTCCCGCAGTCCCGGCACCCCGTGCCCGTGAAGGAGCCGGACACCGCGTCAGCCCCGGCGACCGTCGCCCGGCGGCGGCTGCGGCGCTCCCTGCTGCACCTGATCCTCGCCGTGGTGGCCGCGCTGTACCTCAGCCCGCTGCTGTACATGCTGGTCACCTCGTTCAAGACGCCCTCCGACGCGGGCTCCACGACCCCGGAGTGGATCCCGTCACCGGCCACCCTGAACGCCTACCGCGACGTCCTCGGCGCCACCGACAGCCCCGTGCTGCGCTGGCTGCTGAACAGCCTCGTCGCCGCGTCCGCGCACACCCTGCTGGTGCTGGTCACGGCGACCCCGGCGGCGTACGCCCTGGCCCGGATGCGCTTCCGCGGCCGTACGGTGATCTTCACCGCCGTCGTGGCCACGCTGTTCGTGCCGCCGATGGTGCTGCTGATCCCCAACTTCCTCATCGTCAACGAGTTCGCCTGGGTGGACAGCCTGCCCGCGGTGATCGTGCCCGGCGCGGCGAGCGCCTTCGGCGTGTTCTTCCTGCGGCAGTTCTTCCTCACCCTGCCGGGCGAGCTGGAGGAGGCGGCGGAGATCGACGGCTGCAACCGCTGGCAGATCTTCGTCCGCGTCGTCCTGCCGCTGACCAAGCCCGCCCTGGTCACCCTGGGGATGCTGTCGTTCCTCGCCAACTGGAACGACTTCCTGTGGCCGCTGTACGTGCTGCTCAGCCCGGAGGCGCTGACCCTGCCCGCGGGCCTGGCCAACTTCCAGAGCGCCAACAACATCCACTACGACCTGCTGATGGCCGGGGCCGTCATCGCCAGCGTCCCCGTGCTGCTGCTGTACGTGGTGGCCCAGCGCTGGGTGATCGAGGGCGTATCCCGGTCGGGCCTGAAGGGCTGACCCGACCGGGATCCCCGGGAGGCTCAGGCGTCGCCCATCACCAGACCCTCGATGGTGTGCTTCTGCGTGATGGGCGTCAGCTCCTCCACCACCGGACAGCCGAGGTGACGGCGCACCCGCTCCGGCAGCGTGTCCCAGAAGCCCCGCGTGACCGCCAGGTCGTGCCGCTCGCCGTTGTCCGCCTCCGGACCGTCCACGCCCAGCACCAGCACCGGACGGTCCAGGTCGGACCGGTTCGCCGTACCCCGGTGGATCGTCAGGGCGCTGCGCGCGGAGACGTCGCCGCGGCGTGCAGGCTGCTGGCGGACACCGGCGGGCGCCTCGTCGACGGCCTCATCATCAGCCCGTGGTCGGTGAGCCCCGAGGACCTGACCGCCCGAGCCCGGGACGTGCCCGTCGTCCTGCTGGGGGAGCGGGACCCGCACGGCGCCGCGGACCGGGTCGCCGTGGACAACGTGCTCGCCGCCGACCAGGCCACCACGCACCTGATCGAGACCGGCCGCCGCCGCGTCGCCGCCATCGGCCTCCAGCCGCACCTGCGCAACGGCACCGCCGACCAGCGGCTGGCGGGCTACCGCAGCGCCCTCGCCCGCGCCGGTCTGACCCCCGACCCGGCCGCCGAACGCGAGGTGGCCGCCCTGCACCGGCGGGACGGCGCCGAGGCGATGACCGCCCTGCTGGCGTCCGGCGCCCGCCCCGACGCCGTGTTCGCGTTCACCGACGAACTCGCCCTCGGCGCCCTGCACGTGGCCCACGAGGCGGGCCTGGACGTCCCCGGCGACCTGGCCGTGGTCGGCTTCGACGACATCGAGGACGGCCGCTACGCCCACCCGCCCCTGACCACGGTCGTCCCCGACAAGCGGCAGATCGCCGAGCGCGCCCTCCAATGCCTGGCGGACCGCGTCTACAGCCCCGCGCCGGGCGTCCCGCCCCTCGACGTCGTGGTCCCGCACCGGCTGGAGATCCGGGGGAGCACGGGGCGCGTCATGCCGTGAGCGGACCGTCAGCCGGTCTCGCGGGCACGCTCCGGAAGGCCGGTCCCCGCGCTGCCGAGGAGGCGGCGGCGGGCGGGCGGGTGCAGATGGGCGCGGGTCAGGTCACCGTCGTAGTGGGCCCGCAGCAGCGGATGCGTCACCCGGCGCCACAGCGGCGGGCACCACGCCAGCACGATCATGGTGGCGTACCCGGAGGGCAGCTGCGGCGCCTCGTCGAAGTGGCGCAGGGTCTGGTAGCGGCGCAGGGGGTGCGCGTGGTGGTCCGAGTGCCGCTGGAGCTGGAAGAGGAACAGGTTGCTGATCGTGTGGTCGCTGTTCCAGCTGTGCCGGGGCGCCACCCGCTCGTACCGCCCGTCGGCCCGGCGCTCCCGCAACAGGCCGTAGTGCTCCAGGTAGTTCACCGTCTCCAGCAGACAGAACCCGAGCACGGCCTGGAGGAGGAGGTAGGGCAGCACCCGCGGGCCGAAGGCGGCGGTCAGGACGGCGAACAGCGCCACCGACATCGCCCAGGCGGTCAGGATGTCGTTGTGCCGGCTGACCACCGGCCGCCCGCGCCGCGCCAGCCGCCGCTGTTCGAGGTGCCAGGCGGAGCGCAGGCTGCCCAGCACGGTCCGCGGCAGGAACCGCCAGAAGCTCTCGCCCATCCGGCTGCTCGCGGGGTCGTCCGGGGTGGCGACCCGTATGTGGTGGCCGTGGTTGTGCTCGACGTAGAAGTGGCCGTAGAAGGTCTGCGCGAGCGCCATCCGGCTCAGCCGCCGCTCCAGCAGCTCCCGCTTGTGGCCGAGTTCGTGGGCGGTGTTGATGGCCACCCCCGAGACGACCCCGGTGGTCGCGGCGAGGCCGAGCCCCTCGACGACGGACAGCCCCCCGTCCGCCCACCGGCCGCAGGCCCACACCAGCGCCCCGAACTGGAGGGGCAGGTAGAGGTAGGTGCACCACCGGTAGTAGCGGTCGGCCTCCAGCCGGGACATGGCCTCCTCGGGCGGGTTGGCGCCGTCGGGACCGATCAGCTGGTCAAGCAGCGGGACGAGGACGAACGCGAAGAACGACCCCCACCACCAGAACACACCCGCTCCGGTGACGGCGACGAGGCCACCGGCCTGGAAGGGCAGGGTCGGCACGGCGAGGGCGAGCAGCCACAACGGCCGCCGGGGATCCCGCCAGAGGCGGGCGTCGTTCGTCGCTGGTTTCATGACGGCTCCTTGGGGAGGAGGGAACCAGGGGGCGGCTCTGACGGTGACACGTCATGGAGTACGTTGACAAAGGGGGCGCCGTGTCAACGTTCTGACGGCACATCAACGATGAGGTCGGGGGGAACGGAGAGGGAAGGGGAAGAGGAACCGATGCGCAGGAAGACGGCCCCCGCCGTGCCGGAGCACCGCCCCGACCCGCCCCGGGTGGCATGGCGCAGGCAGATGCGCGAGCGGGTGCTCGCCGAGGCCCGCGCGCTCGCCGCCGAGGGCGGCTGGGACCGGGTCCGGGTCGCCGACCTGGCGCTGCGCGCCGAGGTGTCCCGGCCCTCGATCTACAAGGAGTTCGGCGACCGGGCGGGCATAGGGCAGGCCCTGGTGCTGCGCGAGACGGAGGCGTTCCTGCTCGGCCTGGCCGCCGTACTGCACGCCCGGCGGGACGACGTCGGCGCCGCGTTGGAGGCGGGCGTGGCCCACGCCCTGGCCGAGGCGGGCGACAACCCCTTCGTCGGCGCGGTCCTGACCGCCGCCCGCGGCGGCACGGACGCGCTGCTGCCGTTCCTGACCAGCCGGCCCGAGCCCGTCTTCTCCAACGCCTGGCGCCTGCTGGCGGACTGGCTGGGCGAGGTGGCGCCGGGCACACCGGCGGACCGGCGCCTGGAGGCCGCCGACCTGGCGGTACGGCTGACACTCAGCCACATGCTGCTCCCGTCGCCCCGGACCGCGGAGACCCCGGCGCGGGTGTCACGGGCGGTGTGCGCCGTACTCGGCCTGCCACACCTCCCTCCTGCCGCGACCGGCACGTGACGGTCCGCGGCCCCGACAGGCACAGCCGCCGCCCACGCTGTCAGGTTCCCCGGGCCCCCTGGTGGTTGCCCACGTACTTCCCGAGGACACCCGCCGTCGGCCGCCGGCTCGGGCGTACGCCGGATGGTCGGCCAGCGCGGCGGGCGCGGGCGTCAGCCCGGCCCGAAGACCTCCCGGGCGGCCTGGTCGGGGGCACCGGACCGCGGGTCCGTCACCAGCACCACCTCGTCCCCGGCCCGCAGCCGGGTGCCGGGGCTCAGGGACAGCAGAACGCCGTCCCTGATGACCAGGGAGACCCAGACGTCATCCGGCAGGGCCAGATCCGTGACGCCCGTGTCCTCGGCCGCCGCGCCGGGCTGGACCCGGTAGCGGCGCACGCCGGTCGGAGGAGACCGGAAGCGGACACCGAGCGGCCACGGCCTGAGCGCCCTGGCGTGGAGACGGATGCCGCAGCGCCGCGCCAGCCACGGGATCAGCGTTCCCTGTCCGAGGATGGAGACCGCGACCACCACGAAGACGATCGCGTAGGTGTCCCGGCCGTGGGCGGCGTGACCGGTGACCAGGAAGCTGCCCAGCAGGATCGGCACGGCCCCCTTCAGTCCGGCGAGCGCCAGGAACACCCGCTCACCCCGGCGCACCCGCACCGGCAGCAGCATCGGCAGCATCACCGCGGGACGCACCAGGACCAGCGTCACCACCGCCATGAGGACACCGTCGACGACGGTTCCCACGCCCTCGAAGTCCGCCAGGGTGACCGTCAGGCCCAGCGCGGTGAAGGCCACGAGCTCGCCGAGGCTGGCCAGCGCGCCGTGGAAGCGCCCGATTGCCCGCTCGAACGGCAGGTCGCTGTCCGCGAGCAGGACGCCGGTGGCGAAGACCGCCAGGAACCCGGAGCCGTGCGCGACGGTCGCCACCCCGTAGACCACCAGGGCGCCCGCCAGCACCGCGAGCGAGTACAACCCGCCCTCGGGAAGGCGCACCCGGCGCAGCAGCCACCGCAGACCGAGACCGCCCGCGACGCCGGTGGCGGCGCCGACGGCCAGCTGCACGGCGAAGACCAGGGCGACATGCCCCACCGCGGCCGAACCGGTACGCCCGCCCAGCTCCAGCACCCCCGCCAGCAGGGCGACGCCCGCCGGATCGTTCAGTCCCGCCTCGCCGTTCAGCAGGGTGCCGCTGCGCCCTCGGACCTCCTTGCGGCCCAGGGCCGAGAAGACCGCCGCCGGGTCGGTCGGCGCCAACGCGATACCGAGGAGCAGCGCGGCGTGCCAGGAGAAGCCCAGCAGCAGATGCGCCAGCGCGCCGGTCGCTCCGGCGATCAGGACAGTACCGGCCAGCCCCATCCAGGACGCCGCCGCCAGGGACGGCCGCAGCCTCCGCCAGCCCAGGGACACGCCTCCGTCGAGCAGGATGAAGACCAGCGCCACGGTGACCAGTTGCTGCGTGATGTCGAGGGGGACCGCGGGGAGCGGGGGAACCAGCTCCGACACGGCGATCGCGGCGAAGAGGAAGAAGGCGGGAGCGGGTACCCGGACGCGCTCGCTCACGGGATGGAAGACGAGGGCGGCGGCCACCACCGCACCCGTGGCCAACAACACCCAGCCGAACGACTCCAGCTCGTGCGTCATGCCGGCCACCCCCCACCGTTCCCGGCCACCGGAGGGGCATCGCGGCAGCCGCTCACGGGTGACGCGATGCCCGCCAGCACTGCTGGACGGGCGGAGGACGGCCACCTGCCCGAGCATCGCAGCCGTGCGCCCCCGTCCGACGGACCGACAGCGAGGCGGCGACGCGCCGAGTGAGGGAGCGCGGTGGCCCGGAAGGTGACATGGCCGGTCGTACTCGTCCTGGCCCGCGGCGCCCCGGCGGCCGGGATCCCGCGGGGGCGGACCGTGGCCCCGCGCTTCCTGCTGCGCATCGTGCTCCCTCCAGCCGTCGTCAGGCCGCCCATGCCCCCTGCGTACGAGGCGGCCTGCCGTGGTGCGATGTCGGGCAGTGGTACCGCGAGGTGACGGAACTCGAAACGGTCGTCCCCACTCACGGTGGCGGCGAGGACCGGACCCCGTACGGGCACCGTGTACCCCGGGCCACCGGCCGGGTGGTCTGAGACCACCACCCCGGGGAAGGCGCCCCTGACCGCCGTCGACTCCTCCGCACTCCCACTCCTCACCACACGAGCACGATGCTGGCGCCCCCTGCGTACCCGTCGGGGCGGACTTCCACACGATCACCGACTCGTCGGGGAGGACGACAACGGGCAGTCCGCTCCCCAACCGACCGGTCGCGGACCGGACATCAGACGCACGGGCGGGCCCTCCCCGGAACCGTCCGGCTGGTGCGTACGGTGGACGGATGCAGATGCTCCCGGAGCCCGTACGTCGGCTGGCCGCCTGGTGTGTCGTCATCCTGCTGGTCGTCGGTGTCGTCTACGTCGGCGTCCAGGTGTGCGTGGCCCTCCGACTGGCTGTCGTTCCCGTGCTGCTGGCCCTGCTCGGCACCGCGTTGCTGCTCCCCGTGCACGGCTGGCTCATCAGGGCCAAGGTTCCCCGGTCCCTCGCCGCCGGGCTCACCTGCGCCGCCGTCCTGGCGGTGGTCGGCGGCGCCGTGTACATCGTCACGGCCACGCTGGTGGAGACCTGGGACCAGATCGTCGCCTCACTGCGCAGAGCGGTGCGCGATCTGGCCGATCGGTTCGGCGCGTCCGACACCTCGTTGGACGATCTCGCCAGCGATGCCCTGGACCTGCTCGACAGGTTCGGCGGAACGGCCGCTTCCGGCGTCATCACCGGTGTCAGCCTCGCCACCCAGGTGCTCGGGATGGCGGTGCTCGCCCTGCTGCTGGTCTTCTTCTTCCTGCGCGACTCCGACCAGGCCACCGACACCCTGCGGTCACTCGTCCCGCGCGGCAACGCGGACATCGTCGAGGCGATGGCCCGGCGTGCGTTCGAGGGTGTCGAGGGGTTCATGCGGGGCACCACCGTGGTGGCGCTCATCGACGCGGTCTTCATCACCGCCGGTCTGCTGGTCCTGCGCGTGCCCGGGGCCCTCGGGCTCGGCGCCATCGTCTTCCTCGGCGCCTACGTCCCCTACCTCGGCGCCTTCGTCTCCGGGACCGTGGCCGTGCTGGTCGCACTCGCCGACCGGGGGCTCGCCATCGCGCTCTGGGCCCTCGGAGTGGTCCTCGTGGTCCAGGTGCTCGAAGGGAACGTCTTCCAGCCGGTGGTCCAGAGCCGCACCGTACGGATCCATCCGGCGGTGGTCCTGGTGGCTCTCACCGCCGGCGGAGCGGTGGCCGGGATCGTCGGAGTACTCCTCGCGGTGCCGCTCACCGCCGCCGTTTTCGGAGTCGTCCACGAACTGCGCGCGCACTACGCGTCTCCCCCGGAGCCGCTCCCCGCGGGGAACTCCACCGAGCCACCCGCGAGCACGTAGACCCGACTGGAGGCGTTGGTCCGGAGTCGGTCCGGACATGGTCCGGATCTTGCTCTGCCCACGTTCGCCGACGCGATCACCCTTCTCCTCATGGGCCTCGAACCGCGGGCGGAGTAGGCCCGCGGAGCCCGGACCGGGCGGGTCAGTCCCGCGTGAGCTGGGCCATCAGGTGCTCGCCCTCGGAAATGACCCAGTACTCGGTGAACCGGCCGCCCCGCAAGCGCAGCAGATCGTGCCCGGAGAACTCCACGGGCGTACCCGCGGGCGCGGTGGCGCCCGGCAGGGCGTACTCCCCACCGGCGTAGGCACCGCGGCCGGTCCAGCGCGCCGCCACCAGGTCGCCGGTGGTCACGGGACCGAGCTCCAGGGTGAAGGTCAGGCCGGTGAAGGGCAGCCTGCCCTGCCGCACCACGTCGGCGAGCTGCTCCGGCCCGTGCACCAGCCCGGGCCGCCCGGGCCAGTTCCCCACGAAGTCGGGGCTGACCAGGCTCGCGGCGGCCTCCGCCAGGGTCCCTTCCTTCCCGTTCCACAGCTCGGCCAGCCACCTGCGGTAGCGCTCGGCCGCTGTCGTCTCCCTGCTCACGGGCTCCATCCCCTCGCCGACGACGCCTGAGACGGCGGCGGCGCTCCAGCCGCCTCCGCGCTTCTGCTCCGGTATGCACCACTCTTCACGCTAGCGCGGGTCTCTGCCACCGGTCCAAGGAGGAGGGCGTGCCTCGTCATCAGTGCGGAGGGCAGGACTTCACTCGATGAAGACCTTCACGGAGTCGGGGCTCCCGCTGTTCCGGTTGACGCCGACGAAGAAGTCGCTCCCGATGTGGGTAACGTCCTCGATCTCGTCGGTCAGGTTGTTCCCCGGGATTCCGATGCCGCTCTCCACGTCACCTCCGGACCAGTTGTACTGGTACACCCAGTTCCACCCGGTCTGGGGCGTTGAGGTGTTGATCGACTTGGTGTTCCAGATGTAGTTCTCGGAGCAGTCGATGCCTTGGTCGGAACGATTGTCGTGACTCGTCAGGTTGGTCTTCACCAGCGTCCAGCCACTCGTCAGCGCCCCGGCACCGGGGTGGGTCCACAGGTACCCCGCGCGGCGGGCGGCATACTTGCCCGCTCCGCCGGCCGCCGTCGCGCTGTAGCAGAAGCCGCTGATGTTGCCGATGGGCAGATGGACTACCTCACTCGCCCCAACAGATCCCGACGAGCTGAGGTGAATGACCGTCACATCGGGGCTCGGGTACGCCGACTGACTTCCCTGGGTGGCGATCAGGGCAGGTCCCCGGCCCTGGTAGTTCTTGTGGTAGGCGAGGTCGTTGCCGTGGCCGAGTGCCGGTATGGAGGTCGGCGCACCGGCGCAGGTCCAGCTGGTACCGTCCCAGGTCGAGCCGTCGCGCACCCATCTGGACAGGACCGGCTCCGCGCCGCCCGCCTTGGTGAAGACGATGTAGAGCTGGCCGCCCGGCCCCGCGGCCATGCCCTGCATGACGGTGCGGCCCGCCTTGCAAGCACTGCTGTTCGGGATGCTCAGCCGTTCCGCCCCACTCCTGTCCGTAGCGGCGTGGGCGGACGTTGTCGAGGCGATGGCGATTCCGGTCAGGAGTGCCAGTACGGACGCGAAACTCAGTGGTTTCTTCACTCGGTGTCTCTCCTTTGTGGATGACGCGAGGAGGCTCGCATGTGCCGTGTACCTCGCACCTGAGGTGACGTCAGATCGCTGCGGGCGGGTTCCGTCCTCGCGTCACGTCGTCTGAATGTCGCGATCACTGACGTGGGCCGCGGCGGTAGCACGGTGTCCGGGCCCGGGGCGGTGGGCGGCTGTCGCCGATGCCGTGTCAGGACTGTCCCCGAGGGTGCCGGGGCCGGACGGGCCCGGTACCGCCGCCAGAGGGCCGCCGCGGCCTCGCCATGTCCGCCCCGCCGTAGGGCCCCCGATCGGCCGAGGCGTGGAAGTTCCTCGTCACCCGGCGAGAGGCAGGCAACCTTGCGGCCTCCGGCGGCAACTGACCACGGGAGGCCGCAGTCACACGCGCCTCACCCGAACCAGCCGTTCGCCGACCACCCAAGGACCCGCCGTGGCAGCCTCCTCACACCGCCGACCCCGCGACCGCAAGCGCCGTACGGCCCTCCTCTCGGCGGCGGCCGTGGCGACCGTCGCACTCGTCGTCGCCGTAGCCCTGGCGACCCGCCCCGGCGACCGCACCGACGACGGCGTGCAAGCGGCGGCGACACCCGCCGCCACCGGCACGCACGGAAGCGCCCTCCCACAACCCACGGCGACGGCCACCCGCCCGAGGGCCGAGACCACGAAGGCGTCGCCCACCGCGACGACGAAGCCCCCGCGACCGTCGGCCGGAACCACCGACAACCACACGACCCCCACGGCACCGATGGCGGGACGCGTCCGCCCCCACACCGGCTAGCGTGTCGCGAAAGCCCCGCCTGCCGCCCGACGCCTGGCACGCCCCAGCGGCGTCGACTCACACAGTGGCCCGGAGGTCCCGGGCGTACTGCTCGATGGCGCGCCGGTAGCGGCGCACATACGGGTCCTCGCTGGTGGTGGCGACCAGGGTGAGCAGCAGGCGCATGGCCTCGTGGTGGTCGTCCGTGTGAAACAGGGCCATGGCGAGGAAGGTCCGCAGGGCGCCGTCGTCGGGGAACTCGGCCACGGCCCGGCGCAGGGTGCCGACCGCCTCCTCGTACCTGCCGAGGACGCGGTACGTGCTGCCCAGCCCGAGGAACGCGCCGCGACGGTCCTCCGCCGTGAGCCCGGGCCCGTCGAGCCCGCGCTCGTAGAAGGGGACGGCCTCGGCCTCCCTGCCGAGCACATCGTGCGCCCAGGCGGTCTGGTAGGCCACCTCACGGTCCTCGGGATACCGGGCGGCCAGCGTGAGCAGCCGCTGACGGGCCTGCTCGTGCCGCCCCTGTTCCCGCAGCCGTACGGCGTCCGCGAGGAGTTCGTCCCTGGTGGCGCCGGCCATGTCGATCTCATCCATGGGCCCATCGTGACGCTTTGCCGACAGCTGGGCGAACACTTCCGCGGCCCCCTGTGGGAACCACTACCGCCGGAACCACCATCACGCCGTGATCGGATACGCCCGCGCACGGCGGAGCGCGTCGGTGACGATCTCGGTGAACCGGCGGTGGGAACGGGTGACGACCTCGCTTGCCTCGCCGTCGTGGGGTACGCGTTCGGCGGTGGTGTCGCCTACCAGACAACCCCGCGGCACGCCCATGTCGGAGATCAGCTCGTCCAGGCGCGCGGGACGGGTGAGGATCCCGCGCAGCCCGGCCAGCAGAGGGGAGCGGTGTCGAGCGCGGCGACCAGGTGCCGCTCGTACACCTCCCGGTACAGCCGGACGGCGTCGAGAGAGCAGCGGCGCTTGTCGCCGAACGTCCCGTAGAGGCTGCCGCGCTCGACGGCCAGCGTGTCGACCAGGTCCTGGATCGACGTCGCGCCGTAGCCGCGGGACCAGAACAGCTCAAGTCATCACAGGAGGGACGCGCGTGGCGTGCAGGGCAACGTCATCCGCCTCGGCCGCGAAGCCCTACGTGCCTGCTCCGGCCGACTGTGTCGAGCAGCACTCAGCTACTCCTCCGGCGCACCGACTACGCGGCACTCGACGCCCGCCCCCGCGAAGCTCAGGGCGATCTGCTCGGGAGGGTGACGGACCAGAGGACGTGAGGCGACGGAGGAAACCGCACGATTGGTTTATTGCTGGTAGCGCTACGTGATGGCATGGGGCTGTAACGCTACTGTGGGTTGACCGTGGAGCGTCGATGGCGGCACCGTGGTGTGACGGGACGCCCTGAGTGCCCTATTCCCTCTGGGGTATCAGTCCAGTTGGTCTCGTATGAGCCTCGTTACGGCCCAGACAGTGGACATGCTGTGTGGGCTTTGGGTTGCTTTGCCGGGTATGCGGGCACACATATCAGGTGCTGTTGTTTGCTGTTGGTTAACGATAAGGTACCTCCTGGACGGTTTGTTCCAGGTGCTCCGGTGGTCACCATGAACGGCGCGGGGTACGGAGAGCGGGTGAAGGGGAGGTGCGGTGGCCCAGCAGGAGCGTGCAGTCAAGACCCGTCGTGCTGTGCTTGAAGCTGCGGCGGTGGTGTTTGCTGAGCATGGTTATACGGCGGCGACGGTGGCGGACATCCTGCGGACAGCCGGGGTGACCAAGGGGGCGCTTTACTTTCATTTTGATTCCAAGGAGGCGCTGGCACGGGGAGTGCTGGAGGTCCAGATGGACCATGTGCTGCCAGAGCGTGCGATCAAGATGCAGGAGGTCGTGGACCTCGCGATGACCGTGGCGCACCGGTTGCCGGAGGACCCGCTCCTGCGAGCGGGGGCACGGTTGTCGACGGACCCGGTGGGGCGCCGACAGTACGGCAGCGCGTGGCCGCTGTGGGTGGGGGAACTGAGCGGCATCCTGGGAGAGGCGCACCGGCGCGGGGAGACGCTGGCGCATGTGGTGCCGCGTGAGGTCGCGGAACTGATGGTGAGCTCGCTCAACGGGGTGCAGCTGTACGCGCAGATGGAAAGTGGCCTGCGGGACGTGGAGTACCGGGTGTCGGTACTGCTCAAGCACTTGCTGCCGTCGATCGCCTCGCCTGCGGTGCTGATGCGGCTGGACGTCGCCGAGGACCGGGGGGCACGGGTGCTCGCCGAAACCGCGGAGGACCAGGACGCGGGGGACCACGAACGGGGGCGGGGGCAGTTGGCGGTCCCGGCCTGAGCAAACGCGGTCGGCCGCGTAACTGCTCCAGCCCGACAGGGTGGGTGAACGGAGCAACCTCTCGGCGTGCCTGAACTGGGTCTGTACGGTGAGTGGGTCTGTTCCGTACTCCGGGTCTGTTCCGTCGCAAGGAGGTCTCCGCCCACAGCACCTGCTGGGCGAAAGCGGGCCCGCCCCGGCCGAGGGTTGCGTCCTGGGAAGTGGTGTACGGGTTCCCACCTGATCCGGGCGTTTGTCCTGGCGTCGGAGTGAGGGCCCGGATATGAGAACGGCCACCGGCTGATCTTCGAGATGTCGAAGCTCGAAGGAGATCAGCACGATGACCGCACCCGACAGTCTGCCCCTGCACGCCCTCGCCGAGGAGAATCTCGCCGCGGCGAGTCCCGATCTGCTGCGCGCGATGATCAAGACGTTCGCCGACGCCCTCATGTCCGCCGAGGCCGACGCCCTCTGCAACGCCGAATACGGGCAGGTCAGCGACGAGAGGGTCAACCACCGCAACGGCTACCGCCCGCGCGAGTG
>NZ_JBEYHH010000049.1:0-36497 GCF_040635175.1 Streptomyces sp. NPDC006997
CCGCAACGTCCGCGGCTACCTCGACAACCTGGCGATCCGGTGACCGGGCCGCTGCTCGTCCTGGTCGGCCCGATGGGCGTGGGCAAGTCCACCGTGGGGCGGCTGCTGGCCGGGCGGCTCGCCGTGGCCTTCCGGGACACCGACGACGACGTCGTCACCGCCGAGGGCCGCACCGTCGCCCAGATCTTCGCCGAGGAGGGTGAACCGGGGTTCCGGGCGAGGGAGAGGCAGGCGGTGGACGCCGCTCTGCGGGAGCACGGCGGTGTCCTGGCGCTCGGCGGCGGGGCGGTCGTGGACCCGGCGACGCGTGCGCAGTTGGTCTGCCAGTCGGTCGTCTACTTGTCGATGGGTGCGCGGGAAGCTGTCAGGCGTACCGGCCTGACCGTGGACCGTCCGCTGCTGTCCGTCGACCCGGGCGGGCGGTGGCGCGAGCTGATGGAGGCGCGGCGTCAGCTGTACGAGGAGGTCGCGACGGTCGTCGTCGCCACGGACGGCCGTACGCCGGAAGAGGTCACCGGGACCGTGCTGGGCGCGTTGGCCTCCCGGCAGCGGCGCCCTCGTCGGTCGCGGAGGCGGTGAGGAGCGGCACCGGGGCGGGCTGCGGCATACCGGACACCCCACGGTGGCCGGGGGCCCGGGGAGTGCCGGGCAACGGATCCGGGCGGCACTCGGAGACCGTCCCGCCGCCGCGCGACGCCAACTGACCGCGGTGAAGCCGCTTTCCGGGACGGCCGAGCGGCGCACCGTCGCGTCCCCGGCCGTCGAACGCGTCCGTCGAATACCTATACGCACCTCGCTTACCGGTGTACGGTCTCGGACCGATAGGCGCTTGGGAGCGCTCCCATCGCGTGTTTCCGCACCGCACGAGGAGGAACGCTTGAAACGCTTGCTGGCTCTACTGGCGACCGCCGTGACCGCTCTCGGTCTGACGGCCCTGGTCAGCCCCCAAGCGGCGGCCGCCACCGGTTGCCGTGTCGACTACACCGTCACCAGTCAGTGGCAGGGCGGCTTCCAGGCCGGGGTGAAGGTCACCAACCTGGGTGACCCCGTCTCCGGGTGGACGCTGAGGTTCGCCCTGCCGGACGCCGGGCAGAAGCTCGTCCAGGGCTGGAACGCCACCTGGTCGCAGTCCGGCGCCACGGTCAGCGCCACCGGCGTCGACTGGAACCGCACCCTGTCCACCGGCGCGTCGGCCGACCTGGGCTTCGTCGGGTCCTTCACGGGCTCCAACCCGAAGCCGACGTCCTTCACGCTCAACGGCGTCACCTGCACGGGCTCCGTCACCGACCCGCCGACGGACCCCCCGACCGACCCGCCCGCCAACGGCACCCCCGTGGAGGTCAACGGGCAGCTGAAGGTCTGCGGGGTGAACCTGTGCAACCAGTACGGGCGCCCCATCCAGCTGCGCGGCATGAGCACGCACGGCATCCAGTGGTTCAGCCAGTGCTACAACAACGCCTCCCTGGACGCGCTGGCCCAGGACTGGAAGTCGGACCTGCTCCGCGTCGCCATGTACGTGCAGGAGGACGGCTACGAGACCAACCCGGCCGGGTTCACCAGCCGGGTGAACAGCCTGGTCGACATGGCCGAAGCCCGCGGCATGTACGCGGTCATCGACTTCCACACCCTGACGCCGGGCGACCCGAACTACAACCTCGACCGCGCCAAGACGTTCTTCCAGTCCGTGGCCACCCGCAACGCCGCCAAGAAGAACGTGATCTATGAGATCGCCAACGAGCCCAACGGCGTGAGCTGGACGGCCATCAAGAGCTACGCCGAGCAGGTCATCCCGGTGATCCGCGCCGCCGACCCGGACGCCGTGATCATCGTCGGCACCCGTGGCTGGTCGTCGCTGGGCGTCTCCGACGGCTCCAACGAGAGCGAGATCGTCAACAACCCGGTGAACGCGTCCAACATCATGTACGCGTTCCACTTCTATGCCGCGAGCCACACGGACACCTACCGCGCCACGGTGAGCCGGGCGGCCTCCCGACTGCCGCTGTTCGTCTCGGAGTTCGGCACGGTGACCTACACCGGCGGCGGCGCGGTGGACCGGGCGAGCAGCACCGCGTGGCTTGACCTGCTCGACCAGCTCAAGATCAGCTACGCGAACTGGACGTACTCCGACGCCAACGAGGGCAGCGCGGCGTTCAAGCCGGGCACCTGCGACGGCACGGACTACAGCAGCAGCGGCGTACTGACCGAGTCCGGCGCCCTGATCAAGAGCCGGATCAGCACGGCGGACAACTTCCCCACCAGCTGACACGCCCCGCCAGCTGACAGCACGACACCAGTTCGCAGGACGACACCAGTTCGCAGCACGACGCCGGTTGGCCGCACGACACCGGCTGGCAGTACGGCGGGGGTTCGGCGGTCGTCCGTCGGACCCCCGCAATCCACTCGCCACTGGGAGCGCTCCCAAAATCCTGGCATCGCGCACATCTCATCCCATCACCCCCCACCCCGGAGGTACACGTGAGCGTCACCCTCCCCTCTCTCCCACGGTTACTGACCAGGCCTTGGACGGTGATCCTGACCGCCGCCGTGCTGCTGGTGTCCGGGCTCACCGCGATGTCCGCGAGCGGCGCGGAGTCCGGCTGCCGGGTCGACTACACCGTGAACGAGTGGACCGGCGGCTACACCGCCCAGATCAAGGTCACCAACCTCGGCGCGGCGGTCAGCGGCTGGCGGCTGACCTGGACCTACACCGGCGACCAGAAGGTGACCTCGGCGTGGAACGCGAGCGTCACCCAGACCGGCGCTTCCGTCGTCGCCGCCGACGCGGGCTGGAACGGCGCGCTGGCCACGGGCGGCTCCGCCGAGTTCGGCCTGCAGGGCACCTGGGCGGCGGCCGACCCCGCGCCGACCGACTTCGCCCTCAACGGCGTGTCCTGCGGCGGCGACGCCACCCCGCCGCCGACCACCCCGCCCCCCACGACCCCGCCCCCCACGACCCCGCCGCCCAGCGCGGAGTGCGGCACCGCGGTGATCTGCGCGGACTTCGAGGAGCAGACCGGCACGGCCCCTTCGGGTGCCTGGCGGGTCACCGCACCCGACTGCCAGGGCACCGGCACCGCCGCCGTGGACACCTCGGTCGCGCACAGCGGCGCCAAGTCGCTGCGGATCGACGGCCGGGCGGGCTACTGCAACCACGCCTTCGTCGCCTCCACCGCGGACTTGTCCTCGGTCGGCCCGGTGCTGCACGTCCGCATGTGGGTCCGGCACACCACCGCGCTGCCCGCGGCCCACGTCACCTTCGTCTCCCTGCCCGATTCCTCCCAGGGCGGGCGCGCCCTGCGCGTCGGGGGCCAGAACGGCGCCCTCCAGTGGAACCGGGAGGTCGACGACGCCACGCTGCCCGAGCAGAGCCCGTCCGGTGTGGCGCTGAGCAGGCCGCTGCCCACGGGGAGTTGGCAGTGCCTGCGGTTCGCGATCGACACGACGGCACCGGCGCTCGACACCTGGCTCGGTGACGAGCAGGTCCCGGGTCTGCACGCCGACGGCGTCCCCACCCACGACATCGACCGGCAGTGGCTCGCCCGCACCACCCCGCCCCGTCCGACGGCCCTCCGGCTGGGCTGGGAGAGCTATGGCACGGGCGACGACACCCTGTGGTTCGACGACGTGGCGGTGGGTTCGTCCCCCATCGGCTGCTGACCGGCCGCCAGGCTCAGGCGCCCGGGGGAGACGCTCCACGGCCCTCCCCCGGGTGCCGCCCGCTCCTTGCTCACCTCGCCCGAATGTTTCGAAGTGAACGGCGAATTCTGCGAGAAATCTTGACGCCGTTCGCTGGCTCCCTATCATCCAGACTGCTCGATACTCCGACTCATGTTCGACATGCCGAACGGACATGGGTGGGCTGCGCCACCCGCACCGCAGGACACCCCACAAGTCAAGGATGACGAGGTCCCCATGCTCGAACGAAACCCAAGCCGCAGACACTGGCCCACGGTGCTCGCCACCGTCGTAGCGGCCCTGAGCGCGCTGGCGGCGATGCTCGTCGCCACCTCCCCGGCCCAGGCGGCTTCCACCGGCGCCCTGCGCGGCGTCGGTTCCGGCAAGTGCCTCGACGTGTCGAACGCCAGCCAGGCCGACGGCGCGGCCGTCCAGATCTGGGACTGCTCCGGCGGCTCCAACCAGCAGTGGACGGCGACGGACAGCGGCCAGTTGACCGTGTACGGCAACAAGTGCCTGGACGTTCCGGGCCACGCCACCACGGCCGGTACCAAGCTGCAGATCTGGACCTGCTCCGGCGGCGCGAACCAGCGCTGGCGGGTGAACTCCGACGGCACGATCGTCGGCGAGGAGTCCGGGCTCTGCCTGGACGTCACGGGCGCCGCCACGGCCAACGGCACGACGGTGGGGATCTGGACCTGCAACGGCGGTTCCAACCAGAAGTGGACCGGCCTGACCGGGACGCCGCCGGACGGCTCGTGCTCCTCCCTCCCGTCGACGTACAGGTGGTCCTCGACCGGTGTGCTGGCGCAGCCCAAGAACGGCTGGGCCGCGCTGAAGGACTTCACCAACGTCGTCCACAACGGCAAGCACCTGGTCTACGGGACGAACGTGTCGGGGTCGTCGTACGGCTCGATGATGTTCGGCCCCTTCACCAACTGGTCCGACATGGCCTCCACCAGCCAGGTGGGGATGAACCAGTCCACGGTGGCGCCCACGCTGTTCTACTTCGCGCCGAAGAACGTCTGGGTGCTGGCGTACCAGTGGGGCGCGTGGCCCTTCATCTACCGCACGTCGAGCGACCCCACCAACCCCAACGGCTGGTCCGCGCCGCAGCCGCTGTTCACCGGGAGCATCCCCAACTCCGGCACCGGGCCCATCGACCAGACCCTGATCGGCGACGGGCAGAACATGTACCTGTTCTTCGCCGGTGACAACGGCAGGATCTACCGGGCGTCCATGCCGATCGGGAACTTCCCGGGCAACTTCGGGACGTCGTACACCACCGTCATGAGCGACTCCACGAACAACCTCTTCGAAGGGGTGCAGGTCTACAAGGTCCAGGGCCAGAACCAGTACCTCATGATCGTCGAGGCGATCGGCGCGAACGGGCGCTACTTCCGCTCGTTCACCTCCTCCAGCCTCGGCGGTTCGTGGACCCCGCAGGCCGCCAGCGAGAGCAACCCCTTCGCGGGCAAGGCCAACAGCGGCGCCACCTGGACCAACGACATCAGCCACGGCGACCTGGTCCGCAACAACCCCGACCAGACCATGACCATCGACCCCTGCAACCTCCAGTTCCTCTACCAGGGCAAGGCGCCCGGCGCGGGCGGCCCCTACGACCAGCTGCCGTGGCGGCCGGGCGTCCTCACCCTGCAACGCTGACCGATACCCACCGGTTCTCGCCAGTGCGCGGTAATTGCCTGGACTGATCCGCTCCGCGGACGCCAGACTTCCCCTCTCCGAACCTCCGGGAGAGTGATGGGAACACCGGACACACGAGGACCGACCCCGGGCAGGAGCGCGGTCGTACTGGCACTGCGCCGGTACGGCCGCGAACTGCTGCGCCTACGACTACTCGCCCTGCCCGCGATGCTGTTACCCGCCGTGGGCAACATCGGCATCCGCTACGTCGCCCCCCTGCTGATCGCCAAGCTCGCGGGCCGGGCCGCCGAGGACGGCGGTCTCACCCTCGGATCCGCGCTGCCGTACATCCTGGGCTTCGGCGTGACGCTGCTGCTCGCCGAAGTCGTGTGGCGGGTCGGGCTGCACTGCCTCAACCGGGTGGACGCCCTCGGCATGGAGCACCTGTACGTCAGCGGCATGGACGAACTCCTCGCCAAGGACGCCGCGTTCTTCCACGACAACTTCGCGGGCTCCCTGACCAAACGGGTGCTCAGCTTCGGCAAGCGCTTCGAGGACTTCGTCGACACGATGACGTACCGGATCGTGGGGAGCCTCGTCCCGCTGGTCTTCGGTGCCGTGGTGCTGTGGAGCTACGAACCGGTGCTCGTCGCCGGACTGGTCGTGATGATCGCGCTGACCGTGGTGGGCGCGACCCCGCTGATCCGCCGCAGACAGCGGCTCGTCAACGACCGTGAGGCGGCGATCGCCCGGGTCTCCGGCCATGTCGCCGACAGCCTCACGAACATGGAGACCATCCGGGCGTTCGCGGCCGAGCGCCGGGAGGCCGACGAACACCGCGGCCGGGTCGCGGAGTTCCGGCGCCTGGCGCTGCGGTCCTGGGACTACGGCAATCTGCGGGTGGACGTCCTGGTCGCGCCGATGTCCGTGCTGACGAACGTGCTGGGCCTGCTGCTCGCCGTCGCCCTCGGCGGCTCGGGGCAGGGCGTCGAGCAGATCGTCGTCGCCTTCACCTACTACTCCAACGCCACCCAGATCATGTTCGAGTTCAACCAGATCTACCGGCGGCTGGAGAGCTCGATGACGGAGGCGGCGCAGTTCACCGAGCTGCTCCTGGACCCGCCCACCGTGCTCGACCCGGCCGAGCCCGAACCGCTCGCCCCCCGGCACACCGGCATCCGCTTCGAGTCGGTGACCTTCGCCCACCCCGGCACCGAGCCGATCTTCCACGGGCTCGACCTGGACGTGCCCGCGGGCGCCCGGATCGGCCTGGTCGGCAGGTCCGGCGGCGGCAAGACCACCCTGACCCGGCTCCTGCTGCGGATGTCGGACCTCGACGGAGGACGCGTCCTGATCGGCGGTCAGGACATCAGCCGACTGCGCCAGGCCGACCTGCGCTCACTGATCGCCTACGTCCCCCAGGAACCCGCCATGTTCCACCGCAGCCTGCGGGACAACATCGCCTTCGCCCGGCCCGGCGCCACCGACGACGAGGTCCGGGCGGCGGCCGAGGCCGCGCACGTCACGGAGTTCGCCGAGCAGCTCCCCGACGGCTTCGCCACCCTGGTGGGGGAGCGGGGCGTCAAACTCTCCGGCGGCCAGCGCCAGCGCGTCGCCCTCGCCCGCGCCATCCTGCGCGACGCGCCCGTCCTGCTGCTCGACGAGGCGACCAGCGCGCTGGACTCGGAGAGCGAGATCCTCGTCCAGGACGCCCTGTGGCGGCTGATGGACGGACGCACCGCGCTCGTCGTCGCCCACCGCCTCAGCACCGTCGCGGGCATGGACCGCCTCGTGGTCCTCGACCGCGGCACCATCGTCGAGCAGGGCACCCACGAGGAACTCCGCACGGCGGACGGCGCCTACGCCAAGCTGTGGCAGCACCAGTCGGGCGGGTTCCTCGGCGAGAGCGCCGACTCCGCCCTCGCACACCCGCACCCGGAGGACGGCCTCAGCGGCCTGCCCGGACCCGGGGGCGCGCCGTCGTCGCCCGCGCGCCTGGGCAACGCGCCCGCCTGACGGGTACGGCCGGGTTCCCCCGGCCGTACCCGGCGAGCCCTCGCGGGTCTCTCACCGCGCTGACCGCAGGTCCTGACTGCCGAGTACGGTGAGCAGCTCCAGTTTCTCCCCCGCACCGGTCCCCGGGGCGGGGGAGAACCACAGGAGCCGCTGACGGCCGTCCTCGCTGAAGAGGTTGAGGCAGTTCAGCTCCAGGACGCCCAGAGAGGGATGGACGATCCGCTTGCGGTCGGTGCGCCTGACCGCCACCTCCCGCTCCGCCCAGAGCCGGACGAAGTCGTCACTGCGCCGCTCCAGCTCCGCGACCAGCGTCGAGGAGTCCTGGTCGCGGGGGCCGCGCCGGGCGACCGCCGCCCGCAGGTCGGCGACGAACGCCCGCGAGTGGTAGTCGTGGTCGGCCTCCGGGTACAGCCCGCGGGCCCGGGGGTCGGTGAACCACTGGTAGACGTAGCTGGCCTGCGGTCCGGTGGCGGCCTCCGCCCGGCCGAGCAGGGCGACGGCGAGCCGGTTCTGCACCAGGGTGACGTGCAGGTCCGTGATGACCTGCGCCGGAGTGGTGGCGAGCCGGTCGAGCAGGTCGAGCATCCCCGGGTGGACGTGGGCGGCGGGACCTCCGGTGGGCGGCAGCGGCCGGTCGGCGAGGTAGAAGACGTGGTCCCGTTCGTCCCCGGTGAGCCGCAGGGCGCGGGCGAGGGCCGCGAGCATCTGCTCCGACGGCTGCGCCTCACCGCGCTCGATCTCGATGTAGTAGTCCGTGGAGGCACCGGCGAGCATGGCGACCTCGTCGCGGCGCAGCCCGGGGACCCGGCGCCGGGGACCGGCGGGCAGACCGACGTCGGAGGGACGGACACGGTCACGCCGTGACTTCAGGAAGGCGCCCAGCTCAGGGAGGTTCACCCTGCCAGTCTCCGTGACCGGGCGGACCGCGGCCAGGGGGTGTCACCCCCACCCTCCGTATCCAGGGGTCGCCGACCCCCGGGTGAGTGCCCACTGGTTGCCCCCCGGCGCACCGGCCAGGGTGGAGGCCACGACACGAAGGAACCCACGGCAGAAGGAACCCGAGACACACCATGTCCACCTCACCCACGAGGATCGCCCTGATCACGGGCGGCAACCGCGGCCTCGGCCGCTCCGTCGTCGAGGCGCTCGCCGCCGACGGCGTCGACGTCGTCTTCACCTACCGCTCCCACGAGGACGAGGCCAAGCAGGTCGTCGACGCGGTGGCCGCCCTCGGCGGCCGGGCGGAGGCGATCCGGCTCGACGTCAGCGAGACGGCCGCCTACGCCCCGTTCACCGACACCCTCCGCGAGACGCTGCGCACCGTGTGGGGCCGCGACAGCTTCGACATCCTGGTCAACAACGCCGGAGTCGCCGGCCACACCGTCCTCGGCACCACCGACGAGGAGACGATCGACCTCCTCTTCGCCGTTCACTTCAAGGGCGTCTATCTGCTCACCCAGGCCCTCGCCACCGCACCCGAGGGCGCCACGCCGCTGCTGGCCGACGGCGGCCGGGTCGTCAACGTCTCCTCCGGGCTGGCCCGGTTCGTCACCGTGCCCTACGCCGTCTACGGCGCCATGAAGGGCGCGGTCGAGGTGCTGACCCGCTACTGGGCGATGGAACTCGGCAAGCGCGGCATCAGCGTCAACACCGTCGCCCCCGGGCCGGTCGCCACGGACTTCGCCGACGGCTACGTCCGCGCCAGCGAGGAGGTCCAGCGGCACATGGCCGGGATGACGGCCCTCGGCCGCGTCGCGCAGGCCGACGACATCGGCCCCGCCGTCGCCGCCCTGGTGCGCGAGGGCACCGCCTGGATCACCGGCCAGCGCATCGAGGCCAGCGGCGGCTTCCGCCTCTGACGCCCCGCACACCCCCGTAGTCCCGCGAAGAACGGAAGACCCATGCCATTCGCCAACCTCAAGGTCCCCGAGGGCCTCGTCACCGCCGAGCAGAAGCAGGACCTCGTCACCGCCGTCACCGACCTCTACGTCGGCCTCTTCGGTGAACGCGCCCGCGCCACCACCATGGTCCTGGTGGAGGAGGTCGCCGACGGCGGCTGGGGCATCGGCGGCACGGTACTCACCCGGGCCATGCTGACCGCCGACGCGTCGCCGGCGGAGGAGTAGCCACCGGTCGGAGACAGCCTGGGCCGTGCGGCCCAGGCTGTCGAAGGAGAGGGTGCCGGAACCGGTCAGGGCAGCCGGTAGTCCGCGTTCGGGACGGCGCCGCGCTCGGGGTGGTTCTGGTCGTAGCCGCGCGCGTCGCACCGGAGGCCGCCCACCACGCCGTGGTCGGGGCGGTGTGCAGTGGGGGAACCGACGGAGAGGGGTGCCCCGGGCCGGGCCAGCGGGGAAGGCCGCGTCCTTCCCGGCCCGGGGCGTCAGCGCGCGGTCAGCCGCCGGGTCTCAGGGGTACGAGACCACGGTGGACGGCACGGTCGAGGTGCCGCCCGGGACGGTGGACGCGCCGGTGTCGTTGATGACGTGGGCGTAGTGCCCCTGGCCACCGAGCGAGACGGTGAGCAGGCTGTGGAACCGCACCCCCGACTTGACGGGGGCCTTGAAGCCGTGGTCCTGGATGATCGTCGGGTCCACGTTGTAGTTGCAGTACGAGCCGAGCCCCCACGCCTCGTGGGTGTTGACGGAGTCGTCGACCCGGTAGGCGGCGTACCCGCGCGTGGAGCCGTTCTGGATGGCGGCCTGGTTGGGCGCGTCGTACGCCTTCTCGTTCTGGTAGAAGATCGTCCGGCCGCGCTCGCCGTACCACTCGACGTCGTACTTGTTGAAGTGCTCGACGAAGAGCCCGGTGGCCAGCACGTCGTCGCCGTTGACGCGTACGCCGTAGTCGGCCCGGTTGGTCTCCCAGCCGACGCCCGCGCCGTGGTCCGCGCGCCACACCCAGGTGTGGTCGATGATCACGTCGTCGCTGTGCACGACGATGCTGGTGGTCGCCTTGCCCGCGCCCGCGCCACCGACACGGACGTAGACGTCCTGCACGGTGGTCGGGTCCGCGGCGTGGTCGGCCGACGCGCCCGGCGTGCCGACTTCGAGGAGAGTCGGGGAGTTGACCGGGCCGGCGTCGATGAGGAACCCGGCGAGACGGACCCCGTCGACGTCCGCGACCCGCATCGCGGTGACGCCGTTGTCCGGGATGATCGTCGCCAGGCCGAGGCCCAGGACGATGGTGCCCGCGCGGTTGACCTCGATGGTGCGGTCCACGTGGTAGACGCCCGGCGTGAACAGCAGGTGCAGGCCTTGGGCGACGGCGGCGTTCATGGTGGCCGCCGAGGTGCCGGGCTTGACGACGTAGAACTGGTCCAGCGGGATCGACTGGCCCTGCGGGGTGCCGTTCTCCCAGGTCGTCCCGCGTGCGTTGGTGCGCTTGGCCGGGGCGAAGACCTTGTACTGGTCGCCGTCCAGGTAGAGGAACGGCTTCTCACGGGAGATCGGGGTGGTGTCCAGGGTGGTGTAGCGCGGCTCGGGGAAGCTGGTCGCGGGGGCGCCGTCGACACCGGAGAAGACCTGGTTCCACACGGAGTTGGACCAGCCGCCGATGCTGCTGTCCCTGGTGTACCACTGCTGTTGCGAGTAGTTGCCCACCTGGCCGTCGATCTTGCTGTCCGCGATGTAGCCGCCGCTGGCCCAGCCGTAGCCGTTCGGGGCGAGGTTGAGCCCGCCCCTGACGTGCATCCGCCGGAACGAGGCCGCCTGCGAGACCGCCCACCGGTCGGTGCCGTTGACCGGGTTGAGGGAGAGGTTCTCGGCGGAGCGCCAGAAGTTCTGCGTGGCGTTGCCGTTGAACCAGCCCGCGTCCACGGTCACGTCGCCGTTGATGGCGGTGTCGTCGGGACGCAGGCCCAGACCGGCGATGGAGGTGTAGAAGCCGATCTGCGCGTTGAGCCCGTGGTAGGTGCCGGGCTTGAACAGGAAGGCGTGCCGTCCGCTGCCGAACTGCGCCGACTCCTGCTGCTGGAACACCTCGTCCAGCTTGGCCTGGATGCCGGGCGTGGACGGGCTGAAGACGTGCACGTTCGGGCCGAGGTCGCCGCCGCCGGGGAGTTGCGGACCGCCGTCACCGGTGGTGCCGTAGACCTGGAACTCCCAGAGCGAGTAGCCCCAGCCGGTGGCCCGGGTCACGCCCTGCATCCGTACGTGGCGGGCCATCCCGGCGACGTCGAGCGTCTCGGTGCCGCCGTTGCCGGTCGTCGTCGAGTACGCCGTGGACCAGTCGGTGCCGTTGGCGGAGATCTCGACGCGGTACGCCTTCGCGTACGCGGTCTCCCAGCGCAGCACCACCTGGCTGAGCTGGGCCTGGGTGCCCAGGTCGACCTGGAGCCACTGGGCGTCGGAGAACCCGCTCGACCAGCGGGTGCCCAGGTCGCCGTCGACGGCGGCGGTCGCCGGGGTGCCGTCGTGCTCCTGGCTGGAGGCGGTGACCTGCTTGCCCTGCGACAGCAGCACCGGGGCGGCGTGCGCGGCCTGGGCGGGGGCCAGGACGAGCAGGGCGCCGAGCAGGGCGGTGGTGAGGACGCCGACGAGGCCTCGTCGGCGGGCGGTCGTCGGAGGGCGTCTGAGGGGAGGCGCGGCCGAGGAGGGGCCGAAGGGCATGGGGAGGCTCCTTACGAACGAGTACGGGAGAGCGCTCTCCAGACCTTGCCCCTTGGGTAATCGAGCGGTCAAGCAGCCTGACGGGCTTTTCTTTTGTCTTTGTTTAAGATCGGCGACTTTCCGGGGCTCCCCTAGGGTGCGGGGTATGAGCAGAAGGGATCCCACGCTGGAGGACGTCGCGCGGGAGGCGGGGGTGTCGCGGGCCACGGTCTCGCGGGTCGTCAACGGGGTGCGCAACGTGGACGCCGGCATCCAGGAGACCGTCCGCCGGGCGATCCGGCGGACGGGGTACCGGCCCAACCGGGCGGCGCGGTTCCTGGTGACCCACCGGACCGAGACCGTGGCGCTGGTGATCTCCGGGACGGGGGACGCGTTCGCCGCGCGGGTCTTCGCCGACCCGTTCTTCGGCCGGGTCGTCAGCGGCGCCCTGGAGTACCTGCGCGCCCACGCCAAGCACCCGGTCATCCTGGTCGCGGAGTCCGCCGGGGCCCGTGAGCAGGTCGTCGACTACCTCAGCAAGGGCACCGCGGACGGCTGCCTGGTGGTGACCACGCAGGCCACCGACCCGCTGCCGACGATGCTGACGGCCGCCAGGATCCCGACGGTGCTGTTCGGCCGTCCGGAACCGGGTCTCGCGGTCAGCCACGTCGACCTCGCCCAGGCGGACGGGGGGCGCCTGGCCGCCGAGCGGCTGGTGGCCCGCGGGTGCCGCCGTATCGCCACGATCCACGGTCCCCGGGCGCTCCCGGCGGCCCGCGACCGGCTCACCGGCTTCCGCGCGGCCCTCGCCGCGGCCGGTATCACCGACGTCCCCGCCGCCGAGGGCGCCTTCACCGTGGACAGCGGCGTTGCCGCCCTGCGCGGGCTGCTCGCCGAGCACCCCGGGCTGGACGGCGTGTTCGCCGCCAACGACCTGATGGCGCAGGGGGCCTGCCAGTACCTGCGGGAGCGGGGGAGCCGGGTGCCGGAGGACGTCGCCGTGGTCGGCTTCGACGACTCCAGCGTGGCGTTGGCCTGCCACCCGCCGCTGACCACGGTGCGGCAGCCCGTGGAGCGGATGGCGGCGGAGATGGCCCGGCTGCTGTCGGAGCACATCCAGGGGGCGCGCACGGAACCGGCCGCGGTGCTGTTCGAGCCCGAACTGGTGGTGCGCGCGTCGGCGTGAACCGCGCGGGGCTGGTGGTGCGCGCGTCGGCGTGGACGCGCGGGGCTGGTGGTGCGCGAGGTGACGTGGACCGCGCGGCGCCCCGGGGGTTCACGCCCGGACCGCGGGTGCCAGCACCTCCTCGCACCAGGCGCGGAACGTCGTCTGGCCCGCCGTCCGCGGGGTGCGCGGTACGCCGTCGTCCAGGCCCTCGTTCTTGGCGCGCATCATGTCGACGTAGCCGTCCGCGAACGCCTCTCCGGTGCCGTGCGCGACGAGCGCGGCGCGGAAGTCGTCGAGTGACTGGTGCGCGTAGCGGACCGGGCGGCCGAGCACCTCGGACATGACGCGCGCCATGTCGGTCGCCGAGAGGTCCTCGGGGCCCAGCACCGGGACCTCGCCGGTGCCCGTCCAGGAGCGGTCGAGCAGCAGGTCGGCGGCGGCCCGGGCGATGTCCCGGGTGGCGGCCAGGGGCGCGGGGCGGTCCGGGTCGAGGGTGCCGGTGAAGACGCCCTCGTCGCGGATCGACGCCACCTGCCGCAGCAGGTTGTCCATGAAGCTCGCGTTCGCCAGCGCCCGGTAGGCCACGCCCGTGCCGGCGATCAGGTCGTCCATGGCCAGCGAGGCGGTGACGAGTCCGGCGCGGTCGGCGACGGGCGTGCCGCGGCCGAGCGCCGAGACGCCGACGACGTGTCCGACCCCGTGGGCCGTGAACGCCTTGGCGGCGGCGTGGGTGAACCCGAGGTAGGCGGTGTCCAGGCTCGGTGCCCGGAGGTCCGGCGGGACCAGCCAGAACACGGCGTCCGCGGCGGCGAGGGCGCGGTCGACGACCTCGGCGTCAGCGTGCGACCCGGCGACGACGTCGACGCGTTCGCGGACGTCGGCGGGGAGCCTCGCGGGGTCGCGCACGATGACGCGCAGTTCCTCGCCGTGCGCGGGAGCGTCGTTGAGCAGGATGTCCAGGAGTCGGCCACCGATCTGGCCGGTGGGTGCCGTGATGACGATCATGTGTCGATTCTCGGCGCGGGCGCCGCGCGGCGTCCAATACCCTTCCCGGCGATTGATACCCTCACAGTATGGATCTCGACCTGCGCAAGCTCCGCTACTTCGTCGCGGTGGCCGAGCACCGGCACTTCGGGCGGGCGGCGGAACAGCTCTACATCGCCCAGCCGGTGCTCAGTCGTCAGATCAGCGCGTTCGAGCGGGAGTTGGAGTGCGCGCTGCTCGTGCGCACCACCCGCAGCGTGGAGCTGACCGACGCCGGGAGGCAGCTCTACGAGGAGGCACAGGGCATCCTCGCGTCCGTCACCGCGGCGGTGCAGCGCGTGCGCGACGCCGACCGGGGTGCCCAGCGGCTCGTGGTCGCCTTCTCCCCGGGGCTGCACGTGTCGGACGCGCTCCGGGCGTTCACGGCACGCCATCCGGACGTCGAGACCGATGTCGTACCGGCCCGCTGGTGGGAGCAGGACGCGCCGCTCCGGGACGGCCGGGCCCAGGTCGGGTACCTGAGGCGACCGTTCGACGACACGGGGCTCCACGTCGTCCCGATCGGCGACGAGCCCCGGGTCGCCTGCGTGCCCGTGGGGCACCCGCTGGCGTCCCGGGCGGAGGTGGCCTCCGCGGACCTGGACGGCCAGCGGATGCTCGACGTGCCGCGGCGGCGGACGTCGTCCCTGGAGGAGAAGTTCGAGCTGATCGCCTCCGGGCACGGCATCGCCCTGGTCCCGCTGAGCGTCGCGCGCTCCTACTCCCGCCCCGACCTGGTCCACGTCCCCGTCACGGACGCGCCGCGGGTGGAGGCGTGCCTGGCGGTCCCCGCGGACCGACGGTCGAAGCTGCTGCGGGACTTCCTGGAGATCGCTACCGGGGTTCTGCGGCGGGGGTGACGGCGGGCGGTGAGCGGCTGGTAGTCGTACGGCCGTTCGGCCCTGTGTGTGCCGACGGGAGGGGGCCAGGAGGCACTGGGGGGTGGGCCGTTCGGCCCAGGCGGTGGGTGGGGCGGCGCGGGGATGCTGGTCCACGACCGGCCGGGGGCGCCACGGACCGTCGCGTCCTGCCACTCGGCCCCGCCTTCGCGCGGCCACGAGCCACGGCGGGCGCGGCGTGCCCCGGACCGGTCACCATCCGGTCTGTCCCAGTAGTCGCGCCGGATGCCGACCGTCCGCCGCACCCCGGCGACGGCGTCCCGCCACCCGCTGGCAGGCGGGGTCCGCCCGTCGCACCGGGGTGCGGCGGACGAGCGGGTGCCGGTGAACGGCGGCCCGCCCCCGCCGCATACTTCCGGGCCGCTCAGCGGTAGGCGCCGGATTTCCGGCCCGTACTCCGGGTGCTTCTGCGTGACCGTGTGGGGATTCCCGTCGACGACCGGCCGGGGGTACGGCGGAAGGGCGGGCGGCTGTCCACGGCCGCCCGCCCTTCCCCCGTACCCCCGGGCCGCTCAGCGGTGGGTCAGGAGCAGCCGCCAGGCCTCCGGGCCGCGCTCCAGGTACTCCACCGCGAACGCGCCGGGGTGCCGGTCCTCGATCTGGGCCAGCAGGGGCAGCGGGTCGTGCGGGGCCACGAGCGTCATGGCCGAGCCGGACGGCACGGCGGCGACCGCGCCGAACACCGTGGCGTGGCGCAGCGAGTGGGGGATGTCCCGGACGTCGAGTTCGGGGACGTCCGTGTCGTCCGAGCCGCCGCAGCCGCAGGACCCGCCGCACCCGCCGCCGGACGCGGCGGCCGTTTCCTGGGGGCCGTGCTCGTGCCCGAGGAGGTCGTGCATCCCCGCCAGCAGCCCGGCCAGGGAGATGTCCGGGGCGCCGGCGAGCAGCGGGAGGACCAGGGTGTTCTCCTTCTCCAAGTGCTCCTCGAACAGCACCTGGAGCGCCCGGCCGTCGGCCGCCGCGCGCACGGCGTTGCCGCCGGCGCGCAGCGCGTCGACGAGCGCCACGAGCCTGCGGTGCTCGGCGATCATGCTCTCGACGAGGAGCCGGGCCTCGGGGAGGGCGCGGGCGGCGGGGTAGAGGGTGTCCTCCTCCGCGGTGGCGTGCGGGACGAGGTCCCGGTCGCAGAAGTCGACCAGCCCCGCGCGGACACCGTCGGCCGTGGCCGGATCGCGCTCCGCGGCGGCGACCAGCAGGGTGACCCGCCCGGCCAGTTCACCGGCCAGCTGGGTGTGGTGCGCCTCGACGGCTTCGGCTGCCGCGGCGTCCTGGGGGTCCGAGGCGAGGGTGAGGGTGCTCATGACGGTTTCCTTCCGGCGATCGACGGCCCGTTCCGGTTCGGTCGGGGCCGATGCCTGGAATATAGTACGGACATGACCGTGGAAAATACCGGCCCTCTTCCCGGCAGCGGATCGGCACGGGCGCCGTTGTCGCGACAGCGCGGCGGCGTCCTGCGCCACCTGCGCGACCAGTCCGCCCCCGTGACGGCCAGCGCCCTGGGCAAGGTGTGCGGGCTGCACGTCAACACCGTCCGCGAGCACCTGGACGCCCTGGTGGACGACGGTCTCGCCGTCCGCGAGAGCTCCCGGCCCGCCGGACGCGGGCGACCGGCCTGGCGCTACCGGGCCCGGCTGCCGCAGGAGTCGCCCGCACGGGAGTACGCGGGCCTCGCGGCGGTGCTGGCCGCGCAGATCGCCGACTCCAGCGACCATCCCCGCGAGGACGCCCTGGCCGCCGGTGCGCGCTGGGGACGGGTGCTCACGGCCGGGCGGGAGCCGGTGACGGAGGCCGGGGAGGCGCGTACGCGGCTGGTGGGCCTGCTCGCGGAGATCGGCTTCGCGCCGGAGGCGGACGCCGGGGCCCACCGGGTACGGCTGACGCGCTGCCCGTTCGTGGAGACGGCGCGCGAGTACCCCGGCGTCATCTGCGGCGTCCACGAAGGGCTGGCCCGCGCCGGTCTCGCCGCGCTCGGCGCGACGGCCCAGGACGTCGAACTGCTCCCGTTCGCCGAGCCGGACGCCTGTCTGCTGCACCTGGGCGCGGCGCGCGACCCGCGGCACGACGACCGGAACGACGACGAGACCGGCGGTGGCCGATGAGCGCCACCGCCCGACGCGTCGGCGCGCGGCGGGCGCCGCTGCTGCTGGCCGCCGGTCTGTGCCTGCTCGCCGGTCTCGACGCGGCGCTCAGCCTGCTCGGGCTCCCCGCCCCGGTCAGCAGCGACCGCCTCCCCACGGTCCACGGCGTGCTGCTGGTCCTCGGGTTCGTTGGCACGCTGGTGGCGCTGGAACGCGCGGTGGCCCTGGGTGGCCGCTGGCCGTACCTGGCGCCCGCGTTCCTCGGAGCCGGGGGCCTGGCCCTGCTCACCCCCCTCGACCTGGTCGTCGGGCGGCTGTCACTGGTCGCCGGGTGCGCCGTGCTCGTCGCCCTCTACACCCGCTTCTGGCGACGGCAGCCGAGCGCCGCCCTCGTCGCGCAGGGCGCGGGCGCGGTGGCGGGCCTCGGCGCGGCGCTGCTGTGGCTGGGCGGCCTGGACGTACCCCGGATGCTGCCCTGGCTGGCCGCGTTCCTGGTGCTGACCATCGCGGGCGAACGGCTGGAACTCGCCCGGGTCGGCGCCCTCGCGCCCCCGGCCGAACAACTCTTCCTGTGCGTCGTCGGCGCCGTCATGGGCGGTGTCGTCACCACGCTGCTGTGGCCGCCGACCGGCAGCCTCGTCCTCGGCGCCGCGCTGCTCACCCTGGTCGCCTGGCTCGTCGTCCACGACGTCGCCCGGCGTCTGCTGCGCGCCACCGGTCTACCCCGCTTCACCGCCGCCTGCCTGCTCGGGGGCTACGGCTGGCTGGGGCTCGCCGGTCTGCTGTGGCTGCTGGCCGGTCCGGTCACCGACGGCACCCGCTACGACGCGGTGGTGCACGCGGTCTTCCTCGGGTTCGTGATGTCGATGATCATGGCGCACGCGCCGGTGATCCTCCCGGCCGTACTGCGCCGCCCGCTGCCGTACCACCCCGCCATGGCGGGCGCGGCCTGGCTGCTGCACCTCTCCCTCGCCCTGCGGGTGCTCGTCGGCGACCTCCGCGACCTCACCTGGGCGTGGCGGCTCGGCGGCGCGCTCAACATCGTGGCCGTGCTGCTGTTCGTGCTGTCGGCGGCGGCCTCGTCGGTGACGGCCAGCCGCCGCACGGCGGCCCGACGCGCACCGGCGCGGGTGCCCGCGCCCACGCCTGCCTCGGCATCCGACTCCGCTCCCGACCCGGGGCCCGCCCCCGTTGCCGCCGAGTCCGCCCCCGCCCCCGCCCCCGCCCCCGCTCCCGCCCCCGGCCCGGACCCCTCGGGCCCGCCCGACGCTCGACCGGCCGGTACGGGCACGGCCTCCGCCACCGGTGCCGCCCCGGCCCCCGCCCACCACCCCAGGAACCCCCGGTGACCCTCCACCTGTCCCCGCCCCCCGGGAGCGCGCCCGCCCCGGCGCCGCGTCGGCGCTCCGCCCGGACCCGCTGGCACCTCGGCGCGAACGCGGTCGTGGCCCTCTGGCTCGCCCTGTTCGCGGCGATCGCGACCGGTCACCCCTTCCTGCCGCACGCCTACTGGCTGCTCGTCCACACGCTCCTCCTCGGTGCCGTCACCAACGCCGTCGTCATCTGGTCCGGGCACTTCGCCGCGTCCGTGCTCCGCCTGCCGGAGGCCAACCGGGGCGCCCCCGCCGCGCTGCGCCTGGTCGCCCTCAACGCGGGCGCGGTCGCCGTGATCGGCGGCCTGGTCACCGACCGCTGGCCCGTCGTACTCGTCGGCGGCTGCCTCGTCGGGGCCGCCGTCCTCGCCCACGCCGGATGGCTGGTGCGGCTGCTGCGCCGCGCCCTGCCCAGCCGGTTCGCCATGACCGTCCGCTACTACGTCGCCGCCTCCGCCCTGCTCCCCGCCGGAGCCGCGCTCGGCGTCCTGATGGCCCGAGGCCACCTCGCCGGTGACCTCTCCGACCGGCTGCTGATCGCCCACGAGGTGATCAACCTGCTCGGCTGGGTCGGCCTCACGGTGGCCGGAACGCTGATCACCCTCTGGCCGACGATGCTGCGCACCCGCGTCGCGGACGGCGCCGAACGTGCCGGACGCAGGGCCCTGCCCGTGCTGCTCGCCGGGCTCGCCGCCACCGTGGCCGCCGCCCTGCTCGCCCCGCCCCCGCTCGCCGTCCCCGGCGTCGCCGTCTACGCCGTCGGCCTGGCCGTCGCCGCGCGGCCCTGGTGGCGCGCGGCCCGCGACAAGGCGCCGCGGTCCTTCGCCACCTGGTCGGTGGCCGCGGGCTGCGTCTGGCTCGCGGGGTCCCTGACCGCGCTGGCGGGCATCCTCGCGTCCACGACCTCCTGGACGGCGGTGACCGAGCGCACGGCGGCGCTGACCGCGCCGCTCGCCGCCGGTTGGATCGCCCAGGTGCTGCTGGGCGCGCTCAGCTTCCTCGTCCCCGTGGTCCTCGGCGGCGGGCCGAGCGCCGTACGCGCCGCCACCGCGGGACTCGAACACGGCTGGCCCGCGCGGCTGGCCGTCACCAACGCCGCGCTGCTGCTGTGCGTGCTGCCGGTGCCGTCCACGGTGCGCGTGGTCTGCTCCCTGCTGCTCTTGGCGGTCCTCGTGGCGTTCCTCTTCCTGCTGGTTCGCGTGGTGGTCCGGGGCGTACGGCAGCGGCGCGGGACGGCAACCCCGGTGGCCCCGGCGGCCCCGGCGGCCCCGGTGGAGGGGGCCCACCCCTCCACCACGCCCGCCGGGACGCCGGTCCTCGCCGGGCACCGCGTGCTCGGCGGCGCCGCGCTCGGTCTCGCGGTCGTGGTCCTCGCGGTGGCGGGCGGCGGTGCGCTGGACGTCAGGTCGCTGCCGATGACGGAACGGTCCGCCGCCACCCGGGCCGACGGCGGGAGCGAGGTGACCCCGACCGGCCACACCACCACCGTGCGGGTGTCGGTGCGCGCCATGCGCTTCTCCCCGTCGTCCGTGGAGGTGCCCGCGGGCGACCGCCTGGTGCTGGACGTGCGCAACACCGGCACGGACACCCACGACCTGGTCCTGGAGACCGGCGTCCGCACCGACCGGCTCGGCCCGGGCGACCGCGCGACGCTGGACGCCGGTGTCGTCGGCCGGGACCTGTCGGGCTGGTGCTCGGTGGCCGGACACCGCCAGATGGGCATGACCTTCCAGGTCCACGTCACCGGCGACGGCGTCAGTGCCAGTGCCGGTGCCCACGACCACCACACCGGCACCGGCGTGTCGTCCGCCGCCGAGGACTACGACCCCATGGCCGCCCCCGCCGACGGCTTCACCGCCCGCGACGCGACGCTCCCGCCCGTGGCCGACACCGCGGGCCCCCAACTGCACCGCAGGGCCCTCACCGTCAGGGAGACGAAGCGCGAAGTCGCCCCCGGCGTACGGCAGACCCTGTGGACGTTCGACGGGACGGCCCCCGGGCCCGTGCTGCGCGGTCGCGTCGGCGACACCTTCGAGATCACCCTCGTCAACGACGGCACGATCGGCCACTCCGTCGACTTCCACGCCGGAGCGCTCGCCCCCAACGAGCCGATGCGCACCATCCAGCCCGGCCAGTCACTGACGTACCGCTTCACGGCCACCCGCAGCGGCGTGTGGATGTACCACTGCTCGACCATGCCGATGTCCCTGCACATCGCCAACGGCATGTTCGGCGCGGTGATCATCGACCCGCCCGACCTGCCCGAGGTGGACCACGAGTACGTGCTCGTGCAGTCGGAGTTCTACCTCGGCGAGCAGGGCGGGACGGCCGACGCCGACAAGGTGAAGGCCAAGGAGCCCGACATCGTCGCCTTCAACGGGTACGCCAGCCAGTACGACCACGACCCGCTGACGGCACGCACCGGCGACCGGGTGCGGATCTGGGTGCTCGCGGCCGGACCGAACCTGTCCAGCGCCTTCCACGTCGTCGGCGGCCAGTTCGACACCGTCTTCCGCGAGGGCGCGTACGACCTGCGGTCCGGCGGCTCGGCGAGCGGTGGCGCGCAGGTCCTCGACCTGGCGCCCGCCGCGGGCGGGTTCGTCGAACTCACCTTCCGTGAGGCGGGCGACTACCCCTTCGTCACCCATGTCATGACCGACGCGGAACACGGCGCGCACGGCGTCCTCCGCGTCCGGTGACAGGGCCGAAAGTCCCTGGTCACAGCCCCGTCGGGCCCAGGACCCGAGGGCCGTCCCGATCTAGCATCACCGTCGTAACACGCACTGACCGACCGCTGTAGTGAGGCCCACGTGACACGCCGCCGCGACCTGCCGCTCGTCTACTCCTGCTCGGGGTGTTCGAGCGCGGCCCAGATGACCAACTGGATCGCCGTCCAGCTCGACCGGCGCGGCATCGCCGAGATGTCGTGCATCGCGGGCGTCGGCGGGGACGTACCGAGTCTCGTCCGCAAGGCCAGGAGCGAGCGCCCGGTCGTGGCCATCGATGGCTGTGTCCTGCAGTGCGCCCGCAACTGCCTCGCCCGGCACGGCGTCACGCCCGCGGTGCACCACCTGCTCAGCGACGACGGCGTGCGCAAGAGGCTGGGGGAGGACTTCGACCCGCACCAGGCGGAGGAGGTGCTCGACGGCCTCATCACCCGCATCACCGAGGAGACGGGACCCCGCCTGCCCCGGTAGCGACGAGGAGGAGCACCATACGGGAACTCCCGGAAGAGCCAGGCTCCTCCGGGAGTTCCCGCGTTCGTCACCGAGGGGGCGTCACTCCCACGCCGCCACGAGGTCCGCGGCGACGACGTGGACCGTGCCCGAGGTGAACGCGATCTCGTGGGTCAGGCCCGACGGGTGCGGAAGCACCTCGTCCCGCTGGAGGTCGCCCAGTCTCGGCAGGGTGCCGTCCGACTCCGTGGTGTCCACGTGGAACGACTCGATCCGCGTGTAGCGCAGGCGCAGGCCGCTCTCGTGCTTCCACTCGTTCGGAGTGAGCAGCAGTTCGAGGGAGACCTCGCCCTGCTCGTCGGCGAGGGTCGCCCCGCCGAGTTCCAGGTCCTTGACGCACCGGGGGTCCCGAAAGTCGTAGTGACCGGGATCGGTGGCGAACGCGGCGGCCCCGGGGGGAAGTTCCCCGGCGAGCCGCGGCAGGGCCGCCAGGTACGCCTTCGGGTCCAGGTGGTACTCGTACCGGTCCTCCAGCGGCTCCACCCGGACGTACCGCAATCAGCAGCCACCGGTGATACGCGGACGCTTCCAGCCGTCGCCCTTGACGTTCTCCGTGCCCTTGGGACCGATGCGTCCGTCCCTCCGCAGTTCGCCCACGGCGCCAGACCCTTCAGATTGTTGGAAACGTTGTTCGGGACGACCTCGTCGGCGCTCTTCCCGTGCTTCGAGAACCAGCCGTTGCTGCCGAGGTTCAGCGGGTCCTTGGACCCGCGGGCGAGGAACCCGCCCGAGTCGTGCACCAGGAGCGGTGTCCCGCCGCCCCCACATAGTACGTATGGATGCCGACGACGTTTCGGACGCCAGGCCAGGGGTACGGCTCGGTGCCGAGCGGTCCGCCGAACGGCAGGGTGCGGCGCTGGGTGAGCCGCTGGCTGGACGCCTCCACCGTGAGCTGGCCCGAGCGCTGGGGATCGGTGAGGGTGAGGGAGGCCACGCCAGGATGCGGGTGATGAGCCAGTTGGCGACCGCGTCGTAGCCGTAGGAGTGGCGTGCGGGCGCGGCGGCCCGGGGTGGGGTGGTCGTAGGTGAGAGCGGTTTTCGTACGGTCCGCCGGGGCATCCGATGCGCGGAGGTGGACCGTGAACTCATCGACCACGTTGCTCCCCCGCGGACGGGCCGGGGCACGGAAGGCGGCGGACAGTCAGGTCGTCGAAGCGGCGGCGCGCTGGGGGCTGGCCGCCCGTGGCGTCATCTACGGACTGGTCGGCGTCATCGCGTTGCGGATCGCCCTCGACGGCACCAGGGCGCAGGCCGACCGAGGGGGTGCGCTCTCCGAACTCGCCGAACGGCCCTTCGGCTCGGTGCTGTTGTGGGCTGTCGGGGTCGGCCTGGCGGGGATGGCGCTCTGGCGGCTGACGGAGGCCCTGTTCGGGGCGTCCGGGCCCGACGGCCACAAGGCGAGCAAGCGGCTGCTCTCCGGGGCCCGCGCGTTGTTCTACGGGTTCACCGCGTTCTCCGTGCTGGCGATGGCCAGCGGGTCCTCGTCGTCGGGCGGCGGCTCCAGCGACCGGCAGTCCCGGGACGTGACGGCGCGGGCCCTGGAGATGCCCGCGGGCCAGTGGATCGTGGGCGCGGCGGGCGTGGTCGCTCTCGGCGCGGGCCTGTGGATGGCGGGCCGCGCCGTCACCCGCCGCTACCGCAAGCACCTGCGCAGCGGGCAGATGCCCCGCTGGGCGCGGCGGGCCACGCACGTGTGCGGGGTGGGCGGGGGCGTGGCGAGGGGGATCGTGTTCGCCGCCGCCGGTGTCTTCGTCATCCGTGCCGCGGCCGAGGCCCGGCCGGGCGAGGCGAAGGGCTTCGACGACACCCTGCGTTCGTTCGCCTCCACCCAGGCCGGTCCGTGGCTGCTGGTGGCCGTGGCCGTGGGCCTGGTGCTGTTCGGCCTGTTCTCCTTCGCCATGGCGCGCTGGCGCCGGGTGTGACGGCCCGCCCGGGGACGGCCGCACGGCCGAGTGGCCCGGGACGTCTGACGCCCGGGCCACCTCAGGTCAGGAAGGCGGAGCTGGCCGCTGTCCCGTTCAGGACGCGTCAGGCAGCCACAGGTCCGGGCCGAAGACCTCGTAGCGGATCGCGCGGGCCGCGACGCCGCGCTCCAGCAAGGCGGAGCGGACCCCGCGCATGAACGGCAGCGGGCCGCACAGGTAGACGGTCGCGTCGGCCGGGATGTGCACGCCCTCCAGGTCCATCAGACCGGTGCGGGCGCCAGACCCGGCGTCGGGACGCTCGTACCAGAACTCCGCGGTCGCCTCGTGCAGGGACTCGACCAGTTCCTCGGTCTCGGCGCGCAGGGCGTGCTCGGCGGGGGCCGTGTCGGCGTGCAGCACCAGCACCGGGCGGGTGGAGCCGGTGGCGGCGAGCCGGGCGAGCATCCCGACCATGGGGGTGCAGCCGATGCCCGCGGACGCGAGGATCACCGGGGTGTCGGCGTCGTCGAGGACGATGTCGCCGCACGGCGTGGACAGCGTCAGCTCGTCCCCGACCCGCACCGAGGCGTGCAGCAGGTTGGACACCTCGCCGTCCGGGGCGCCGTCGGTGCCCGCGACCCGCTTGACGGTGATCCGGCGCAGCTCGCCACCGGGGTCGGAGGAGAGGCTGTACTGGCGTACCTGGCGCACGCCGTCCGCCATCGGGAGGCGGACGCTGACGTACTGCCCGGCGCGGGCGGCCGGAGCGGGCTCGCCGTCGGCGGGGCGGACCACGAGGGAGACCACGTCGGGCGTCTCCGCACGGCGCTCCACCACGGTCCACGGCCGCCAGATGTCGCCCGCCTCCAGACCGGCCTCCTGGTAGAGGCGGGCCTCCATGGCGATCAGCGCACCGGCCATCAGCCAGTACACCTCGTCCCAGGCGGCGGCCACCTCGGGGGTGACGGCGTCGCCCAGCACCTCGGCTATCGCGCCGAACAGGTACTTGTGGACGATCGTGTACTGGTCGTCGGTGACGCCGACCGCGATGTGCTTGTGGGCGATGCGGGCGAGCAGGGCGTCCGGGCGGGCGTCGGGGTCGGCGAGCAGCGCGGTCGCGAAGCCCGCGATGGAACCGGCGAGGGCCTGGCGCTGGGCGCCGCTGGCCTGGTTGCCCCGGTTGAACATGCCGTCCAGCAGCTCGGGGTGAGCCTGGAACATCGCGCCGTAGAAACGCGCGGTGATCTCGTCGAGGGCTCCGCCCACGGCGGGCAGCGTCGCCCGGACGACGGCGGCGGACTCTGCGGACAGCATGAAGCCTCCTGAGTGGTGCGAGGAAGAGAGAAGAAAGCGGGTGCAGCGCCGCTCGATCGGAGGCGGCCCGCTCCTGTATAGCAAGCGCAAAAGCCGCATTCTGGCCGGTCAGGAGGGTGGGCGGGGGATCAGGGACCAATGGCCCCCTGGATCGGGACCAGGGTCCCGGTCCCGGCTCGCGCGAGGGTGCCCGATGGGCCCCGTGGGGTGCCCGAGGGTCCGTGTCCCGGCCGGCGGCGCGCGGATTCAGCGGCGGCGCGGCGGGCACCCGGTGCCCAGCACGCGGTACGGAGAGGAGCGGCCGATGTCCTTCCCGATGACGGCTGACGCCCGTGAGCACGGACTCACCGGGGACGGCACCACCAACGACCAGCCCGCGCTCGCGAAGCTCGTCGACGCGGCGGGCACCGCCTGCGCGACGGACGGCCGCCCGCGGGTGATCCACGTGCCTCCCGGCCGGTACGTCATCCAGGACGAGCCCGTCCTGTGGCGCAGCGGCGTCTCCCTGATCGGGGCGGGCCGCGGCGTCACCTGCTTCGTCCTCGGCAACCCGGACAACCCCACCCAGCCGGTGCCGCTGGCCTGGTTCACCAGCCAGCACCACGAGGCGAGCCCCGACAACCACCTCGCCGACGTCACCTTCGCCCACTTCGAGATCGACGGCTCGGGCGTGTGGACCGAGGAGTACGACCCGCTCGCCAAGGGGCTCGGCCTGCAGTACGTGCTGCGGGGCCGCTTCACCGACCTGCACATCCACGACACCGCCGCCACCGGCTTCGGCTGCGACTTCCTCCAGGACACCGTCGTGGAGGGCGTGCTCGCCGTCCGCTGCGGACGGCAGGACCCCGGGGACAGGATGGGCGGCGCCGGGATCGGCGTCGGCGTCGGCGGCTGGGGCGGCGTCGAACGGCTGACGATCACCTCGTGCACCGCCGTCGGCAACGGCACCAACGGCATCTTCGTCGAACTCCAGCGGGAGGAGTGGACGCCGCCGCGCGGCATCCGCGTCACCGCCTGCCACGCCGAGGACAACCGCTTCGGCATCTCCGACTGGGGCGCCGACGGCCTGCTCGTCACCTCCTCGACGATGCTGGCCAACCACGAGGCCGGGTTCGACGTGTCCTCGCAGGGCACCGCGGGCGTCGGTGGGCGCGGCGGCATCGTCACCGGCTGCGTCATCGACGGCAACGTCCGCGACGGCGTGGGACTCGGCAACACCCCCGGCCCGTACGCGCTGCGCGGCAACCGCGTCAGCAACAACGGCCGGTACGGCTACTGGCAGCACGACCTCAAGGGCGGCGACCAGGAACCCGCCACCGACGTCGTGCTGGAGTCCAACGACATCCGGGACAACGGCCGCGACGGCGTCCGGATCGACGCCGGGATGCGGGAGGCCGCGTTCCTCCACAACCGCTTCCGCGGCAACGGCCGCGCCTGCGCACCGGCCACCGCGGGCGGCGGTGACGGGGTGCGCCACGGCAGCCTGTCCCTCACCAACGACACCGCCCACTGGCCCCCGGACGGCCACCGGGGCAAGCAGGTCACCCTCGGTGACGGCCGGACGGCCCTGGTCGTCTCGAACACCGGGACCCGGCTCGCCCTCGCGCCCTGGCGGCCCGGCGGGGGCACCGCCTGGCCCGACGGCGTCCCGGCGCCGGGCACCGCCTACCGGCTGCCGGACCCGCACCGCCCCAGCGCCGGACTCACCGTCGCCGCCGAGCTGACCGGCGCCCAGGCGCACGGCAACCGGATGGGGGACGACCAGCGGGACCCGACCCAGACCCACGGCCTCTGGACCACCGCCGGGGGCCGCTGGCGCGGCGGCCGGGTCACCGCCAACGACTTCGGCGGCGACGCCGGGTCGGCGACCCGCTGCGACACCCCGCCCGAGGGTGGCCGGTGGCGCGACAACGACCCCTGAGGCGCCGGACCGCAGGGCAGGAGGCTGACGGCGATGATCTCCGAGACGGTGCGGATCCCCGTACCCACCGACGACGTGACCCTGCCGGGCGACCTGGTGCTGCCGGACGGCGCGCGGGCGGTGGTGCTGTTCGCGCACGGCAGCGGCAGCTCACGGCACAGCCCCCGCAACCGGATGGTGGCCGCCGCGCTGCGGGAGGGCGGGTTCGGGACGCTGCTGATGGACCTGCTCAGCGAGCCGGAGGAACGTCAGGACGCGGTGACCGGCCAGCACCGGTTCGACATCCCGCTCCTCGGCCGCCGACTGGTCGCCGCCGTCGACTGGCTCGGCGCCCGGCCGGAGACCCGGCGCCTGCCCGTCGCGCTCTTCGGCGCCAGCACCGGCGCCGCGGCGGCCCTGGTCTGCGCCGCCGCACGGCCGGACGCGGTCCGCGCCGTGGTGTCCCGGGGCGGTCGGCCCGATCTGGCGGACGACGCCCTGGACGCCGTACGCGCGCCGGTGCTGCTGATCGTCGGCGGCCGGGACCGCGAGGTGCTGCGCCTCAACGAGGAGGCCGCCCGTCGGCTGTCCGCGCCGCACGCCCTCACCGTCGTGCCCGGCGCCACCCACCTGTTCGAGGAGCCCGGCGCGCTGGAGGAGGTCGCCGCCACCGCCCGTCACTGGTGCGAGCGGCGGCTGCCCTCCCCGGCGCCGGACGGCTGACCGGAGGCGGCACCTTCGGCGGTCCCCGTCCCCGGGGCCCCGGTGCGCTGTGCGTACGTCGTCAGGGCCGCGTGACCGGGTCCGCCTCGCTGGCGCCGAGGCGCAGATGGGCGCCCTGGCGCTGCAGTTCGCCCTGGACGAGGGCGGGCGCCAGATCGCGCGGGGTGCTCCCGGCGCGCACCGCCAGCGCGGCGCACACGCCCGCCGCCTGCCCGGTCGCCATCGCGGTCGGCATCACGCGGTAGGACGAGTGAGCCACATGCGTGCCCGAGATGCAACGGCCCGCCACCAGCAGCCGGTGGGTGTCGCGGGGCAGCAGACACCGCAGCGGGATGTCGTACCAGCCTCCGGTCGGCACCCGCTTCAGGACGGTGCCGGAACCCTTCGGGTTGTGGATGTCCACGGGGTAGGCGCCGTGCGCGATGGCGTCCGTGAAGTGCCGTGCGGCGAGGATGTCATGGCCGGTGAGCTGGTAGTCGCCGAGGACGCGCCGGGTCTCGCGCACCCCGACCTGGGTGCCGCTCTGCGCCACGTACGCCTCCTCGAACCCGGGCACGTGGGTGCGCAGGAAGCGGTCGATCTGGTCGAGCTGGCGCCGGGCGGTCCACTCGGCGCGGGTCAGGTCCCACACGTCGGTGCCGAGCGCCCGGGTCACGCGGGTGCTGTTGACGGCCAGTTCCCGGGGGTGCGGGGTGCCGAAGAAGAGGATGTCCTCGCGCGGCAGCCGCAGTTCACCCGCGTTGGTCGCCTGCTCCACCAGGTCCCACAGGCCGTGCACGCCCCGCCACTGGTCGGGGTGGGCGCGCACGTACTCGGCGAAGTTCGGGCGCAGGAAGTCCACCACCCGGAACATCAGCGTCATGGGCTGCACCAGGCCGTCCTCCGGCCGACCCACCTCGTACGGCGCCCCGCACGCCGCCGCCACGTCGCCGTCGCCGGTGCCGTCGACGACGACGTCCGCGTCGATGACGACGGGGCCCGACTTGCCCTCGAACACCACCCGCCAGCCGTCGTCCAGGGGCAGCGCGGCCGAGGCGAAGGAGTGCAGCAGGATCCGCACCCCGGCCTCGTCGAGCAGGTCGAGCAGGACCAGCTTGAACAGCTCCGGGTCGAACGGCACCGTGTAGCCGGTCTGGAGGGACGGCGGGACGCAGCCGCCCCGCTCGCCCAAACGGTCCAGGAGCCGCCACAGCACCCCGGCGACCATGGGCTCGCCCTCGCCGTGGTCGGTGGGCAGCAGCCGGGTGGTGTCGCCGTCCTCGGTGAACGCGGCCTGCCGGTGCTCGTTGTGGAACGACATGAGCGGCATGACGAGGGCCACGGTGGCGTTGCCGCCGAAGAACCCGTACCGCTCCACCAGCACCACGTCGGCGCCCGCGTCCGCCGCGGCCAGGGCCGCCGCGCAGCCCGCGGGGCCGCCGCCGACCACCAGGACCTCGGTCCGGCCGCCGTGCAGGGCGCTGCGCGGCGGCAGGGTGACGGTGCGCGGCTGCGGGGGTTGCTCCAGGACGGGCATCGCCTCTTCCCTTCCGCGGACCTCCGGTGGGGTGGTCCGCGTTCTTCCGTGCCGGCCTCGCCCGTCAGGACCCGGCGGGCCGCTCCAGTTCCGCCGGGCCCACTCCGGCGGCGAGGCCGAGACCCGAGTGGGCCGGCTCCCGCCGTGGCCCGGGCTCGGGGACGAGGTCGTCGAGGAGCGTGCCGACCCGTACGCAGGTCGACTGGGCGAGCGTGCGCAGCCCCTGGATGCGCGGCTGGAGTTCCGCGCGCCGCTGCGGATACTCGTCCCACAGCCGGTCCACCTCCGCCAGCAGCAGCCCGGCCTGCTCCCGCGCCACCCCGACCAGGGCCGGGGCGCCGGTGCGGCGCGCGAAGTCGAAGACCTTCCCGGCGTACGGCAGCGGCAGCACCGGCAGCCCGGAGACGGCGGCGAAGATCAGGAAGTGCAGCCGCATCCCCACCGCCAGGTCCAGGTGGCGCATGAAGCCCAGCACCTGCCCGGGGCTGTAGTGCTCGTTCAGGATCCGCCCCCGGTCCGGCGCGGTCATGTGGGACAGCACCGCGTGCGCGTGCCGTACGTCGGCCCGCTCCATCGGCATGAACACCACATGCGCGTCCAGGCGTCCCACCAGGAAGTCGGCGACGTCGGCGAGCAGGGCGTGGTAGTCGCCCTCGTCGAGGTTCTCCGCCGCCCGGCCCGGCTCCCGCACCGACATCCCGACCAGCCGGGTGCCGGTGGGCACGCCCTCGTTCTGCATCATCAGGTCGGTGAACGGCTCCGCCTCCAGCAGCAGCGCCGGGTCCGCGGTGACGGTGATCTCGCGCTCCAGGCCGACCTCCTCCAGGACCAGCCGGGACTCCTCGTCGCGCACCACCACGTCGTCCATCCGGGCCAGCACGGTGCGCACCGCCTCCCGGTCGTCCGGCTCGCGCAGCGGACCGGCGCCGACGGCGTAGGCGAAGGTGGGCACACCGCGCTCCTGCGCGGCCCGCACCAGCTTGAGGTAGCGGCGGGCCTCACCGTCGTAGAGGGTGCCGCCGCCGCCGAGCACCAGCAGGTCCAGGCCGGACAGCACGTCCAGCAGGCCCTTCTGCGGCACGCCCTCCCAGTCCACGACCGTGTCGGCTTCCGGCTGGTGGTCGCGGGTGTGGGCGGCGTTGCGGCTGAACACCACGAGCCGGGCCCGCGGACGGTGGGCCCGCAGGCAGTCGAGCACACAGGTCAGGATGGCCTCGTCGCCGATGTTGAAACCGCCGTACGAGCCGAGTACGCCGATGCTCGGCCGGGACGGTCCGGGCGGCGGGTGCGGTGTCGTGCTGGTCATCCGTGGGCTCCCGTCACGTCGCGGTCAGATGGGCGTGGCAGTCGTCCAGCCCGGGTTGCCGGGACCGTCCCGGCGGAACACTTCTCCGGTGCGTGTCAGCGGTGGTACAGGCCTACGAGGGTGCCGTCGGCGATGGCCGCCTTCTCCACTGCCTGGTGCACCTGCTCGGCGCTGGGGCTGTCGGGCAGCACACAGGGCTCCCCGAGGGCGTAGAGGTGGAAGTAGTAGTGGTGCGCCTCGTCGCCGGGCGGCGGATGGGGGCCGCCCCAGCCGTGCCGTCCGTAGCCGTTGGTGAGTTCGGTGCCGCCGGGCGGGGGCTGCCCCGCGTCCGTGCCGCCGCTGTGCGGGTCGACGCCGACGACGACCCAGTGCACGAAGGTCCCCGACGGCGCGTCGGGGTCCTCGCACAGCAGGACCAGTTCGGAGGCGTCGTCCGGGACGCCGGACCACGCCAGCGGAGGGGAGACGTTCTCCCCTTCGAGCGCGTAGCGGCGCGGGACGGGCGCGTGGTCGGTGAACGCGCTGCTCCTGAGTTCGATGCCGGACATGCGCCCCGGAGTACCCCCGCCGGGCCCGCGCAATCATGGCGGAACCCTTCCTTCCGCGATCCACCCGACCGGCCGCCTCCCGCCGTCGTCCCCGGCTTGAAGCGCAGGTCAGCGCGGGCGCCGCCGCGGTCGCCCGGCACCGGTCGGCGGGGGCGCACGGTGGCCGAAGACGGACGGCGCACGGAGGGGGGCGGCGGCGCAGAGCCGGGAGCGGGCGGAGCCGCAGAACACGGGTGCGTGCGCCCTGGTACGGCCTGACGCCGCACGCCTACAGTGTGGCGCCCGAGCCCGCACCACCGGTACGGCCGACCCATGAGCGCCCGTTCCCAGGCACTTCGGCACCTCGGCACCTCAGCACCTCAGCACCTCGGCACCTCGGCACCTCAGCACCTCAGCACCTCGGCACTTCGGCACTTCGGCACTTCGGCACCTCAGGCACTTCCGCACCTAAGGCACCTCGGGCATCTCAGGCACCCCACGGCCCTACCTCCCCTGCACCCCCGCCGCTCCCCCCGCCCCGGCAGAACCGACCGCCCGCGAAACCCGTCCGTCAGCTCGCCCAGGGCCGTGCAGCCCCGCGCGCACGGTGCCCGGGTGTGGCGTGAACCGTTGGAGGCTGCTGTGCCCCGACCCCGTGTCGCCCTGATCACCGACCCCACGTCGCCGGAAGGCTGCGGGGAGTACCTCGCGCGGGCCGTGGAGGTGCTCACCGGCGCCCCGCCCGTCCGGATCGACGCCCGGCACTTCGCCACCGGCGGTACCGGCCAGGGCGTCCACGACAACGGCCGGTTACGGCTGCGCGTGCCGGAGGAGGACCTGGACCTCGTACCGGACGTCGTCGTGCTCTACGAGATCCCCCCGCACCGCCGCCGCTCCCTCGCCCCCTTCCAGCTGCTGCTGGAGCGGTCCCGCACGGTGACCCTCGGTACCGGGCCCACCGCCTGGCGGACGGCGACCGAGAAGGACCTCACCGTCGCCCGCTTCCGCCGCGACGGCATCTCCCACATGGAGACCGTCGTCCTGTCCCGCCCGGACCCGGCCGAGGCCGCCGCCGCCTTCGACCGGCTCGGCCGGGACGTCTGGGCCCGCCCCGTCGTCGGCACCGGCGGCGGCGACACCTTCCACCTCACCACCCGCGACGCCCTCGCCCGCGCCGCCGACTTCTACGCCCGTACCGGCACCGACTGGCTGCTGTCCCGGGACGCCGGGAACACCACCGCCGACGGCCTGCGCCACCAGTTCCGCGTCTTCGTCCTGCACGGCCGCGTCCTGCACGCCCGCGAGCACCTCCAGGCCGAACCCGACACGCCCTGCAACACCTGCCAGGGCGCCGTCCCCGTCTTCATCGACCCGGCCGACCTGCCGCCTCGCCTCGCCGAACTGGCCGTCGCCGCCACCGCGTCGGTCGGTCTGCCGTTCGCCGGGGTCGATCTGGCGATCGAGAACGGCGGCGTCGTCTTCGAGGTCAACGTCCAGCCCGCGTTCGTCGACGGAGAGCTGGAAAAGGCCGCCGTTCCCTACGTCCGGGCCCACCTCGACGCCCTCGCCGCCCGCCGCCCGGGCGCCGTCACGCTCGGTGAGCAACCTCACGCATGGGTTACAAACCGCTCAACCTCTGGTATCGGCGGGGTAATGACGTGACGATGGGCCCATGACTTTGGCCCAGCGCGCCCTGGAGCAACTCGCGGCCTGGCCCGACCTCACGGCCGGGCCCGCCAGTTGCGGCACCGGGCGGGCGATCAGTTCCCCGCGCAGCGAGATCGCCCACTTCCACTCGGACCACGACGTGGACCTGCACCTCACCAGCCGGGCCATCCGGCGGTTCTCCGGCGACCTCAGCGAATCGACGGCCATCCGCCTGGTGCCCGGCTCCCGGTGGGTGACCGTCCACCTCGACTGCGAGACCGACGTCGACCTGCTGATGAGCCTGGTCAGCATGGCCCTGAAGGCGCACCAGAGCCCCGTCCCCGAACCGGCCGACGGCAGCACCACCCTCGGCTGCAACTTCCACCGTGTCACGGTCCTGCCCCGCGACCCGGCCACGGCCCCCTGACCGGCGCCCCCGTCGCGCGCCCCCATCCACCCGAGTGACCGGCGTGGACCGTGTCGCCGTGCCCGCCCGCGGGGAGAGACTGCCTGACGGGCGGTGCCGACCGTGCCGTACGGGTACTCGGGAAGCCGTGTGCGGGAGGAGCTTTCTAGGTGACGGGATGGACCTGGGAGTACCAGGGTTACGAACCGACGGACGCGCGTCTGCGGGAGTCGCTGTGCACGCTCGGCAACGGCTACTTCGCCACCCGCGGCGCGCTGCCCGAGTGCGTCGCGGACGACGTCCACTACCCGGGCACCTATGTGGCGGGCTGTTACAACCGGCTCACCTCCGACGTGTCGGGCCGCCAGGTGGAGAACGAGGACCTGGTCAACGTGCCGAACTGGCTGCCGCTGCGGTTCCGGATGCACGGCCGGTCCTGGCTCACCCCCGACACCGCGCCGGTCGTCGAGCACCGGGAGGTCCTGCACCTCTCGTCCGGCCTGCTGGAGCGGCTGACCCGCTACGGACTCGGTGACGACACCGTCCTGACCGTGCGTCAGCTGCGCCTGGTCCACATGGCCGACCCGCACCTGGCCGCCCTGCGCACCGAGTTCACCCTCGACGGCGGCTCCGGCGAACTGCGCGTCGAGGCCGCCCTCGACGGCGGTGTCACCAACGCGGGCGTGCCCCGGTACCGCGACCTGGACGGCCGCCACCTCACCCACGTGCACACCGGCACCGCCGCCCCCGACACCACCTGGCTGCGCTGCCGCACCCGCACCTCCGACATCCGGATCGGCATGGCGTCCCGGCTGACCTGCGACGCGCCCGTCACCATCCGGCACGCCGCACCGCGCACCGTGCAGCTGACCCGCCTCGGCCTCGCGCCCGGCCGCACCGTCACCGTCGACAAGACCGTCGCCCTGCACACCTCACGCGACCGGGCCATCAGCGACCCCCTGCACGCCGCCGTCGACCGGGTCGGCCGCGCCCCCGGTTTCGACGCGCTGCTCGCCGCCCACCGCACCGCCTGGGCGCAGCTCTGGCGGCGCGCCAGCATCGACGTACCCGGCGAGGCGGGCCGCATCCTGCGCCTGCACCTCTTCCACGTCCTGCAGACCCTCTCCCCGAACACCGCCGACCTCGACGTGGGCGTACCGGCGCGCGGACTGCACGGCGAGGCGTACCGCGGCCACGTCTTCTGGGACGAGCTGTTCGTGCTGCCGTACCTCAACCTGCACTTCCCCGAGGTCTCCCGGGCCCTGCTCCAGTACCGGCACCGGCGGCTGGAGAAAGCGTGCGCGGCCGCCCGGGACGCGGGCCGCCGGGGCGCGATGTACCCCTGGCAGAGCGGCAGCGACGGCCGCGAGGAGACCCAGCAGCTCCACCTCAACCCACGCTCCGGCCGCTGGCTGCCGGACCACACCCGCCTCCAGTACCACGTGGGCTCCGCCATCGCCTACAACGTCTGGCAGTACAGCGAGGCCAGCGGCGACGCCGACTTCCTGCACAGCAAGGGCGCCGAGATGCTGCTCCAGATCGCCCGCTTCTGGGCGGACGCGGCGACCTGGGACGAACAGCTGGGCCGTCACCGCATCCGGGGCGTCCTCGGCCCCGACGAGTACCACGACGCCTACCCGGACGCGGACCGGCCGGGCCTCGACGACAACGCGTACACCAACGTCACCGCCGCCTGGGTGCTCTCCCGCACCCTGGAGCTGCTGGCGGCGCTCCCGGAGCCCCGCCGCCGCGAACTCACCGAGCGCACCGCCCTGGAGGACGGCGAACTGGAGCAGTGGGACGACATCTCCCGCACCCTGCACGTCCCCTTCCACCAGGGCGTCATCAGCCAGTTCGAGGGCTACGGCGACCTCGCCGAACTCGACTGGCAGGGCTACCGCAAGAGCTACGGCGACATCCGCCGCCTGGACCGGATCCTGGAGGCCGAGGGCGACACCGTCAACCGCTACCAGGCGTCCAAGCAGGCCGACGTCCTGATGCTCGGCTACCTCTTCTCACCCACCGAGCTGCGCGTCCTCTTCCACCGGCTCGGACTCCGCCTCGACGACGACACCTGGCGCCGTACCGTCGACTACTACCTGCACCGCACCAGCCACGGCTCCACCCTCAGCGGACTCGTCCACGGCTGGATCCTGGCCCGCGCCCGGCGCGCCGAGGCGTGGCAGTTCTGCCAGGAGGCCCTGCGCGGCGACATCGCCGACATCCAGGGCGGCACCACCGGCGAGGGCATCCACCTGGGCGCCATGGCGGGCACCCTCGACCTGGTGCAGCGCGGACTGACCGGCCTGGAAACCCGGCAGGGCGCCCTCTGGCTCGACCCGGTCCCGCTGCCCGAGCTGTCCACCTACGGCTTCTCCCTGCGCTACCAGGGCAACTGGGGCGTCCGGCTGCGGCTGCGCCGCCGCAACCTGGAGATCACCGTGCCGTCCTCCGACGCCGCCCCGATCGACGTACGTCTCCCGGACCGCACGGTCCGCCTCCAGCCGGGGGAGATGGCCCGCCTTATGCTCCCGGACTGAGCCCGACGCGTTCCACCAGCGATAAGTTGACGCCATGACAGCCAAGCTCACCGTGACCGTCCTGGGCACCGGCATCATGGGCGCCGCGATGGCCCGCAACCTCGCCAGCGCCGGACACACCGTCCGCGTCTGGAACCGCACCCGCGACAAGGCCGAGCCCCTCACCGCCGACGGCGCGCACGTCGCCGACACCCCCGCCGACGCGGTGGAGGGCGCCGACGCCGTCGTCACCATGCTGTACGACGGTGCCGCAGCCCTCGACGTGATGCGGCAGGCGGCGCCCGCGCTGCGCCCCGGCACCGCCTGGGTCCAGTCGACGACCGCGGGCCTGGACGCCACCGCCGGCCTCGCCGCCTTCGCCGCCGAGCACGGACTCCTCTTCTACGACGCTCCCGTGCTGGGCACCCGCCAGCCCGCCGAGGCCGGGCAGCTCACCGTGCTGGCCGCCGGTCCCGCCGCGGGCCGGGACACGGTCACGCCGGTCTTCGACGCGGTCGGCGCCCGGACCGTGTGGACCGGCGAGGACGGCGCCGCCGCGACCGCCACCGGGCTCAAGCTCGTCGCCAACAGCTGGGTCATCGCCGCCACCAACGCCGCCGGGGAGGCCCTCGCCCTCGCCGGGGCGCTCGGCGTCGATCCGCGGGGGTTCTTCGACGTCATCGCGGGCGGCCCGCTCGACATGGGCTATCTGCGCGCCAAGTCGGGACTCATCCTGGAGGACCGGCTCACCCCGCCGCAGTTCGCGGTGGCCACCGCCGCGAAGGACGCCCGGCTGATCGTCGAGGCGGGGGAGCTGCACGGGGTGCGCCTGGACGTGGCCGCCGCGGGCGCCGACCGCCTCGCGCGCGCGGCGGCCCAGGGGCACGGCGACGAGGACATGGCCGCGGCGTACTTCGCCAGCTTCGCCCCCGAGGACCCCGACTCCCAACGGGTGTTGATGTTGGCGCGGGCGTACGGGTCGAGCAGCACCTTGCGGTGGTTGAACCGGGACCCGGAGTGCGGGGTGTTGCGGGGCC
>NZ_JBEYHH010000050.1:0-36366 GCF_040635175.1 Streptomyces sp. NPDC006997
GCCGCGCCGGTGGTGCGGCGGCCCGGGGTGGGCGTGGTGACCGTGCTGGGCAGCGGGGGGCGGGCGCTCGGCGGCCCGGCCCCCGACAGCACGCCCAAAGCTCCGAGGGGGATGCATGGCCACCGTCGAACTCCGCTTCAGCGCGCTGCCCGAGCACGTGCGGACCGCCCGTCTGGTGGCCGCCGCGGTGGCACGCAGGGCCGGGGTGGACGAGGCCGTCCTCGACGAGGTCAGGCTCGCCGTCGGCGAGGCGTGCACCCGTGCGGTGGGGCTGCACCAGACCGGTGGCATCACCGCGCCGGTGAAGGTGCTGCTGATCGAGGAGGAGAAGCAGTTCTCCATCGAGGTCGGCGACGAGGCGCCCCATGTGACCCCCGCCGAGCGCGCGGCCGGGGTCGAGGTGCCGGACGCGGAGGCCGAGGAGGACGAGATGGGCCTCGCGGTCATCAGCGGCCTCGTCGACGACGTCGAGGTCACCGCAGGGGAGCAGGGCGGGTCGATCAGGATGACCTGGCCGACGACGCCTCCGGCGACCGCCGTGCTGCCCTGAACACCAGGCTCCCGCGCGAGGCCACAACCGATCACTACCCCGAAGGGCCCCACCGTGTGGGGCCCTTCGGCATGTGCGACTCGTGATGTCTGTGCCTAGAGTGAAAGCGCACGGTAATTCGTGAAGCAATTCACGAACTACGGCCTGATCTCATCCACATGCTTCAAAGGCATTACGCCAAAAGGGTTCGGTGAGTTGTCGCGATCTTTTGCCGAGGAACAGCCGAGGAACGACTGAGGAACAAGTGAAGGCGAATTCCGCTTACCGCGCACTGTTTTGATCAGGCTAAGATCCCTAGAATCCGTCCACATCTTGAGCTCAGCCCAAGCGTCAAGGAGGACGAATGGCGGGGCTTTCTACCCCTCATCAGCTGGACGACCCCACTACCTTCGCGGCCGCAGTGCTGACCGACGACAACCGTGTCATCGTGATGGTCATCGCGGCCGTCGCGCTGGCCGCGCTGGTAGTCGCCGGTGTGCTGCTGCGGCAGGTGCTCGCCGCAGGCGAGGGCACCGACAGCATGAAGGAGATCGCGGCGGCGGTCCAGGAAGGCGCGAACGCCTATCTGGCCCGGCAGTTGCGCACGCTCGGCGTATTCGCCGTGATCGTTTTCTTCCTGCTCATGCTGCTGCCCGCGGACGACTGGAATCAGCGCGCCGGACGGTCGGTGTTCTTCTTGATCGGCGCGGCGTTCTCGGCGGCCACCGGCTATATCGGCATGTGGCTCGCCGTGCGCAGCAATGTGCGGGTCGCCGCGGCGGCCCGTGAAGCGACTCCGGCGGAAGGCGAGCCGGAAAAGGATCTCACCGAGGTTTCGCACAAGGCGATGAAGATCGCTTTTCGTACGGGCGGTGTGGTCGGCATGTTCACGGTGGGCCTCGGCCTGCTCGGCGCCTCCTGTGTGGTGCTGGTGTACGCCGCCGACGCGCCGAAGGTGCTGGAGGGCTTCGGCCTCGGCGCCGCCCTCATCGCCATGTTCATGAGGGTCGGCGGCGGCATCTTCACCAAGGCCGCCGACGTCGGCGCCGACCTGGTCGGCAAGGTCGAGCAGGGCATCCCGGAGGACGACCCGCGCAACGCCGCGACCATCGCCGACAACGTGGGCGACAACGTCGGCGACTGCGCGGGCATGGCGGCCGACCTCTTCGAGTCGTACGCCGTGACCCTGGTCGCCGCGCTGATCCTCGGCACGGCGGCCTTCGGCGACTCCGGGCTGGCGTTCCCGCTCCTCGTTCCCGCCATCGGGGTGCTCACCGCGATGGTCGGCATCTTCGCGGTCGCCCCGCGGCGCGCCGACCGCAGCGGGATGAGCGCGATCAACCGCGGGTTCTTCATCTCCGCGGTGATCTCCCTGGTGCTGGTGGCGCTGGCCGCCTTCGTCTACCTGCCGGGGACGTACGGCGAACTGGACGGCGTCACCGATGCCGCCATCCGGGCCAAGGACGGCGACCCGCGGATCCTCGCGCTCGTCGCGGTGGGCATCGGCATCCTGCTCGCCGCCGTGATCCAGCAGCTCACCGGCTACTTCACCGAGACGACCCGGCGTCCGGTGCGGGACATCGGCAAGACCTCGCTCACCGGCCCCGCCACCGTCGTACTCGCCGGTATCTCGGTGGGTCTGGAGTCGGCCGTCTACACCGCGCTGCTGATCGGGCTCGGGGTGTACGGGGCGTTCCTGCTCGGCGGTACGTCGATCATGCTGGCGCTGTTCGCGGTGGCGCTGGCCGGGACCGGTCTGCTCACCACGGTCGGTGTGATCGTCGCGATGGACACCTTCGGGCCGGTCTCCGACAACGCGCAGGGCATCGCCGAGATGTCCGGCGACGTCGAGGGCGCGGGCGCGCAGGTGCTCACCAACCTGGACGCGGTGGGCAACACCACCAAGGCCATCACCAAGGGCATCGCCATCGCCACCGCCGTCCTCGCGGCGTCGGCGCTCTTCGGGTCGTACCGGGACGCCATCACCACCGGCGCGCGCGACGTGGGCGAGAAGCTCAGTGGCGAGGGCGCGCCCCTGACCCTGGCGATGGACATCTCGCAGCCCAACAACCTGGTCGGGCTGATCGCGGGCGCGGCGGTCGTCTTCCTCTTCTCCGGGCTCGCCATCAACGCGGTGTCGCGGTCGGCGGGCGCCGTGGTCTTCGAGGTGCGGCGGCAGTTCCGCGAGCGGCCCGGGATCATGGACTACAGCGAGAAGCCGGAGTACGGCAAGGTCGTCGACATCTGTACGAGGGACGCGCTGCGGGAGCTGGCCACGCCGGGTCTGCTCGCGGTGATGGCGCCGATCTTCGTCGGGTTCACCCTCGGGGTCGGCGCGCTGGGCGCGTTTTTGGCGGGCGCGATCGGGGCGGGCACGTTGATGGCGGTGTTCCTCGCCAACTCCGGTGGCGCGTGGGACAACGCCAAGAAGCTGGTGGAGGACGGTCATCACGGCGGCAAGGGCAGCGAGGCCCATGCCGCGACCGTCATCGGCGACACGGTCGGCGACCCCTTCAAGGACACCGCGGGCCCCGCGATCAACCCGCTGCTGAAGGTGATGAACCTGGTGGCGCTGCTGATCGCACCGGCGGTGATCAAGTTCTCCTACGGCGAGGACGAGAACATCGGCGTACGGGTCCTGATCGCGGCGCTCGCCTTCGTGGTGATCGTCGGCGCGGTGTACGTCTCCAAGCGGCGCGGGATCGCCATGGACGAGGACGAGGACGACGCCGGTTCGGCGGATCCCTCGCCCAAGTCGGCCGATCCGGCGGCGGTTTCGTAGGGAGGTTCGGTCCGGACCGGCTCAAGGGGCGGGCGGGTGGCGCGCGTTGGTGCGTCACCCGCCCGCCCCATGATGTTCACGCCTTCTCCGTGAGCCTTCTCTCGCCTGGTACGAAACCCTGCAATGATGGTCATATCGGACGCTCGCCGTACATTTGTCTTCCACCTGGCGTGTATGTTCCGGGGCCGAGAGCCATGGAAGGGACCCATCCGGTGAACAAGAAGCTCGCGGTCGCACTGTCCGGCGGTGCGGTACTGGTACTCGCGCTGACGGGATGCGGCGGGGACGACACCAACGAGAAGCTGGACGCCTGGGCCAAGGAGGTCTGCGACGGCGTACAGCCGCAGGCCAAGAAGATCGCCGACGCCAATGCCGCGATCCAGAAGCAGACCTCGGACAACAGCAAGCCGGAGGACGTCCAGAAGACCGACTCGCAGGCGTTCCAGGACATGTCCGAGGCGTACAAGGCGATCGGCGCGACCGTGGACAAGGCCGGGGCCCCGGACGTCGAGGACGGCGAGAAGAAGCAGCAGGACGCCGTCAAGGAGCTCAACGGCATCTCCTCCTCCTACGCCTCCCTCAAGAAGCAGGTCGACGCGCTCGACACCAAGGACCAGGCCAAGTTCGCCGACGGCCTCAAGGACATCGCCACCGAGCTGGAGAAGCTCAGCAAGAGCGGCAACGACGCCCTCAGGACGCTGGAGGAGGGCGAGGTCGGCCAGGCGATGAACCGCCAGGAGAGCTGCAAGAGCGCCACCGCCTCGGCGTCGGTGTCGGCGCCCGCGACGGAGGGCTGAGGGAGCCGGGGCGGCGTCCCCGCGCGCGTGTCGGTGCGGGACCGGGGGCGCGCGTCACAATGGGGGCGTGAGTAACGCCACCCTGCCTCCGCTGCCCGCAACCGACCGCCCCGACGTCACGGCCCGGCTGCGTGACGCCCTGCTCGGCGCCGCCTTCACCGCCGACGGGCTGCTCGAACTGCTCGGCGCGCCCGCGTACGCGGCGCTGGCCCGTAGCGAAACGGTGCCCGCGCTCCGGGCGACCCGCGGCGACACGCCGCTGGAGACGCTCGTACGGCTGTTCCTGCTGCAGCAGCCGGTGCCCCACGCGCGCGTGGCGGACGTGCTGCCCGTCGACGGGTGCCTGGAGAGCGGCTGGCTGGTGCGGGTCGGCGGCTCCGGCGCGGACGAGGTGGCGGCGACCGTGGACGTACGGCCGTACGGCGGGCCGGGCGGCGAGGACTGGTTCATCGTGTCGGACCTGGGCTGCGCGGTCGGCGGGGCGGGCGGCATCGGCAGGCGGGACGCGGGCGTCGTCCTGGGCGTCGGCGGCGCGTCGACGACGCTCGCCGGGATCACGGTGCGTACGCCCGTCACCGCCGCCCTCGACCTCGGCACCGGGTCCGGCATCCAGGCCCTGCACGCCGCCCAGCACGCCACGCGCGTGACGGCGACCGACGTCAACCCGCGCGCGCTGCACGTCACCGCCCTGACCCTCGCGCTGTCCGGCGCGCCGGGCGCGGAACTGCGTGAGGGGTCGCTGTTCGAACCGGTCGGGGAGGGGGAGGCGTACGACCTGATCGTGTCGAACCCGCCGTTCGTGATCTCGCCCGGCGCCCGGCTGACCTACCGGGACGGCGGGATGGGCGGGGACGATCTGTGCCGCTCGCTCGTTCAGCAGTCGGGGGAACGGCTGAACATGGGTGGGTTCGGGCAGTTCCTCGCCAACTGGCAGCACGTGGCAGGGGAGGAGTGGCAGGACAGGGTGCGGTCGTGGGTGCCGCGCGGCTGCGACGCCTGGATCGTGCAGCGTGAGGTCCAGGACGTCACGCAGTACGCGGAGTTGTGGCTGCGGGACGCCGGTGACCACCGGGGCGACGCGGCCGAGTACCAGGCGCGGTACGACGCGTGGCTGGACGAGTTCGAGGCACGGAAGGTGAGGGGGATCGGATTCGGCTGGATCACCCTGCGCAGGACGGGGGCCGCGGTGCCCTCGGTGACGGTCGAGGAATGGCCGCATCCGGTCGAACAACCGCTCGGCGACACGATCCGGGCGCACTTCGAGCGGCTCGACCATCTCCGCGCGCGGGATGACGCCGCCCTGTTGGAGGAGCGCTTCCGGCTGGCCGCGGAGGTCGTCCAGGAGCAGGTCGGGCTGCCCGGGGCGGAGGACCCGGAGCACGTGCTGCTGCGTCAGAACCGCGGTATGCGCCGGGCCACCAAGGTCGACACGGTCGGCGCGGGCTTCGCGGGCGTCTGCGACGGCACGCTGACCGCGGGGCGAATTCTGGACGCCATCGCGCAACTGGTGGGCGAGGACCCGGTCCTGCTGCGGGACCGCACTCCGGCGCAGATCCGGTTGCTGGTGGAGCAGGGGTTCCTGGACCTGGTGGAGTGAGGGAGGAGCGCCGACCCGCCGGTGTCCGGTCCTGATCCCCCCTTCTTCTGATCTCCCTCACTACACCGTGTCGATGTGACCAATCCGGCCATACGGCATCCCGGCCGCCGTCCGGGCGTCTTCGACGTCGGCGGCGGCCACCCGGCGGCCCACGCCGGCCCGGCTCCTCGTGACCGTCGCCCCCGCGTTCACCTCAGGTTCGCCTGGGCGCAGTCCGCGCGTGTCAACCTCCGGTGGACTGGGCACTCGGGACCGGAGAGAAGGGGCGCGCGCGGCCATGGAGAGCGGACCGGCGATCTTCGCGGGCATGGTGTTCGCCCTGTTCGGAGGCGGCTTGTTGGTGTGGACGGCGGCCCGGGCGCGACACCGCGAGCCCGTCGCCCACGGTGTGAGCCCCATCGCATCGGCGGCCGTCGCGAGCGTCGCCGGAGTGATCGCACTGGCCGTCGGCGCGTGGTGCTTCACCCGCCTCTGAAGACGTCGGATGCGCTTGTCACCGGGTACGCGGGCACGGCGCGACCCGTAACTGGGAGATAACGCTCCGGTACGTCCTGAAGGCGCCGGTGTCGACGCTGGGCGGCAGGAATGGCGGGAGTCGGGTTACCGTTCGAGTGGCCGTTGCGGGCTTTTCCCGTTTGACACGGGGGCGGGATGTACCGTCACACTCCGCAGCGTCACCCGTACCCACCCCCCGGGACGAACACCTGGGGAGGCCCCAGCGTCGACCGGAGAGAAGAGCGAAGTTGTCCCCGACCAGCGAGACCGCGAAGGGCGGCCGCCGACTCGTCATCGTCGAGTCGCCTGCCAAGGCGAAGACGATCAAGGGCTATCTCGGCCCTGGCTACGTCGTCGAGGCGAGCGTCGGGCACATTCGCGACCTTCCCAACGGCGCCGCCGAGGTACCCGAGAAGTACACCGGCGAGGTCCGCCGCCTCGGTGTGGACGTCGAACACGACTTCCAGCCGATCTATGTGGTGAACGCCGACAAGAAGGCCCAGGTCAAGAAGCTCAAGGACCTGCTGAAGGATTCCGACGAACTCTTCCTCGCCACCGATGAGGACCGCGAGGGCGAGGCCATCGCCTGGCACCTCCAGGAAGTCCTCAAGCCGAAGATCCCGGTCAAGCGCATGGTGTTCCACGAGATCACCAAGGACGCGATCCGGGCGGCCGTGGCCAACCCGCGCCAGCTCAACCAGAAGCTCGTCGACGCCCAGGAGACCCGCCGCATCCTCGACCGCCTCTACGGCTACGAGGTCTCGCCGGTGCTGTGGAAGAAGGTCATGCCGCGGCTGTCCGCGGGCCGTGTCCAGTCGGTCGCCACCCGGCTCGTGGTCGAGCGGGAACGCGAGCGCATCGCCTTTCGTTCTGCTGAGTACTGGGACCTGACGGGCACCTTCTCCCCCACGCTCGACTTCGCTCGCGCGGGGGGACCCCCGTCCGGCCGCGCGGGGGACGCGTCGGACCCGTCGTCGCTGGTCGCCCGCCTCCAGACCGTCGACGGCAGGCGGGTCGCGCAGGGCCGCGACTTCGACTCCCTGGGCCAACTGAAGAGTGCGAACACCCTCCACCTCGACGAGGCGAACGCCCGCGCCCTCGTCACCGCGCTGGAGAACACCCGGTTCTCGGTGCGGTCGGTCGAGTCCAAGCCGTACCGCCGCTCGCCGTACGCCCCGTTCCGTACGACGACGCTCCAGCAGGAAGCCTCGCGCAAGCTGGGCTTCGGCGCGAAGGCCACCATGCAGATCGCGCAGAAGCTGTACGAGAACGGCTACATCACGTACATGCGTACGGACTCGACGACCCTGAGCGAGACGGCGGTGACCGCCGCCCGCGCCCAGGTCACCCAGCTGTACGGCGCCGACTACCTGCCGCCCCAGCCGAGGACGTACGCCGGGAAGGTCAAGAACGCGCAGGAGGCGCACGAGGCGATCCGCCCCTCGGGTGATCGTTTCCGCACCCCCGCGGAGACCGGGCTGACCGGCGACCAGTTCCGACTCTACGAGCTGATCTGGAAGCGGACGGTCGCCTCCCAGATGAAGGACGCGACCGGCAACAGCGTCACGGTCAAGATCGGCGGCGCCGCGGCCGACGGCCGGGACGTCGAGTTCAGCGCCTCCGGCAAGACGATCACCTTCCACGGCTTCCTGAAGGCGTACGTCGAGGGCGCCGACGACCCGAACGCCGAGCTGGACGACCGCGAGCGCAGGCTGCCGCAGGTCAGCGAGGGCGACCGGCTCACCGCCGAGGAGATCACCGCCGACGGGCACGCCACCAAGCCGCCCGCCCGCTACACCGAGGCGTCACTGGTCAAGGAGCTGGAGGAGCGCGAGATCGGCCGCCCGTCGACGTACGCGTCGATCATCGGCACCATCCTCGACCGCGGCTACGTGTTCAAGAAGGGCACGGCACTTGTGCCGTCCTTCCTCTCCTTCGCCGTGGTCAACCTCCTGGAGAAGCACTTCGGTCGGCTCGTCGACTACGACTTCACCGCCAAGATGGAGGACGACCTCGACGCCATCGCCCGGGGCGAGGCGCAGGCCGTGCCGTGGCTGCGGCGCTTCTACTTCGGCGAGACCGCCTCTGGCAGCGGCTTCGCCGCGGGCGGAACCGGCGGCGCGGCCGACGCGGGCAACGGCGACGGCGACCACCTCGGCGGCCTCAAGGAACTCGTCACCGACCTGGGCGCCATCGACGCCCGCGAGGTGTCCTCGTTCCCGGTCGGGAACGACATCGTGCTGCGGGTCGGCCGCTACGGCCCGTACATCGAGCGCGGCGAGAAGGACACCGAGCAGCACCAGCGCGCCGACATCCCCGAGGACCTGGCGCCGGACGAGCTGAGCGTGGAGCTGGCGGAGGAGTTGCTGGCCAAGCCCAGCGGCGACTTCGAGCTGGGCACCGACCCGGTGTCCGGCCACGCGATCGTCGCCAAGGACGGCCGCTACGGCCCGTACGTCACCGAGGTGCTGCCCGAGGGAACCCCGAAGACCGGCAAGAACGCGGTCAAGCCGCGGACGGCCTCGCTGTTCAAGTCGATGTCGCTGGACACCGTGACGCTCGACGACGCGCTGAAGCTGATGTCGCTGCCGCGGGTCGTCGGTACGGACGCCGAGGGCGTGGAGATCACCGCGCAGAACGGCCGGTACGGCCCGTACCTGAAGAAGGGCACGGACTCGCGGTCCCTCCAGTCCGAGGAGCAGCTCTTCACGATCACGCTGGAGGAGGCGTTGGCGATCTACGCCCAGCCCAAGCAGCGTGGCCGCGCGGCGGCCAAGCCGCCGCTGAAGGAACTGGGCGACGACCCGGTCAGCGGGAAGCCCGTGGTGGTGAAGGACGGCCGCTTCGGCCCGTACGTCACCGACGGCGAGACCAACGCGACCCTGCGGTCCGGCGACAGCGTCGAGACGATCACCCCGGAGCGCGGCTTCGAGCTGCTCGCCGAGAAGCGGGCGAAGGCGCCCGCCAAGAAGACGGCGAAGAAGGCCCCGGCGAAGAAGGCCCCGGCCAAGAAGACCGCCGCCAAGAAGACGACGGCCAAGAAGACGACGGCCACGAAGAAGACGGCCACGAAGAAGACGGCTGCCAAGAAGACGACGACCGCCGCGAAGAAGACGACGACGAAGACGACGACGAAGACGGCCGCCAAGAAGGCGACCGCTTCCCAGGCGACGTCCGACGACTGAACCGCAGGTCGCACCGGGACGGGCGGCGCGGTCTGCGGTGCGGCGCCCGGCCGTCCCGCCCGTTCGCGGAACGAACGCCCCGGCATCGCTTCGATACCGGGGCGTTCGAACGTTCGGGTGAGGGCACTGGCGTGTCGGTGCGGGCCGATAGGCTGAAAGCATGACCCGAGCCGAGCAGCCCACGGCCCACCCTCCGGCCCCCGACGACGCCCTGGCCGCTGACTCCCGCGAGCGCGCCGTCCGCGCCCTGCTGCGCCGCCCGCAGCTGAGGCGGTTGTGGAGCGCACAGCTCGTGAGCGGGGTCGGTGACACCCTCGTACTGCTGGTGCTGGTCCTGCTGGCACTCCAGGCGGCGATCGCCGAGGGGTCCTTCGGGGGCGGCTACCGGGGCGTGGCGTTCGCAGTGGCGACCGTCTTCGCGGCGCGCGTGCTGGCGACGCTGCTCTTCGGCGCCGTACTCCTCGGCCCGCTCACCTCCCTCACCTCGCAGGACGGCCCGCTCGACCGCCGCTGGACCATGGTCGGCGCGGACGGGCTGCGGGCCGTCTTGCTGATCATCGCGCCGCTGTGGATCGACTGGACGCCGGACGACGCGCTGGCCTTCCTGCTGGTGACCGCGTTCGTGACGGGCGTGGCCGAGCGGTTCTGGACGGTGTGCCGGGAGAGCGCCGCGCCCGCGCTGCTGCCCGCCCCGCCCCCCGAGGGCGCGACGGTACGGCCGCTGCCGGACCACATGGACGCGCTGCGCCGCCTGTCCCTGCGGACGACGTTCGTGGCGATCCCCCTCGCGGGCGCCGCCCTGATCGTCGCGGGATTGTTCAACAATCTGCTCGGCGCCGGGATCGACTGGTTCGCACAGCACCAGGCGGCCCTCGCCTCGTACATCGCGGCCGGACTGTTCGCCGCGTCGCTGTCCGTGCTGACGTTCCTGGAGCTGCCCGACACGCGCACCCCGCGTCCGCGGTCCCCGCTGGAGGGCCTGCGCCGCCCCAGGACCGGTACCGGCCCGGACAAGGGCCGTACCGGCGCCGTCACGCTGCTGGTGCTGGCCGGCGCCTCCGTCGCCGGGGCGGTCGCGGCCGTCGTGGCCGTGTCCGTGCTGCACGCCAAGGACCTCGGCGGCGGCCCGGTCCTGTACGGCCTGCTGGTGCTCGCCCTGACCGGCGGTGTCGTCGTCGGCGTCCGTACGGCGCCGAAGGTGCTGGTGTCGCTGTCGCGGCGCCGTCTGCTGGCGTTGGCGATCGCCTTCACCGGCGTCGCGCTGCTGGCCGCCGGGATGGTCCCGGACGTCACCACCGTGCTGCTCGTCGTCGCGCTCGCCGGGGTCGGCGCGGGCGTCGCCGCCAGCACCGGCCACACCCTGCTCGACCAGGAGGCCGAGGACTTCCGCCGCGGCCGGACGACCGAACACCTGCACGCGGTGGTCCGGGTCCTGATCGCGCTCGGGGTGCTGGTCGCGCCGCTGGTCGCCGCGCTCATCGGGCCGCACCGGCTGGAGAACGGCAAGTTCGTCTTCGCGCACGGCGGGGCGGCCTTCACGCTGATGCTGGTCGGCGCGCTGCTGCTGCCGGTGGCCGCGCTGGTGCTCGCCAAGCTCGACGACCGCTCCGGCGTACCCCTGCGCAACGACCTGCGGGACGCGCTGCTCGGCGGCGACGAACCGGCGACGGCGCCCGCGGCGTCCGGCTTCTTCATCGCCCTGGAGGGCGGCGACGGCGCGGGCAAGTCCACCCAGGCCGAGGCGCTCGCCGAGTGGATCCGGGCCAAGGGCCACGAAGTCGTCCTCACGCGCGAGCCGGGCGCCACGCCGGTCGGCAAGCGGCTGCGCTCCATCCTGCTGGACGTGTCGTCGGCGGGACTGTCGCACCGCGCGGAGGCGCTGCTGTACGCCGCGGACCGGGCCGAGCACGTCGACACCGTCGTACGGCCCGCCCTGGAGCGCGGCGCCGTGGTGATCTCCGACCGGTACATCGACTCGTCGGTGGCCTACCAGGGCGCGGGCCGCGACCTGTCCCCGACCGAGATCGCGCGGATCTCCCGCTGGGCGACGAACGGGCTGGTGCCGCACCTGACGGTCCTGCTGGACGTCTCCCCGGAGGACGCGCGTGAGCGGTTCACCGAGGCGCCGGACCGGCTGGAGTCGGAGCCCGCGGAGTTCCACGCGCGCGTGCGGTCCGGTTTCCTGACGCTGGCCGCCGCCGACCCCGGGCGCTACCTCGTCGTCGACGCCGGGCAGGAGGCCGAGGCCGTCACGACGGTGGTCCGGCACCGGCTCGACCAGTTGCTGCCGCTCTCCGAGGCCGAGGTCCAGGCCCGCGAGGAGGCCCGCCGCAAGGCCGAGGAGGAGGCGCGGCGCAAGGCCGAGGAAGAGGCCGCGCGGAAGGCGGAGGAGGAGCGCCTGGAGCGTGAGCGCCAGGAACAGCTCGCCCGGCTGCGCGCCGAGGAGGAGGAGCGCAAGCAGCGCGAGCTGGAGGAGGCGCAGCGCCGCGAGGCCGAGCGGCAGGCGGAGGAGGCCCGGCAGCGGGCCGAGGAGGCGCGTCGACGGGCCGAGGAGGAGCGGCAGCGGCTGCTCGCCGAGGAGAAGGCGCGCGCCGAGGAGGAAGCCCGCCGCAAGGCGGAGGAGGAGCGTCGCCGCCAGCAGGCCGAGGAGGAGGCCCGGCTGCACGCCGAGGCGGAGGCGCGGCGCCTGGAGAAGCAGCGCAAGGCCGAGGAGGCGCTGCTGCGCGCCGAGGAAGCGCGCAGGGCGGCGGAGCAGGCGGCCGCCGCCGCGGCGACCGGCCCCCGGCAGCCGGCGCCGACCGTGGTCTCGCCGGAGGCGCTGACGGAGCCGACGCCGGTGATCAGCGCCCCGGACGCTGGGCCGAGTGCCGGGCTCCGCGCCTCCGACGCCGAGGCGACGACCGAGCTGCCGCAGCCGGGGGTGCCCTCGGGCGCGGCGGACGAGACGGCCGTACTGCCGCAGTTCACCCCCGGGGCCGCCGACGAGACGTCGGTGCTGCCGTCGGTGCCGGCGGGCGCGGCGGACGAGACCGCCGTACTGCCCCCGGTGCGGGCCGAGGACCCCGCGGACCGGGTGCCGTCGGACTTCTTCCGCAAGCCGGAGCCGGAGCCCCGTCGGCAGCCGGACGGGGGCGAGGACCGTACGCGCGAGCTGCCCCAGGTCGACCCCGACGGCACCTCGCGCCGCCGCCCGCGCTCCGACTGGGCCGAGGAGACCCCGCTGGACGACCTGCCGAGCCTGGCGGACGAACTGCTGGGTTCGTACGAGGACGAGGGGCACGAGGACGACGGCGGGGCCGGGGGCGGCCGGGGGCGCCGCCGCTGAGGCAGGGCGCCCGGCACGGATGCGCTGAGGGCGTCGGAGCGCGAGGGGGCGCGGCGTTGTCAGTGGTCGCCCGCACAATGGAAGCCGTGATGCGGGCTGTGCGCGAGAGGTGGGCGCGCGGCCCCGGGTAGGTGTGCGAGGGAAAGGCGGCGTGACCCATGACCGTGTGGGACGACCTGGTGGGCCAGGAGAAGGTGTGCGAGCAGCTCGCCGCCGCCGCTCGGGACGCCGACGCCCTGGTCACCGCCGTCGCCGCGAGCGAGCCGCTGCCCGAGACGTCGAAGATGACGCACGCCTGGCTGTTCACGGGCCCGCCCGGAGCCGGGCGTACGCAGACGGCGCGGGCGTTCGCCGCGGCCCTCCAGTGCGTCAGCCCCGACCGCGCCCTGGGCGGCGCCCCCGGCTGCGGCTTCTGCGACGGCTGCCACACCGCCCTGATCGGCACCCACGCCGACGTCTCCACGGTCGCCGCGGTCGGCACCCAGATTCTCGCCGACGACATGCGCGACACCGTCCGCAAGTCGTTCACGTCCCCGGCGAACGGACGCTGGCAGGTCATCCTCGTGGAGGACGCCGAGCGGCTGAACGAGAAGTCGGCCAACGCCGTCCTCAAGGCGGTGGAGGAGCCAGCGCCGCGCACGGTGTGGCTGCTGTGCGCCCCCTCGCTGGAGGACGTGCTGCCCACGATCCGCTCCCGCTGCCGCCACCTGAACCTGCGGACGCCCGCGGTCGACGCCGTGGCCGACATGCTCGTACGCCGGGAGGGCGTCGAGCCGGCGGTCGCCGCCGCGGCGGCCCGCGCCACCCAGGGCCACGTCGACCGGGCCCGCCGCCTCGCCACCGACCCGGCGGCCCGCCAGCGCCGGGCGACCGTACTGAGACTGCCGCTGCGCGTCGATGACGTGGGCGGCTGCCTGAAAGCGGCGCAGGAACTGGTCGACGCGGCGGCGGAGGACGCCAAGCAGCTCGCGGAGGAGACGGACGCCAAGGAGACCGAGGGGCTGAAGGCGGCGCTGGGCGCGGCCCAGGGCGGTCGGCTGCCGCGCGGCACGGCGGGCGTGGTGAAGGACCTGGAGGACAAGCAGAAGCGCCGCCGCACCCGCACCCAGCGCGACAGCCTCGATCTGGCCCTGACGGACCTCACGGCGTTCTACCGCGACGTCCTCGCCCTCCAGCTCGGCTCCCGGGTCGCGCTGGCCAACACGGACGCCGAGGACGCCCTGGAGCGGCTGGCGCGCGGCAGCTCACCGGAGTCGACGCTGCGCCGGATAGAGGCGATCGCCGGGTGCCGGGAGGCGCTCGACCGCAATGTGGCGCCGCTGCTGGCGGTGGAGGCGATGACGATGGCGCTGAGAGCGGGCTGAGCCGCGGGCTGAGCCGCGGGCTGAGCCGCGGGCTGAGCCGCGGGCTGAGCCGCGGGCTGAGAACGGGCTGAGCCGCGGGACGGGGGCGGACGGGGCGGACGGGGGCTGGCGCCCGGGGGAAGGCGACGGGCATGGCCCGCCACCCGGGGCCGGTATCACTCGTACGGGGAATCACTCGTATGGGCAATCCTGTGCACGGAGAGCGTTCATCTCATTGCGTAGAGTTACGCTCGCTGAATGCACACAAGGCGCCTCCACCGCAGGTCCAGGTCCCGTACGGGAGTCACGCTCCTCGCCGTCGCCGCGCTGCTCGTCTCGGCCTGCTCGGCCGGGAGCGCGACGGGCTCCGCCAGATCGTCGGCGGAGTCGGCCGACGCGGCGGACGCGGCGGTGGCGCTGGCGGCGCTGCCGAAGGCGACGCCGTCCGCGCTCGCGCCGTACTACGGCCAGAAGCTGAGCTGGCGCGCGTGCGGGGTCGAGGGCTTCGAGTGCGCCACGATGCGGGCGCCGCTCGACTACGACAAGCCCGGGGAGGACGACATCCGGCTGGCCGTAGCCCGCAAACGGGCCACGGGCCCCGGCAAGCGGATCGGCTCCCTGTTGGTGAACCCGGGCGGACCGGGCGGCTCGGCGGTGGGCTACCTCCAGTCGTACGCGGCCCTGGGCTATCCGGCGCCGGTTCGGGCCCGGTACGACATGGTGGCGATCGACCCGCGCGGGGTCGCCCGCAGCGAGCCCGTCGAGTGCCTCGACGGCCCGGACATGGACACGTACACCCAGACGGACACGACACCCGACGACAGCCGGGAGACGGACGCGCTGGTCGACTCGTACAAGAAGTTCGCGGAGAGCTGCGGCGCCAACGCGCCGGAGCTGCTGCGGCACGTGTCCACCGAGGAGGCGGCCCGTGACATGGACATCCTGCGGGCCGTGCTGGGGGACGAGAGGCTGACGTACGTGGGGGCGTCGTACGGGACGTTCCTCGGGGCGACGTACGCGGGCCTCTTCCCGGACCGGGCGGGTCGGCTCGTCCTGGACGGGGCGATGGACCCGTCCCTGCCCGCGCGGCAGCTGAACATCGACCAGACGGCGGGCTTCGAGACGGCGTTCAGGGCGTTCGCGGAGGACTGCGTGCGGCAGCCGGACTGCCCGCTCGGCGGTGCGGGCACGACGCCGGAGCGGGTCGGGCGGAACCTGAAGGCGTTCTTCGACGAGCTGGACGCCCGGCCCGTCCCGACCGGGGACGCGGACGGCCGCGAGCTGGGCGAGTCGCTGGCCACCACCGGCGTCATCGCGGCGATGTACGACCAGTCGGCCTGGCCGCAGCTGCGGGAGGCGCTGAGCGCGGCGACGCGCGAGAAGGACGGCGCGGGCCTGCTCGTCCTGTCGGACAGCTACTACGAGCGGGACGCCGACGGCACCTACTCCAACCTGATGTCCGCCAACGCCGCCGTGAACTGCCTCGATCTCCCGGCCGCCTTCGACACCCCCGACCAGGTCCGCGAGGCGCTGCCCGACTTCGAGAAGGCGTCCCCGGTCTTCGGGGAGGGCCTTGCCTGGGCCTCCCTGAACTGCGCGTACTGGCCGGTCGGGGCGACCGGCGAACCCCACCGCATCGAGGCGGAGGGTGCCGCCCCGATCGTCGTCGTCGGCACCACCCGCGACCCGGCCACGCCGTACCGCTGGGCCCAGTCCCTCGCCCGCCAGCTCTCCTCGGCCCGCCTCCTCACCTTCGAGGGCGACGGCCACACCGCCTACGGCCGCGGCAGCGACTGCATCGACTCCACGATCAACACCTACCTCCTCCGCGGCACCCCTCCGGCCGACGGCAAGCGCTGCTCCTGACCCGGCCCTCCACATCCCTCCGGGCCGGTGCGGAGCACCTCCGGAAACTGTGTAGACTTACCGACGTTGCCGATCGCACGATAGTGCTGGCAGCGCGCCGCCTTAGCTCAGATGGCCAGAGCAACGCACTCGTAATGCGTAGGTCTCGGGTTCGAATCCCGAAGGCGGCTCTTTCTAGGACCAGATCAGACCCCGTCTGACCTGGTCCTTTTACTTTCCGTGAACGAGTCTCGCTGCGTCTGACCAGCCCGATGGTCGCCGCTCGGGGGCTCCGGTGGACAACCGGTGGACAAGCGTGCAGCGAGCGTGCAGAGCGGTGGACGAGCCGGTGCACGAGAACCGGACTGACGTGCCAGAGGCGATGGGTCTGCCGGGCCTGGTACTTGGGACTGCCGGAAGCAGTGCTGTTGGGGGGTTCCCATAAATCGAGGGAGCCGAGACGGCTACTGGTGAAGAATCAGCCGGAGGCATTAGTGCGGAGGAGCCCGGTCGTGAACGTTATGCGCTTCGATGGCGGAGTCGGGGACTTCACCCTCGGTGTCCAGGCGGAGAGCGTCCAGCTTCTCAGGGGCATGGGCACGATCTGCTTGCAGTTGGGGTTGGAGGTCAAGGCCCCACCCGCTCAGGAGGTCGGCAGGTTCCTGGCGCTTCAAGCTGACCTATACGGCATTCATGGGTCGTATCAGCGAACGCTCCTCGGCCGAGTAACGGAGATGCTGCCGTTCACGCCCGAGATCGGCATCGAGCGCCGCACCCTCAAGTTCCTGCTCACCGCCGCACAGCTCCACGCGATCAACGAGGCCCGCGACGGAGACCTGCGCATGGAGCTGGAGGTGACAGGCACGCTGCCCCAGGCGACCGGTTACCCCGGTAGCACGACAGAAGTGCTGCACTTCAGCGTTGCCAGGAGTCGCTGGATCGATCAGGTCAACGCTCTCGGCCCGTCGGTCGCCTTCGAGATGAGGGTGCCCTTTCCGTTGGAGGACGACCCGCGGGCCGAGCCGGCGCAGCACCTGCGGTCCGCGCAACGTCGGCTCCTCGACGACGACATCGACGGCGCGATCCTGGACGCTCGCCGAACCCTTGAGTGGATCAGGCTCCACAGCGGTTGGACGTGGCCTCTCAACAAGGACAGCCGCCTGCGCGGAAAGGACGAGCGGTGGGCGGCGATCCGCTCGGTCGTCGAGGACCAGGCGAGCGGATCGGTACACGCGGATGCCGTCACCTCGGCATTCAAGTACAGCGCGGACGAGGCGAAGGCGTTGATCAGCATTGCCGCCGCGTTGCTGACGGTGGTCGAGCGACCTGTCTAACCAGACGGTAAGTGATGTACATCACTTCACCTGGTGTCAGAATCTTTGTCGCTTGAGACCAGCGCCATTGCCTTTAGGCAGAGAGTTGTCAAAAGGCAAGGAGCACAGATGTCCCTCACCGCTTCCTCTGACGCCGCCCCGGCGGGGGGCGAGGCTGCGGAGCCCAGTCCGCAGAAGGCCTCCGCGCTGGAGGGCAGCACCAGCAAGGCACTGGTGCTCGTCACGGATGAGCCAGCCAAGTCGGCCGTAGTTGACGCGGCCGAGGTGATCGCCTCCCTGCGGCAGGTGCACACGACAGCTGCCGCAGCGGTGGAAGCCGCGACAGCGATCTGCCGGCCATACGCAGATATCGCGGCACAGCTCGCTCAGACGATGGACTCTGTACGGGCCGTGGCCACTGCTCCCGCAGCAGTCGTCGCGACGGCATCTCGGGTGTCTGAGATCGCGGCGCAGCTCACTTCCACCGTCGTTCTGCCGCAGCCAGCCATCGTCCCTGCCGTAAAGTCCGCGACCATTCTCACTGGCACGGTCACCTCCGTCGCGAGCCTTGCCAGCCAGATGAGGTTCCCGGCCATCGACACCCGCACTGTCGCGGTCCAGCGCGGCCTCGCGGATCTCGCCGCTTCGGTGCTCCAGCCGCCACTCGTTCCGCGGGCCGTCCTGGAAACACTCGTTCCTGTCGCGCACACCGAGCATCTGCTCGCGCAGTACGCCCGCAGCATCAGCCAGCCCCTCCTGGACGTCCAGGCAAGGATCGCGGCGGCCCCATGGATGAAGCTGGATATCGCGCCCCTGATCAGTTCCGTCCAGGAGACCGTGGCCGCCTTCGGCATCACCAGTCGTCTCAGCGCGGTGGTTCGGGCGAGCCTCGCGGACTGGGAAGTTCCCTTTCTGATGCGCGACGCCCTGAAGTGGGCGGCTGTCATCCTCGACGAAGCCAGGGGCTACCGCCTGGTGCGCTGGGCGAAGAGAGCGCTGACTGCGTACGCCACGGGTGACTCCCTGCCGCTGCGTACGTTCATCAGGAACGAGCTGAAGCTGACCGACCGGCTGGACGAACGCTGCCAAGCCCTGGCGCTAGCGATCCTGGAGGGGCTGATCGATGCCGCAGACCCATCTGACCCGGCTGCTCTGCACAAGGCCTTGCGCGCATACGCCAGCACGGGCGTAGGTCTGGAACGAGACCGCACCCTCCGAGGCCAACGCATCCAGTATCTGGGCGACTTCGTCCCCCAGGACCTGGCACCCGGCCCGGAAACGGCCGTGCTGAACAGAGCCGTGGCATGGCCTGATCAGTTCGACAACCCGCACGTCCGCTACGCCACGAGGCAGCTGAAGCCGAACGAGCGCGATGTCTCCCGGGTTTGGGCGGAGGATTCGACCATCACCTGGCTGGAGGCCCCGCTACTGATCGGAGCGCAACCTGAGGACGGTATCCGGGTGCGACGCAAGCTGCGCCGGCTCGGCAACGAAGCCCTGCGCCGCAAAACCCTTGAGATGGGGGAGGGACAGTGAGCAGCCTCGGCGAACGAGGTGAACCGCAGGCGCTGCTGAGCGTGCGCGCCGCCGTGGTCCTGGTGGTAGGCGTTCTGGCCGGTGTCGGGGCGGCGGTCCTGACCGGGCTGTCGGGGAGCCCGTGGCCGACAGCCGTGCTCGCCGGAGCCGGCGCGTTCGCCGGCGGTGTCCTGTTCGCCCAGTCGGTCATTGGCTGAGCCTGTCCGACGGCGAGCTCTCCCGCAAACAATCGTTCGATCGTTCCATGTCGATGGCGTGCCGTCGAGATGAGGCGGGCCCGCGCTGAGCAGGCCCGCCAGAACGTCAGTGGCGGGTTTCCCACCACAGGAGCAGCAGGGTGACCGCCCCGCTGCCGAGTCTGTACGCGACCGGTCAGATTACCGCTGGCCGGGGGCTGCTCTTCATCGCTCACTCAGGCGGAGCACTCCTCGTCTGCTCCCTTGGCCTTCCGGGGCGGACTCATCCTCGGCCTGCGGCTGGGGGCTGCAGCCTCGGTGTCCTTGACCACCTTGAGGGGCTTCCGGGCCCGGGGCACGAGTTGCACGACCTTCTCGGCGGCGTCGCGGGCGAGATCGTCCAGGACAGCCTGGTAGATGTCGCGGGTGATACGGGTGTCCGAGTGCCCGAGGGTCTCGGAGACGACCTTGATGTCGACTCCGGCCGCGAGCATGAGCGTCGCGGAGACATGGCGCAGGTCGTGGAGCCGGATCGGAGGCAGACCGGCAGCGGCAACCAGACGCTCGAAGAGGTCGGAGACCTTGCCCGGGTGGAGAAGGGAACCGTCCTCCTGGGTGAAGATGCGGCCGGTGTCATGCCAGCCATCGCCCCACGCCTCCCGTTCCTGCTCCTGGCCGGCCTTGTGCCTGAGCAGGACCTGATGCGTCTCGTCGTCGAGGGCGATCAGACGGATGCCGCTGTCGGTCTTGGGGGCACCTTCGTGGATCTCCCAGCCGTCCTGGACGAGTTGGGTGGCGATGGCCAGGGACTGCGCGGCGGCCGAGTGATCCACCCAGCGGACGCCACAAGCCTCACCGCGTCGTGTTCCCCGGAAAGCGATGAGCCGCCACAGCGGATACAGCCGGTCCTCGGCGACGAAGTCGAGGAACTGACCTGTCTGCTCGGGTGTCCAGACCATAACCGGGGAGGGCTTCTCGCCGGTCTCCTGCCAGTGGGCGATCCGCTCGTCGGTCCAGATGAGGGCCTTCGGCTTGGTGCCGGGCAGCAACTCGACGTGGGCGGCCGGGTTGAAGGCGGGCATCACCTGCTGGGCGATAGCGACGTTCAGCGCGGCCCGCAGGGTGTCGCGGATATGCGGCTGGGTGTTGAGGCCGGTGATGCGCCGGAATGGCGGCATGGCGTCGAGCTGCGCCTGCAGCCACTTGCGACGGGCCCGGTTCTCAGCGCCTTTCCACGGCGTCGCCTTGAGTTCGTCGCGCACCGCGCGCCGCTGGGCGTTCTGCTCCTGGATCTCGATGTTGCGCTCGTTGATCGCGTCGAACATTGTGTTGACGTGGTGCACGCGGAGTTTGTCCAGCCGCAGGTGGCCCAAGTGCGGCTTGAGGTGGACGCGGATGTCGCACTCGTAGCGCGCCGCCCCGCCGCGACGCAGGCGTTTGCGTCCGGCGAGCCAGTTGTCGAGCCACTCGGCAACGGTGGTCTTCGAGTTGAGGGTCTGCCCGGTCTGGAAGCGGCGACGGGTCTCGTCGTAGTCCGGGAGCGGCTCCTTCTCCTTGAGGCAGCTCTCGATGAGGTCGCTGATCTGGGTCCTGCCCCAGGCGTCGTCCTCCTCGGGTATGGCCATGAGAGCGCGGACCTTGTCCAGCTCCTCCTGGGCCTTGGCCGAGCTTTCGAAGCCGCCGCGACGGAACCGGCGACGGCGGCCGTCCTGAGCGGGGTCCAGCTCCTGGAACACACTCCAGACGCCGTGTCGCCGCGACTTGAGCTTGGGACATGAGGCCCCGTAGTCCTTGCCGGTCGCGGGATCGGTGCACCGGCACCGCCGGGTGATGGTGCCGTTCTTCACTCGCCGTCCTCCGGATGGGTCGGTATGTCGGGCTGGTCGACGAAGGCCAGTTCGTCGGGCAGGGCCGGAGGTACGAGGCCGCGCTCGCGCATCCGGCCTCGGAACGCGCGCAGCTCCTGGCAGTCCTCGAAGGCGTGCTCCTCGTAGCCCTCGGCGCGCTCCAAGAGCGTGGCTCTGCGAGCCCGGTCCAAGGTGGTGCTCGCCGCGCGCCGCCTCTCCTTGGCCAGGGCGGTGGAAGCTCTCGCGGCGGACACCAGATCGCCGTGGTTGCGGAAGACGTCGAGGACATCGCGGGCGGTGCCCTCGGGAGCGGGCTGGTCCATGGGGGTCTCGCCGGTGAACCACGCGAGCGCGTCCCAGGTGGAGACCTCCCTTCCCGGGAGGACCTCCACCGTGGCGGAGGTACCAAGTGGAAAGAGGAGGGTCACGGGCGGGACGCCGAGGACGTCAGCCAGCACGACGAAGTCGGCGATGGTCATGCTCGCCTTGCGGCCGGACTCCAGGTTCTTCACGGACTGCTCGGTGATCTCCGTTAGTCCGCGGTCGGCACATCCCTGGGCGACCTCGCCCATGGTGAGGCCGGCGGCCTTGCGCGCCTCGCGCATCTCTTGGGCGATCCGGGCGGTGAACGCCGCTGGCCAGTGATCGGGTTTCATAGGTGCACTTTAAGGCGCTGGAAAGTGCTGCCGCAACTTAGTGATACACCTGGGCCCGACATTGCGGCACGTGAAGGCATCAGGAGGGCATCATGATGGCACCCGCTTCTTCCCGTGAGGTGCGAGGGCTGACGAGTGACGAGCTGCTCGCTCTTCCGGCGGTCATCGACCTCGACACCGCGAACCGGGCGCTGATGATCGGCCGCTCCACCGGATACGGGCTCGCCAAGCAAGGGGCGTACCCGGTCAAGGTGCTGCGGCTCGGAAATGCCTACCGAGTAGTGACTGCCGACCTGCTGAGGCTGCTCGGGCTGGAGCGCCAGCAGCCGGACGGCGGTCCCGAAGCCGCCGGCGAGCAGCACGGCCTGTGTGCGTAGAAGCGCCCGCATCCCAAAGCCCCGCTTGCTGGCGTAGGGCGACGCCTATGATCGCCCTGGCCTGGTCCTGCAGCTGCGAGGCGTACTCGACGACCCGCTCACCGTCTTCCTGACCGCCCACACAGCCAACTCCCTCCAACCGGTCCGCGAGGCCCGCCTGTGGGGACGACCGTCAAGGGCGCCCGATTCAGCCGCGATACGGACAGGGGATGGCTGCGCCGGACAGTGCACGAGCGTGACGGCGCATTACTGCCCGTCCACGGCCTCCAAGAGCGGTGGTCTGAGGTGAGGTGCGGAGGGGTACGGTCTACTCGACGCGCGTTTCCGGTGCTCGCGGCCTCAACAGAAGCCGACCCGTACCACAACACGTCGAAGCGTCAAGGCGTCTTGCCGGGCGTGCCTACGGACAGACTGTCCTCCCACAGCCCTTGTCGGGTGGAAGGCTTCTTTGTCACTGAGGCCACTACCAGGTGAGGTTGTCGTCATGGCGCGTCGCAGTCCCGAACGTCCGAGGTACGGATTCACGGTTGCGGCTGCTGTCGACGCTGTCCCGGCCGCACGCCGCCAAGTTGTTTCGCTAGCCCGGGATCTGGGGCTTCCGCTGTCGGACCAGACACTGGAGACCGTCGAGTTGCTGGCTGGCGAGGTGATCGCCAACGCTGTCCTTTACACAGACGCTCCGTGCGACGTCTCCGTGACGCGGGCCGATGAACGGCTTCGCGTCGAAGTCACGGACGCGGATGCGTCGTTGGCAAGAACTGTTGAGGCAGGGCCGAACGACGAGCACGGTCGGGGCCTCCTGCTCGTGAGCGCCTTGGCGGACACCTGGGGTATGCAACCGGAACCCTCGGGCAAGACGACCTGGTTCGAGATCACGTCGGAGCCCTGGGCCGAGGGCACGGGCGATTACCGTGCGGATGAACCGCCTTCACCCCACGCGGGTGACGCTGTCGTTCGACGAACCGAGTGTGACGCTCGTAGGGCCTTGCCGGCCGACTCGCGGTCGTCGTTCGGCGCAGCAACTGCTGGGAAGCGACATCAGGCTGCCTGAGGCTGTGATCCAAAGCGGTCGTCCCGGGGGCCGCGAGACGGAACGGCCTGTGGCCGAACTGCACGCGGGTTGAGGGATGGTCCGGTCGTAGAGGAGTCGTCGGAAGTCAGCTGGCCGTTCCCGGCGAGGTCGTAGCCGTCGCCAACAGGGCGACCTCGTGTGCGCTGCCGCCCGAAGCCGAGACGCCTGCACAACGGATGGACACGTACAGTCACGATCCAGTCCGTGTAACCTGCTGGGTGCCCGGTGCCGTGTTCCGCCTGGGACAACCGGGTTCGCAACGATCATCTTCGGCTTGGAGGACGGGTGGCAGTGCAGCGGATCACGACCCGCAATGCCCGTTTCCAGCAGCTGCAGACGCTGCTCAACAACCGCACCAAGCGAGGGCGTGCCAAGGAGTTCCTCGTTCAGGGTGTGCGGCCGATCACGATGGCGGTGGAGCACGGCTGGACCGTTCGGTCGCTGCTCTACGACGCCAGCCGCCCGCTCTCCCGATGGGCCGAGGATCTACTGCGCGGTGTCGGCGCCGAGCGCGTCGCGATGGCGCCGCAGTTGCTCGCCGAGCTGAGCGAGAAGGCCGACGGGGCTGCAGAGGTCCTGGCAGTGGTCGAGATGGCGCCGGACAGCCTGTCGCGGATCAAGGTTCGCGACGACTTCCTCGGCTTGGTCTTCGACCGGCCGACGCAGCCCGGCAACATCGGAAGCATCGTGCGGTCGGCCGACGCCTTCGGCGCGAGCGGGCTCATCGTGACGGGGCACGCCGCGGACCCGTACGACCCCAAGTCGGTACGTGCCTCCACGGGATCGTTCTTCGCCGTACCCGTGGTGCGGAGCCAGTCGCACCACGAGGTCATGGAGTGGCTGGAGAAGGAGCGCGCTCAGGGGCGGCCGGTTGCCGTCGTCGGCACGGACGAGGACGGCGATGCCGAGGTCTCGGAATTCGATCTGACCCAACCGGTCCTGCTGCTCATCGGCAATGAGACCGCGGGTCTCAGCGCGGCCTGGCGAGAGCTCTGTGACCACGTGATCAGCATTCCGATGACGGGCTCGGCCAGCTCCCTGAACGCGTCGAACGCCGCCTCCGTCGTTCTCTACGAAGCGCGCCGTCAGCGTCTGGCGAAGCAGCGCACGGCGTGACCTTCCGAGGTCACGTCCAGACCTCGCCGCTGACCGCTCTCTTGTAGACCGACAGGTACTGGCGGGCGATGGTGTGGTGGCCCCATCGGTCCACCGCTGTTTCGCGCACGACCCGGGCCGTGGGCAGCGAGGCCAGCACCGCCTTCGCGTCGCCGGGTGTGATCTCCCGCCCAGTCGGCAGCACCGTACCGACGCCGGGGACGATCTCTGGCAGGCATCCGTTGTCCGTGGCGATCACCGGGGTGCCGCTGGCGGCGGCCTCCGAGACCACGGTGGCGCCGGGCTCGATCCATCGTCCGCCGAACGGTCCTCCCCACGGCTGGGACAGCACGAGCTGCGCTCGGGCGTGTGCGATCAGCCGGGTACGGGCGCTGCCGCCGACCTCGCCCACATAGCGGACGGTGTGCGGGAAGTCGGCCAGCAGTGCGTCCAGGTAGTCCTTCTCCCAGGCCGGTCCGGCGACCGTCAGCGGCACGTCGGCGGCGTGCGCGAACGCCGCTGCCTCGCGTACACCCTTGTGCGCGGAGACCCGGCCGAGGAAGAGGAGATAGTCGTCCTTCGCTTCCTGGAACTGACAGCGCGCGGGGTTGACCGGTAGCCGGATCACCGGCGCGGAGACCGACCCTGCGGCAGTGCGTTGCGCGCGGGAGAGGTAGATGCCGTTGGTCTGGAGCTCCGGCACGCTGTTGAGGTGGTGTGTGCTCACCGTGGGTCTGTGGTTGTTGGCTGGCAGTGCGGCGGTGTTCGAGTGGTCGTGGACGATGTCCGGGCCGAAGGCTTCGATGGTGGCGTGGATGTCGGCTGTCTCCACTGTGTCGGACACCGTGACGCCGTCCTGGACCGGGCTTCCTGGAGCTCCGAGGAGGAGGATCTCGCACCCGGCCTCCAGCAGTCCGTCCATGAGCGTGGCGACGACCCACTGGATGCCGCCGTAGCCCTGGGGCGGCACGGTGATCCACTGGCTGGGGTCGGCGCCGTAGCGGTACGGCGGAATGACCATGGCTACCTTCATCGGTCGCTCCTGGTTTCGGCGTCTGCGGCGCTGGTCCGGCTCCGTGTGACGGCCTCCCGGCACACTCCGAGAAGAACGCTGGCGGTGTAGAGCAGGGCGAGGGTGGCCCGCACCGGACGGGTGCCGTCTCCCGAGCAGTTGCGGTTCCATTCCTTGGCGATGCCTCGCCGTGCGTCGTTACGCCGTGCTTCGCTGCGGCCCTGCCAGAAGGCGCGGCGCAGCAGGTAGGACAGGGTCAGCCGGTGGGCGGGGATCAGGTGTTGCACCTCGGCGTCGTGCAGGATCGTCGCGGTGGCACCGCGCGCGGTCATCTCCCGTACGAAGGTGGTGTCCTCGGCGGAGATGAGGGAGCCGCCGATCCGGCCGAGGCGCTCGTCGAAGCCGACTCCCAGCAAGCGGGCGTGCTCGACGTCGATGGCGAAACTGCCGCCCCAGATCGAGGCCGGCCGGGCCGACGCGTGGGAGCCGAGGTAGTGCAGCTGTCCCGAGGTAAGGAACCACGGGCGTCGGCGCCCTTGAAGGTGGGCGGTGATCCTCGTCCCGGTGACGTGTGCGCCGGCGGTCAGGGCTTCGCGTATCCGGGTCAGTGCCACGGCGGTGGGGACGATGTCGTCGTCGAGGAAGACGACGTGCTGCGTCGTGGCCTCCTTCATGGCCTTGTTGCGACTGTGGGCGAGGCCCTGGTTCCCCTCGTTGCAGATGACGCGCATGCGGGACGGAGGCGACGAGGCGTCTGTGGGCAGCGTGGGCAGGTGCTGGGCGGGCATGTCCGCGATGACCAGGAGGCGGTCCCTGGGGCCCATGGCCGCAGCCGTGCGGGCGACAGCTGCCGGCAGGCTGTCGGGGCGGTTGCTGCAGATGACGATGGTGAGAGGTAAGGCGGCGCCGAGGGTCATGGGCGCACCTCCTGGCGGGGGCGTGGGCTGCGCTGTTGGTGGCTGATGGTCCGCAGCACGTCGGCCAGGTCTCCGAGGGCGGCGATGGCCCAGTGCCTCGTGCTTCCCTCGGTTGTGTGGACGCGTTGGATTTTCAGCTCCCGGTAGGCGGTCACGATCTCGGGAGCGACCCCAGCAGGCGCGCTCCAGCCGCTGTCGACGTGGACGATCGCGGCCGAGCAGCCGAGAGCGAGTGCCGGAGCGGCGTCGTGGTCGGGCCGGTCGCCGATGGCCGTGGTGTGTTCGGGCTTCCAGCTCAGCCGGTTCAAGGCCCACTTGAAGAGGCGGGGGTCGGGTTTGGCGTAGCCGACGAGGGAGTCGAGCGCGACGAGTTGGACTTGCTGCTCGATTCCGAGGGTGCGCAGGGCGGCGAGGCATTCCGGGGGCTGGTTGGCGACGATGCACATCTCGTACTCCTCGGCGAGGTGGCTGAGGGCGTCGACGGCTCCGGGAACGGGCTGGACCAACGAGGTCCAGCGTTCGCGGACGATCTGCCAGCTCTTCGTGCCGTTGGGCGGGAAGAGGCTGGGCGGGGGTGATCCGGGTGCGCGGCCCTGGTAGAAGTCGCGCATGGCTTGGAGGAAGGCGTCCATGGTGAAGGCGGGATCGTCCGCGCGCGTGAGTTCCCAGACGCCCTGGAGCCAGGCGAGGTCGAAGGGCTCGTCGTAGTAGAGGACGCCGCCGACGTCGACGGCCAGGGTGCGGCGCGTCATGACGTGGCCGCCCGTCCGGCGGCCCAGGTGAACCACTCGGGCTGGTCCGCGGTGTCGTTCTCGATGCTGAGGGAGGTCGCGGGTTCCACGGGGCCGTGTTCACGGGCCCAGGCCGCGGTGCGTCGCAGACCTTCGGCGAGCGGGGTGTCGGCCCAGTCGCCTAGCGTTCTACGGGCGAGGCTGTTGTCGGTGTACGCGGCGTGGACTTCGTCGCGGGCCGCCAAGTGCTTGATGGGGTGGTCGGGCACGCCCATGGCGGTGCGCACGGCGTGCGCCATGTCCAGCACGGTGCTCGTGTGCGAGGAGCCGACGTTGAAGACCTGGCCCCAGGCGGCCGGCTGGTCGGCGGCGGCGAGAAAGGTGCCGACGATGTCCGGGGCGTAGGTGAAGGCGCGGATCTGGCTGCCGTCTCCGTACACGCTGATCGGCTCGTCGCGCATGATCTGGTTGAGGAAGATGGCAACGGCGTTGCGGTACGGGTCGCCCATGTTCTGCCGCTCGCCGTAGACGTTGTGCATGCGCAGGGCGAAGTACGGCAGGCCCTGCATCTGCATGGTGACGGCGAGTTCGCGCTCCACGGCGAGTTTCGCGTTGCCGTAGCTGTCAGCGGGGACGGGCCGCTCGTCCTCGCGCATGGGGACGTGTCCGTGGCCGTAGACGGCGACCGACGAGGCGAAGCCGAAGAACCTGACCTTGGCGGCCAGCGAGGCGTTGATCAGGTTGATGCTGCCGAGCAGGTTGACGGAGTAGTTGTGGTGCTTGACGGCGTGGCTGATGCCTTCGGCGGCGAAGGCTGCCAGGTGGTAGACGCCTTCGAAGCGGTACGAGGCGAAGAGTTCGGCGACCGTGGATTGGTCGGCGACCGAGCCGACGGCGAGGGTCGCGCCGTCGGGCACGTTCTCGGGCTTGCCGCCGTCGAGGTTGTCCAGGACGACGACGTCGTCGCCGCGCTCGATCAAGGACGCGGCAAGGTGGGACCCGATGAAGCCGGCGCCGCCGGTCACCAGATGTGTGGGCATGGCGTGTCTCCCTTGGCGTGAGTGGGTCCCGCTGCGGCCCTCGACTGGGCCGCAGCGGGTCGTGCGCTATGCGGTGCGGTCAGGCGGACCGCCTGTGCGACTGGTGGTTCAGGGTCCAAGGAGCTTGTTGATCTGAGCGAAGTCGCTGCGGGCGCGGTCCGCGATCAGCGGCAGCCGCTGACGCAGGGTGGTGCGCAGCACGGTCGCGTCGGTGTCGTTGACGATCCGGTCGATGACCGTGGCGTTTTGGGCGAAAGCGCGGACGTCCGCATGGATGCCGTCGACGTCGACCGTGTGACCGTAGGCTTCGGCGAGCACCCCGTTGAACTTGTGCGAGTGGCCGATCGCAATTGCCGGGGCGCCGCCGGACAGTGCGCCGATCGCGGCGTGCAGGCGCTCGGAGATGACGAGTTCGGCCTGTGACAGCACGCCCTTGTAGTCGGATGCCGTCAGCGCGCCGGGCAGCGCCATGACCTCGGGCATGTCGGCCGCTTCGGCGATTCGGGCGGCGAGGATCCGGTCGTCGTTGTGCGGGCGCGAGTCGTGGCAGTGCGGGACGAGGACGACCGGCATCTTCCGGGTGCGGACGAGGGAGGTGGCGAGTCGCGTCAGTGCTGCCACGTGCTGGGGTTCCTCCAGGGTGCTGAAGCGGGTGATGCCCTGGCTTGGGGCGAGGCAGAGGTAGGGGTCTCCGGGGGTGAGCCCCAGGGGCCCGAGCAGGGCCGATATTCGCTCGCCGGTGGCGGTCGGCAGCAGGAAGGCGGGGTCGGAGGACAGACGCACACGGTGTTCGGGAAGGCCGAGCTCGCCCACGAGGTAGTCGAGGGAGACGCTCTCCCGGACGGTGAGGAGATCGCACCGGGTGGCGACCGCGAGCCATGCCTCGGCATCGGTCGGGTCGTCGAAGGGGCCGACGGACTGGCCGATCATGACCGTCGGGATGTCCCGCTGTTGGGCGGCGGTGAGGACTCGGAGGTACGGCGTGGAGACCCCGTAGTCCGAGGTGTGCAGGTCGCCCCCGGTCGCGATGACCAGATCGGCTTGGGCGAGGAGCTGTTCGCGGCGTTCGGCCAGTTCGGCGGGGCTCTCCTGGGGGCGCATCTGCTGCCAGGAGCGGGAGACGACGAACGGGTCGGCCACGCAACGGGCGCCGGTGGGGGCGAGGGATTCCGCGTCGAGCACCGGGGTCTGGGTGAGGACGGTGACGTTGTCGCCTCCCCCGGGGCCTTCGGTGTTCAGCTGCTCGATGATGGAGCGGGCCAGGGCCTCGACGCCACGACTCTCACAGCTGGTGATGCCGGTGATCAGGACGTTGGACACAGCAGACCTCTCAGGGATCATCGGGTGAACCGGATGAGTTCCGCCAGAACCGCGCGGTAGTTGAAGCGTTCGTGTACTCGGCGCTGGATGGTCGCCAGCCGCTCGCGGTACCGGATCGGCTCACGGAGCATCCGGGCGAGGCTGTCGGCCGGATCGTCGTCGAGCAGGAAGAGCTCCACGTCGTCGCCGTAGAGCGCGGACAGGTAGCCCAGGTCCGGCCAGAGCGCGGGGATGCTGCCCGAGGCCAGCGTTTCGAACATGCGGGGGGTCAGCAGCTCCATCCGTGCGAGCAGCGGACGAGCCAGCACCGGCGTGATCGCGGCCTGGGACATGGTGGAGACCACGTGCCCGAACGGAACGGGTGGCGCCACCTCTACACCGTGATCCCGCATCCAGCCGGACACGTTGGCGGTGGCCGTCTGGTGGTCGGGGTGCGGGTCGCCGGTCCACCAGCGTCCGCACACGCGGATGCGTCGGATCGGCGGCTGGGCGTCGGCCGCGGCCCGGATGAGGCTGGTCATCTCGCTCCAGCGCCACCAGTTCGCGCCGACGTACTGCAGCTCGTACGGCAGTGCCCGCGGGTGCGGGAGGTCGCTGGCGAGCCGGTGGATGTCCGGCATTCCGAAGTAGCTGAAGAACTCGGCCCCGTCGGGCAGGCGTTCGTTCATGCGCGGCTGCAGGATCAGATCGCTTAGGTCGGCATACAGCTTGTGCCAGGACTCGATGGTGTCGGCACCCGCGTTGTCGTCCACGCCGGCGGTGACGTACGGGCCCCAGTGACCGTCGGGATCCACGATGATGCGCCGCTGCCGCGGCACGGCCTCGCAGAGTTCACGCTGCTGGGGCGAGAGGAACTGCCTGCCCTCGAAGACGAGGACCAGGTGGGTGGCCCAGCTGATGTCGTCCACGAGCGGCAGGTGGGCGTTCACCGTGCCGTCCAAGCGCGACAGTTGGCTTGAGACGCCGACCTCGCATCCGGACGCCGAGGCGACCCGGGCGTACTCGGCGATCATGTGGCTGGAGCCCGCGTTCCAGTGGAAGACGCCGGCGAACAGAATCCGGGGCGTGGTCATCGCGCACCCCTTGCCTGCGGTTGAGCGTGGCTGCCCGTCGGCGAGCCGAGCCGGAGGTGGGCACGTCGCCGGGCCCGGATCAGAGGTGCGCGGCGCACGAGCCAGCACACGGCTTTCGCGGTTTCCCAGGTCCCGCGCCACCAGGTCGTCACTCCGCCCACGCCACGTCCGCGCAGATCGTCCCTCAGCCACCGGGACGCCAGGCGCAGCATGGGCAGCGGGCGCCAGTCGATGTCGGTGAGGAGGTAGTAGTAGCGGTTACGGCGCATCTGGATGCGCCGGTAGCTGCTGCCAGCCGTTCCTCCACCGCCGAAGTGCTGTATGCCGACGTCGAGCAGGAGCGCGACGCGCCATCCGGCCCAGCGGGCGCGGCGGCACAGGTCGGTCTCCTCGTAGTACGTGTGGAAGACCTCGTCGAGGAGTCCGACGGTGCGCAGCAGCGCGGCGCGTACGAAGAAGGCGGAGCCCTGGACGTACGCGTGCTCCAGGGTGTTCGGGGCCCGGCCTTCGGGTGGGCTGGCCGGCGAGGGGTGGTTCGGCCAGTCGCCGGCGAAGGCGTGCTGCTCGCCCCAGCGCAGAGCGGACTTCGACCAGTCGTTGTACGCGCCCAAAGCGGTGCTGCCCGACTCGTCGTACTCGTACTGCATGGGGCCGACCACGCCGTAGTCGGTCCAGGTCTCCATGAACTCGGCCAGGTCGCGCACCAGCGACTTCGGGGTCTGGGTGTCCGGGTTGACGAGGAAGACGTAGTCGGCGCCGTCGGCGAGGGCCGCGCGCATGCCGATGTTGTTGGCGCGGGCGAAGCCGACTTTGCTCTCGTTCTGGATGACCCGCACCTCGGGAAAACGGTCCTTGACGAAGGCCGTGCTGCCGTCGTAGGAGTCGTTGTCCACGTACCAGACCGTCAGGTCGATCCCGGGGACGTCGCTGTCCAGGAGCGTGGCGAAGCAAGGCTCCAGCCAACGGGACTCGTTGGTGCCCACCGTGATGGTGGCCACCCGCACCCTGGCACTCTCGCCAGTGGGGTTGGGGATGGTCACGGCAGCTCCCGGTCGGCGGGGGCGAACTCGATGACGATGCTGCGGCGGATCCTCGGGGAGGTGTTGCGGCGCGAGGCGTGGGCGATACGTACGTCGTGTACGGCGATGTCACCGGCCGAGAGCGGGAGGGCGCGGACCGGACCCCGCACCTGGAGCGCCTCGGCCTCTTCCGCGTCGGGCGTCAGGTGGGAGCCAGGAACGAACTCAAGGCATCCGTTGCCCACGTCGGAGTCGTCGAGGAAGACGCTGAGGTTGCACACGGTGTGCGGAGGAACATTGGTCCGGTCACGATGCCAGGGCACGGGGGCGGCCACTCCCGGCAGCTTGACGATCATGGCGCAGGCGGTGGCGCGTACGGGCCCGCCGAGGATGGCGACGGCCATCGGGTGCAGCGGGCCGTCGTCGGCGTAGAGGCGTGTAGCCGCCGGGGAGCCCTGGTTCTCCAGGTTGTGGATGCGGTAGAGAACGGGTGCGTCCGTGCCTGCGGGGGTGAAGTGCCAGTAGTCGTCTGAGCGGTACCCGTCCCGGGTGAAGCGCCGGATCAGGGCATCAGCCTCCGTGCGGAGGGCTTCGAGGGACTCTCCCGCGATCTTCTGGGATAAGAACGCGTAGCCGTCCGCGCGGAAGTCCTGGAGAAACCCGTCGCCGAGCTGTTGCCTGTGCGACAGGGCCTCGGCGGACTCCGTCCCTCGTGGTGCGTGTCGCGTCATCGTTCCCTCACTGCGGTGTCGTTGAGCTGCGCGGCGAACCAGTCGATGGTGGTGCTCAGGCCCTTGCGGGGATCGGTCTCCGGCTTCCAGCCGAACTGCTCCCAGGCGAGGGTGATGTCGGGTCTGCGGCGCTCCGGGTCGTCGACCGGGCGGTCGACGAACTCGACGGGCGCGGCGGACCCGGTCACTTCACGCACCAGGTGTGCGAGTTCCAAGACCGTGGCCTCGGCGGGATTGCCCAGGTTGACGGGGCCGGGGTGGCTGCCCGCAGCGACGGCGAGGATGCCCCTGACCGTGTCGCTGACGTAGCACAGGGACCGCGTCTGCGAGCCGTCGCCGGTGACGGTCAGTGGCTCGCCCGCCAGCGCCTGGCGGATGAAGTTCGGTACCGCTCGCCCGTCCTCCGCGCGCATCCGCGGCCCGAACGTGTTGAAGATCCGTACGATCGCGGTGTCGACACCGTGCTCGGTGCGGTAGGCGGTGGTCGCCGCCTCCGCGAACCTCTTCGCCTCGTCGTACACGCTGCGCGGCCCCACCGGGTTGACGTTGCCCCAGTACGACTCCCGCTGAGGGTGCTCCAGCGGGTCGCCGTACACCTCGGAGGTGGAGGCGAGTACGAAGCGGGCCTTCTTCACTCTGGCCAACTCCAGGGCGCTGAAGGTTCCCAGGGAACCGGCCTGAAGCGTCTGGACCGGCAGACGCAGGTAGTCCTGCGGAGAGGCCGGCGAGGCGAGGTGGAGTACGAGATCGACTTCCCCGGGTATCGGGATCGGGTCGGTGACGTCGTGGACCATCAACTCGAACCGGTCGTCCAGCTGACGGTGTACGACGTTGTCCTCCGTGCCCGTAAGGAGGTTGTCCACGCACACCACCTCGACACCGCTGTCGAGCAGCAGGTCGCACAGGTGTGAACCGACGAATCCACAGCCGCCGGTGACGACCACGCGGCGGAAGGGGGCCCGGTTCGAATCCGGGCGGTGCCTCCGTAAAGAGGTACTCATAGCGCCTCATTCCTCACAATGTGAACGAAAGTTGGCATGGCTGTGCCACACAGCAGGTGTGGCGAGAAGTGCGACGAGCTCAGCGGCGTTCGGCAGGGTCGGCATGTAGCCGCCGTGCCCGGTGAGCGCGACCAGGAGCAGGTTTCGGTCGGCCTCGGAGATTTCGCCGGTGTCCCTCAGCGGGGGTCGGCGACAGCCTGGTCAGTCACTTCGACGACGACATCGTCATCGGCCTACCAGGCTTCACCCCGTCGCGCCGGAGTCCCCTGTGGTTCTATCGGCGTCGGCGACGAGTTCGGCCTGTGACCAGGCCGTCGTCCTTGACGGCGTCCGGGCCCGGCCAGCCGCTGAAGCAGCGGTGGACGGTGCGGCGTGCCACGCCGGCAGCGACCGGTTCGGCCGCCAGAGAGCACCGGAGCCGAGGCGTCCTTGTGGACTGCCTGGTGTTGAGCGTCAAGGTCATCATCCGGCCCTTGCCAGACGTGGTCCCTTGCCTACGCACGGCTTCACCTCCATGGGGAGCCACCGCGAGATGCGGAGCACGCGCGGTCGGCCCGCACTCCACAATGACGGTGAACAGCCCTCCTGCTTATGAGTGTTTATGAGCCTGCTGTCGTCGCCCCGTCCGACAGGCGTTCGCGCATGGGGACCGTGCTCCTGGCCCCCGGGGCGAGGTTCCTCATGTACGTGATGGCCTCCGCAGAGCGGCCGGTGCGGGTGAACCCGGACTCGATCAGCACCCGCCCGGAAGCGTGGTTGTCGGGGTGGTGCTTGGCGTCAACGGAGGCCAGGCCGAGCGTGGTGGAGGCGAAGTCGAGCACGAGCGCCACCGCCGTGGTGGCGTACCCGTGACCCCATGCGTCGTCTCGAAGGATGTAGCTGAGCGCCGCCGAGGTACGGGCGCGGCGTAGCTTGATCACGCCGACCAGGTCGTCAGCGTGATCGATGCCGAAGCAGTACAGCATCCGCGGCGTCGCACGACTCTCGGCGATGCGATCGGTCACCCAAGCGGCAGCGCTCTCAGCGGTCAGGGGCGCTCGCGGCAGGTACCTCACGGAAGCGGCGCTGTAGATGCGGCGGACCGCTGGTGCGTCGGTCAGGGTCACCTCGCGGAGCGAGATCACGGCTCGACCTTGAGCAGGAGCTCCGCCAGCTCGCCGGCCGTGGGCCTGTCCTCGGGTACGGCAGCGAGCGCGGGCCGGAGGGCGTCCTGGAGCTCGGGCCACACGGCCGGTGCGAACGGCAGACGGCCAGTGGCGATCGCGTCTCGAACCCCGTCCGGGCCCGCGGCCTTCCGGTCGATGCCCGCTGCCTTGTAGTCGAGCGGCCAGCCTCCCGAGGCGCACGTCCACAGGACACCGGCGAGGGCGTACGTGTCGCTGGCGCGCGTCGGTGTCACCGGACCGTCTCCGCGTGCGACGGCGGCAGCGAGTTCCGGCGCCATGAGATGCACGATACCACCGCTGAATCCGCTGACCGGCTCCTCGCCCTCGCGCCAGGACCAGGCGAAGTCGATCAGGCGGACGCCCGCCGGGGTGTGGATGCCGTGGGAAGGCTGGAGGTCGGCGTGGATCCATCCGGAGGCGTGCAGGTCGGCGACTGATCGGCACAGGTCAGCGCCACCTTGGAGAGCGGCCTCACGTCCGCCAGTTCCCTCTCGGGCGGGGGTGAAGACCGCCCAGGTGGAGGGGCCTGTGAACCAGGGCGTGACGAGCCACGAGCCGCCGTCGTACGAACCGGAGACCGCCTCGTATCCGGCAACGCCCATGACCACCAGGGTGGTTGCCTCTCGCATTGTGGCGGCCACACCGTCGCCGTATCCGATTTTCACCGCGACCGTGCCCTCGGGGCCGGCGGCCTTCCAGACCGCGGAGCCACGCCGGTTGGTCAGCTCCTTCAGGTCGACAGTGCCGCCGCAGGCGGCTTCCGCGGCTGCGAGGGCTTCGGGGGGACAGGGAGGGAACGCGACCATGCCTTTACCGCCTGCCAATCGTGTGGGATTCGCTCGAGGACATCGCTCCCATCGTCTACCGCGACCGAGAGAGCATCCGCGAGATCAGGGGTGTCCTTCAGGAACTGCGGGTCGCGGGCTCTCACGGCGGGGCGAACAGGGAGGAACGAACACGGGGGAGGCGGGATCGGGCGGCTTGCTCTGTCGAGCCGCTGCTCGCCTCCCTGGAACTTCCCGAACATGACACCGACAGGGCCGTACAGGTTCTTCAGCGCCCAGTGCGGCCACGCCATCAACTCACGGTGTTCGACTCCTTGGACGTCCCCCAGGATGACGACGTTCTCACAAACGAGAGCGCCTCTCGGGCGAGCCGCGAGTGGACGAACCCACTCCGCGGCCTGCACTCCCGCATGGAACAGACCAGCTTCCACGGACTCGGGATCGCTGCTTGCGATCTCGTACACCGTCCAGGCCGTCAGACCGTGTCGAAGGGAAGGCGCGAGGTAGGGGCAGTGCGCGGACACACGGTCGATGTAGCCCGTGATGTCCACGGTCCGCGGAGCCGTGGTACGTGCCTCGACCAGGCGGAGCGCCCTGGCACGGGACCAGGACGCTCCGGTCAGAGGGCCGGTCGTCATCCGGCCGCGAGTGCCGAGATCTTCGGTGCGACGTCGCCGCCGTCGCCCGGGATGGGGCTGCAGTCCCACTCCGCCCACACCTCGCCGGTCTCGCGGTAGCGCGCCATGGCCCGCTCGTCGAGCACCCCGTCCGCGCCGGTGAACCACACCTCGGGCAGCGGGCCGAACATCTCCGCGTAGGCGTCGACCCAGGAGATCCGGCCGTAGCCGGTGTTCTCCACGTGGTTGATCAGCCGGCCGGCGCTCTGCGCGCAGAACTCCGCGTACTCGGGCTTGCCCAGGAGCTGGTGCCACTCGGCGTCGATGGCGGCCGAGAACATCTCGGGCGCGACCTGGCCGGCGTCGAACTGCCGGACCGAGACCTGGAAGAACTTGCCCAGCTCGGTCCTCTCGGGGGTCTGGACAGCGGTCACGCTGAACTCCTCTCGTCTGGCGGAAGTGGTCTTGGAACGTGTGCCGGGAATCCCTCGGGACTGACTCCCAAGGCCGGTTGGCACCCGCCGTGCAGTTGATCGCGGAGACTCGGCGGGCCCCGCGCGGCTGCGCCGACCGATTTGGTCGGGGGCGCTCGGATGACCGGCATCTCGTGGTGAAGACCCTTCCAGTTCGCACACATCGTGAGCGGACAGGTTGTCCGCAGGTTTCCGGAGCGAGGAGAGTTGACGGATCAGCAGGTTGTGCTAACGGGCGGCGAACCAACTGCGTGGATTCGGAGTGCAGTTGAGGGGTCGGTTCAGGAACCCGAAGAAGGGCTTTCAAGGGACCGGCCACCTTGCTACCGAGCTTCCGCTGCCGTGTTTGGGTGATCGGCCGACGCGGCAAAGTAGTCCTGTGAAAAGTTCGGCAGCTGGGGGATACGCCTGATCACCTAGTAGGGCTTGGTCATCTTCACTTGTGCATGCGTGTCTACTGCTCTACGAGCGTCGTTGGGGTGGTGTGACACCTGAGGAGTTGGCCGGGGTC
>NZ_JBEYHH010000051.1:0-2322 GCF_040635175.1 Streptomyces sp. NPDC006997
TCGATGACCAGGCCGCAGAGGTCGCACTGGTAGGTCCGAACGTGCAGCGGCAGCTTGGCTTTCACCGCGCCGCACCCGGAACAGGTCTTCGAGGACGGGTACCAGCGGCTCGCCACGATGATGCGGGTGACATCGAGGGGCTGGGCCAGACCCGGGTCGTCCAGCTCGTCGACGCCGGGCTCGTCGCGGATCTCGCCGACCTGTTCACGCTGGAGCGTGAGCAGTTGCTGGGGCTGGAGCGGATGGGGGCGACCAGTACGGACAACCTGCTGGCCGCCATCGCCGCGGCCAAGGAGCAGCCGCTGTCGCGGGTGCTGTGCGCGCTGGGGATCCGCGGTACCGGGCGCTCCATGTCCCGTCGTATCGCGCGGCACTTCGCCACCATGGACGCTCTGCGGGCCGCGGACGTGGAGGCGGTACGGCAGGTGGAGGGCATCGGGACCGAGAAGGCTCCCTCGATCGTCGCCGAACTCGCCTCACTCGGCCCGCTGGTCGACAGGCTCGCCGCGGCCGGGGTGAACATGAGCGAGCCCGGCGCCACCGTGCCCCTCCCCCGCGGCGCCTCCGCCGTGGGGGGCGAGGGGGGTGCGGGCGGGCCGTTGGCGGGGATGACCGTGGTGGTCACCGGGGCGATGACCGGTCCGCTGGAGAGGCTCAGCCGCAACCAGATGAACGAACTCGTCGAACGCGCGGGGGGCCGTGCCTCCTCCAGCGTCTCCAAGAAGACCTCCCTGGTGGTCGCCGGGGACGGGGCGGGGTCCAAGCGGGCCAAGGCCGAAGGGCTCGGTGTCCGCCTGGCCGGCCCGGACGAGTTCGCCGCCCTGGTCGCCGGCTACCTCACCTGAAGAGGCGGCGGGGGCGAGGTGCGGCGGACGAGGACCCCGTCGTCCCAGCCGCCGCGCCTGGTCCCTCCTGGCGGCCCGGCATGTGCCGGGGTGGCGGCTGCCTGGTCGTGGCGGACCGGTTCGGCGGGCCCGCGTCACCTGCGCCAGAACAGGTGGTGGGTCATGCCGCTCGGGCTGGGGACGGTGTCCAGGTGGAACCGGTCGAGCAGGTCCTGCGGGGACCGCCACAGCCGTAGTCCGGATCCGAGCGCTACCGGCGAGACCGCCACGTGCAGGGTGTCGACGAGGTCGGCGTCCAGGAACTGCCGGATGGTGGTGACGCCGCCGCCGAGCCTGACGTCCTTGCCGCGGGCCGCCTCGCGGGCCTGTTCGAGGACGGTGGCCGGGTCGCCGCCGGTGAAGTGGAAGGTGGTGTCGGAGAGCGTGAACGACGGGCGCGGGTGGTGGGTCATGACGAACACCGGCGTGTGGAAGGGGGGCTCCTCTCCCCACCAGCCGCGCCACTCGTGGTTCTGCCAGGGGCCGCGCTGGGGGCCGAACTTGTTGCGGCCCATGATCTCGGCGCCGATGTTGCGGGAGAAGTCCCGGGTGAAGTAGTCGTCCAAGCCCCGGCTGCCGCCGGGGTCCGTGCGCATCGGCCAGCTCGCCGTGGCTCCGGCCCAGGCGAACAGCCGCTCCGGGCGCACATGGCCGAACGGCCGCTCCAGGCTCTGGTCCGCACCGGCGGCGACGCCGTCACTGGAGACGGTGAAGTTCATGACTCTCAGCAGTTGATCCACGTGCCTGTTCCCCTCGGGTTCCGTCACGTCCTCGCGCGGCGGGGCCCGCCGCACATCAGGACGTCGATCGGGAGGGGGCCGGATCGACAGCGGGCCGCGACTTTTTTCGCGAGTGTCCTTCCCCGTGGTAGGCGGTGCGGCTGCCGCCCACCTCGACACAAGGGGGTACGGGGGTGAGGCGGCTGAATTTGACGAGAAAACTAATAGCGGTAGGGACAGGGCGCGGTGGTTACAGGGCACCTCTTTTGTTGCCGTTTCACTTACGGGGCAGCCGAGTTGCGGGAAGGGGGAGTCCGTGCGGAGCCTTGGAGTAACAGGGTTTTTCGGCGAGAAGCAGGTGAGTGGGATGCCGAATTGGAGCAATGTCATGTCCGTTCCCGGCTGGTTCGGCTGGGAGGACCAGGGTGCCGGAGTCGCCCTCGGGAACATCCGGGGTACGGGTGACTCGGATGTGCTGGTCTTCCACATCGACAATCCCGGCGGAGAGAACCACGGCTACTACCGCATCGGGTGGAACATCCAGAGCGACGCCACGGTGGCTGGCGGGTGGACGGACGTCAAGGCGGTCCCGGGCTGGTTCGGCGGGGAGGACCAAGGCGCCGGAGTGGCGCTGGGGGACATCAACGGCACCGGCAAGCAGGACCTTCTCGTCTTCCATGTCGACAATCCCGACGGAGACAACCACGGCTACTACCGCA
>NZ_JBEYHH010000051.1:2420-36274 GCF_040635175.1 Streptomyces sp. NPDC006997
CATCGGCTGGGACCTCAACGCCAACGGCGACGTCTCCGGCTGGAGCGACATCAAAGCCGTCCCCGGCTGGTTCGGCTGGGAGAACCAGGGCGCCGGTATCGCGCTCGGGGACATCAACGGAAACGGCAAGCAGGATCTCCTCGTCTTCCATGTCGACAATCCCGACGGAGACAACCACGGCTACTACCGCATCGGCTGGGACCTCAACGCCAACGGCGACGTCTCCGGCTGGAGCGACATCAAAGCCGTCCCCGGCTGGTTCGGCTGGGAGAACCAGGGCGCCGGGGTGGCCCTGGGGAACATCAACGGAAACGGTATGCGCGACCTTTTGGTCTTCCATGTCGACAATCCCGGCGGAGACAACCACGGCTACTACCGCATCGGCTGGGACCTCAACGCCAACGGCGACGTCTCCGGCTGGAGCGACGTCAGGCCGGTCCCTGGCTGGTTCGGCTGGGAGAACCAGGGCGCTGACGTGGCCCTGTGGGACATCCGCGGTGACGGGAACTCCGACATGCTGATCTTCCACGTCGACAATCCGGCCGGGGACAACCACGGCTACTACCGCATCGGCTGGGATCTGGAACCGGCCTAGTACTCCAGCAGTACTTCGTGGCTTGACCTGGGGGAACGTGGAGCGGTGGGAGTGTCGCGGGCAGGATGCCGTCACGGACGGCTTCCGCCCGCACACCCCTCGAAGGAGTGCCCACGACGGCGGTAGTGGCAGTGGCGGGCCACAGCTTGGCGTCGTCGGCGCCAGTGCGACCAGCTCAACGCGTGGGTGAGGGTGTGAAGGTCTCGGGGTGCGTGAGCTGCCAGGAGACGCCGCGCTTCCGCCACGGTGAGCTCGATGACCACGGCATCCTCACCGGTGGATCCCCTTTTTCGGCTGCTCGCGCGCTTATCGCCGCGAGGAAGGTGTGGGCGAGCATGGCCAGGGTGATGTGTCGGTACCAGCCGACGTAGCGGCGGACTTCGTACTCGTCCAGGCCGCACTCGTTCTTCGCCGCCTGGAAACACTCCTCGATCGCCCACCGAGCGCCGGCGACGCGCACCAGTTCATCCACTGCGACATCCAGCGGTGCGTAGCCGAGGTAGTAGGCAATCTCGTCCGGCCGGCTCAAGCTGCGTCGTGCCAGCGCCCACCGCCGACGGATCAACACGCCGTCCTGGTCGTCGTATTCGGCTACTGGCCGCGACTGGACGGCCGCCCAGTCGTACTCGCGCTGCCCCTTCGCGCCGGCGCCGCAGGAACGGCGTTCCCATGCCTGGTCGGGGGCCTGCTCGAAGGCTCTGTCGATGCGTGGGCCAGCCAGGGAGAACTGGGACTTGGGGACGGCCAGGACGTAGCCGACGCCGGATGTTTCCAGCATCCGGCGGAAGCGGTTGTCCTGTCCGTAAGCGGCGTCCGCCGTGACCCAGGCGATCGGCAGCGGCGAGGCCAGCGCTCTGCGGACGATCGTCGCCGCGAGGGTGTTCTTGGTGGCGAACTCCCGTTGATCGGGGATCTTGGCCGCGCGGCAGCGGTCGCGGTCGTCGGTCCAGGACTTGGGCAGGTAGAGCTCGCGGTCCACGAGGGCGCGGCCGATTGTGCTGGTGTAGGCGGCGAAGACGCCGATCTGGCAGTTCTCGGTGCGGCCGGCGGTGCCGGAGTACTGCCTTTGGACGCCGGCGGAGGTAGTGCCCTTCTTGAGGAACCCGGTGACGTCGATGATCAGTACCCCGTCGGGGCGGCCGAGGTGTTCGGCGACGTAGGTCTGCAGGTCATCGCGGATGTCGTCGGGGTTCCAGCGGGCTCGGGAGAGCAGGTGCTGCAGTCCGTCGGGGGTGGTATGGCCGACGTGTTCGGCAAGTTGCCAGCTGTTCTTGCGGGCTACCGGGGCGAGCAGTGCGCGGACGTAGTCCCGCATACGGCGGCGTGGTTCGACGCGGCCGAAGTGGTGCCCGATGGTGGTGAGGAGGTGGTCCAGGTCGCGGTCCCAGGTCTCGGCTGCCTGTTCGGTGATCACGACCCGAGGCTTCCCAGGGCACGGGGCGACCTTGCCGTCGTGGGCACTCCTTCGAGGGGTGTGCGGGCGGAAGCCGTCCGTGACGGCATCCTGCCCGCTACACTCCCACCGCTCCACGTTCCCCCAGGTCAAGCCACGAAGTACTGCTGGAGTACTAGAGGCCGGGGCAGGCCGCTCGGGAAAAACACGTGGGTGGGATGTCGAGAACGCGGGTCCGGCTCCGTCCCTGGAGTGAACGTGGCCACAATGGCCGCACGAGCCCCGAGGAGAGCCCACGATGGCCAAGTACCTGCTGCTGAAGCACTACCGCGGCGCCCCGGACCCGGTGAACAACGTGCCGATGGACCAGTGGACGCCGCAGGAGATCGCGGCGCACATGCAGTACATGCACGACTTCGCCGCCCAGCTGGAGAAGACCGGCGAGTTCGTCGACGCCCAGGCACTCGCTCCCGAGGGGGCCTGGGTCCGCTACGACGGTGAGGGGCGCCCGCCGGTCACCGACGGGCCGTTCGCGGAGACCAAGGACCTCATCGCCGGGTGGATGGTCATCGACGTCGACAGCCACGACCGTGCCGTGGAACTGGCCGGGCAGTTGTCGGCCGCTCCCGGCGCGGGCGGCAGGCCGATCCACGAGTGGCTGGAGGTGCGCCCGTTCCTGGCCGCGCCGCCCACCATCACCGAGTGAAGGCGCCCATGGACGAGGTCCTCCTGCGGAGCCTCACCCCGGGCGTGCTCACCGTCCTCGTCCGCCGCGGAGCCGACTTCGCGGCGGCCGAGGACGCCGTCCAGGACGCCCTGATCGAGGCCCTGCGCGTCTGGCCCGACGCTCCCCCCAGGGACGCCAGGGGCTGGCTGGTCACCGTGGCGTGGCGCAAGTTCCTCGACCAGGCCCGCACGGACGCCGCCCGACGGCGGCGCGAGGAACGGATCGAGGAGGAGCCCGGGCCGGGGCCCGCGCCCGCCGCCGACGACACCCTCCAGCTGTACTTCCTGTGCGCCCACCCCTCGCTGACGCCCGCCTCGGCCGTCGCGCTCACCCTGCGCGCGGTCGGCGGGCTCACCACCCGGCAGATCGCCCACGCCTACCTGGTGCCCGAGGCGACCATGGCGCAGCGCATCAGCCGGGCCAAGCGGACCGTCGCCGGGGTGCGCTTCGACCGGCCCGGGGACGTGGCCACCGTGCTGCGCGTGCTCTACCTCGTCTTCAACGAGGGCTACTCCGGCGACGTCGACCTCGCCGCCGAGGCGATCCGGCTCACCCGGCAGCTCGCGGCCCGCGTCGACCATCCCGAGGTGGCCGGGCTGCTCGCCCTCATGCTGCTCCACCACGCCCGGCGCGCCGCCCGCACCACTCCCGACGGCGCTCTGGTGCCCCTCGCCGAGCAGGACCGCTCCCGGTGGGACACCGTGCTGATCGCCGAGGGTGTCGGGATCCTGCAGCGGGCCCTCGCCCGTGACCGGCTGGGCGAGTTCCAGGCCCAGGCCGCCGTCGCCGCCCTGCACGCGGACGCGCCGAGTGCCGCCGAGACCGACTGGGTGCAGATCGTGGAGTGGTACGACGAACTGCTGCGGCTGACCGACAGCGGCGTGGTCCGCCTCAACCGCGCCATCGCCGTCGGGCAGGCCGACGGGCCGCGCGCCGGGCTCGCGGAACTCGCCGGGCTTGACCCGTCGCTGCCCCGGCACACCGCGGCGGCTGCCTACCTCCACGAACGCGACGGCGACCTGGCGGCCGCGGCCCGGCTGTACGCGCAGGCGGCGCGGCAGGCCTCCAACCTCGCCGAGCGCGACCATCTGACGCGTCAGGCGGCGCGGCTGAACTCCCGTCAGGGTCCTGGGTGATACGACGGTCAGGCCGCCCGTGGGCTTGCGGAGGAGACGATGCGGGTGGCTGCGGCGTCGAAGAACAACCCGGCGGATCTGATCAACATCGCTCCGGTGTTCGCGCTCGCCCACCTGCTCGGGATCGATCTGATGCCCAGGATCCGCAACTGGGAGGACTGCCTGTTCTTCCGCCCGTCCCGCTCGGTCACCTACGAGCACATCGACGCCCTGTTCGGTGAGCCGGGCCGCAACGTGATCGACTGGAAGCTGATCGAGACCCACTTCAAGGACCTGATGCGGGTGACCGTCTCCGTCCGCGAGGGCGCCATCTCCTCCACCCTGCTGCTCAAGCGGCTGCGCTCCGGCTCCATGAAGAACGCCACCTACACCGCCTTCCGCGAGGTCGGGCGGGTGATCCGTACCGTCCAGCTGCTCCGGTTCCTCTCGGACGCGCCGCTGCGCGGCAGGGTGACGGCCGCGACCAACAAGGTCGAGGCGTTCAACGGCTTCAGCGACTGGGTGCGGTTCGGCCAGCGCGGCACCGTGACGCGCAACGACCCGGTCGAGCAGGAGAAGGACGTGAAGTTCACCTCTCTGCTCGCCAACCTGCTGATCTTCCACAACACCCTGGACATCGCGGACGTGGTGCGGCAGTTGCAGGCCGAGGGCGAAGTGGTCGACCCGCTGGACCTGGCCCAGATCTCGCCGTACCTGACAGAGCACGTCAACCGGTTCGGCGTCTACTCGACCCACGAGATAGGCATCGCCCCAGAGGACTACGACACCCGCCTCGATGTGGACTTCAGCGTGCTGGACGACGACCAGGCCCCGGCCGCGTGACCGCGCGGCGCCCCCTGGACACAGCCGACCTCGACGGCCTCTCTTCGAGGTTGGGCCTTCCGGAGTACAACGGCCGCGTGCGCACGCGGTAGCGGGGCCTGGCTCGTTGGGCAGCCTGAAGGGGCGCCCGGCGGGCGCCGTTGCGGGAGGTGAGAGGTGCGATGGCACAGCTGTCGGAGGAGGAACGGTCCGCCCAGCGGCGGATCGTGACGACCGGGCGCCCGGCCGGAGGTCCGTCACATCCCTCCGCCCGGGCGCCCGGAGACTTCGGGCCCGTCAGGGCCTCGGGAGCGGCAGGCCGGGCAGGTGCGGGTGGCGCAGGTGCTGCCCGCCGTCGTAGACGTGCAGGCTGAACGTCTCCGGCCCCGGCCGGCCCGCCTCATCGTACGCGGACAGCACCCGCTCGATCCGCTCCCACAGCCGCACCGGGCCGCCCTCGCGCACCTCCCACCGGCCGTCTGTGGGGGTGAGGGTGGCAGCGGAGCCGGTGACGACGTCGACCAGGTGCACCGTCTCGCCCACGGTCGTCATCTGCGCGTCCGGTGCGGCGCACTGGGCGAGGAAGCGCAGGTGGAACGCCTTCTCGGTCCCGGCGGTGATCCGCTCCGGGCTGTGCCGGGCCGCCCGGCCCTCCTCCGGGAGGCCCGCTGCCCAGTGGGCGGGGTTGCCGAAGGCCGGCGCCGCGTGGGTGCGGGCGGACATGAACGACACGGTGCCGCCCAGCAGCTGCCCCTCTGCGGTGTGGTCGCCGTTCACGGTAAGCAGGACGCGGGCGTATCCGTAGAGCCATCCCGACAGGGTGATCAGGATCTTCCCGCCCGGCTTCACCTGGGCGAGCAGGGCCGCAGGGACGGCGCGGAAGGAGCAGGCGGCCACGATCCGGTCGAACTTCGCCTCGGGCCAGTAGCCGTACAGGCCGTCCGCCACCGCCAGGGTCGGCGTGTAGCCGCAGGCGTACAGTGCGCTCGCCGCCTGCTCCAGCCGGTGCGGGTCCACCTCGATGCTGGTGACGTCTGCGGAGCCGAGACGCTCGCAGGCGAGCGCGGTGGAGTAGCCGGTGCCGGTGCCGATCTCCAGCACCGTGTGCCCCTCCTGCACGTCGGCGTCCGCCCACATCCGTACGACGAGCGACGGCAGCGTGGACGACGAGGTCGGCGCCCCGCCGTGCCGCACCTGCGGGGCCTTCCAGTCCGGTTCGTCGCCGTCGAACTGCGTGATCAGCGTCGTGTCGGAGTACGCGGCGGCCAGCCAGCGGCCATAGTCGGTCTCGGCGGTGACCGGATCCCACACCGTCAGCCCCTGCCCGTCGCGCTCGTCGGCGGGCAGGTAGAAGCCCGGCACGAACCGGTGCCGTGGCACCCGCTCGACCGCGGCCCGCCAGCCGGGATCGGCAAGGACGCCGTCGTCGGCGAGGGCCTTCACCATCGCCTCGCGCAGACGGGCGGCGTCGGTCTCCAGGTCGGCGGGCATCGTCATCGCGCCCCGCCTCCTTTCGTGCTCGTGCTCAGGATGTCGGCGAACGCCGTCGTGATGTCGCCGGCGTCGGGCAGCCAGCCCCACTGGCCGTTCGGATTGCACTCGATGAACACCCAGTCCTCCGCGGCGTCGCCGTCGCCGGTGAGGGCGAAGTCGAAGCAGCCGAAGACCAGGCCAAAGGTGGCGAGGTAGCTGTGCAGCGCGGCCTCGACCGGCGACGGCACGACGATCGGGGCGTGCAGCAGGGCGTCCCAGTCGCCGCGGCGCCAGTCCAGCGCGCCGTCCGGCGCGGCGATCTGCTGGGCGAACACCTTCTTCCCGACCACGGTGACGCGCACGTCGCCGGTCTTGAGGATCTCCGCCTGGAACAGGTGCGCGGTCACCGCGAGCGTGCCATCGAAGGTGTCCGCATCGACGCGCTGGGCCCAGATCGCGCCGGTGTGCCCGTCCTCATCCCGGGGCAGGCCGCGGAACGTCTTGTAGATGACCGGGCCGTGGTCGGCGGCGAACTTCCGCGCCTGCTCCACGTCGTTGGTGACCAGCGTCGGCGGGATGGCCAGGCCGAGCTGGGCCGCCTGCTTCAGCTGGGCGGGCTTGAAGTCCGCGGCCGTGACCGCGCCGGGATGGTTGACGTAGAAGGCGCCGTGCAGGTGGTTCAGGATGCCGCCGAGCCCGTGCCGGGCCTCGGCGGCGGCGAAGTCGCGCTGCTGGGCGGGCAGGTGCTCGAACCGGGCGGCGTAGGGGGTGGGGCGGCGGTAGTACACCGCCGCCACCTCCCCCAGCTCCACCTCCCGGCTGCCGGTGACCAGCCGCCCGGCCCAGGCCGGCGCCCCGGCGCCGATGCGGGCGCCGAAGGTCAGGCCGGGGCCGATGTCGGCCGGGTCGACCCGTGCGACGGGCACCTCGCGCTCGTTCAGCGCGGCGATGACACGGTCCGCGGTGACGTCTTCCAGCGCGGTGACGACCAGGACGGTGGAGGCCATCAGATCAGTCCGACTCGTAGTCGGTGGTGTTGTCGTCCTGCGTCTGCGGCTGCGGGTTCTGCCCGTCGCCGCCACCGGACATCGAGGCCGTGCCGGTGGTCTTGCTCGTGCCGTGCTTGCCCATCTCCACCACCTCGCCGGCGGCGTCGGTGTAGCGGGCGGTCTGCGTGGCCGCGTCGAGCGTCACCGCGGCGTACGACGGCGGGCCGACCGGAAGCCGGCCGGTGACCAGCCGCATCGCCCACGGAACCTGAGCTGGGGGTGCAAGCGTCGCCATGCGTTCGTCCTTCCCCTTGCCTCATGCGGATAGCCCGAGCGGCCACCGCCCGAGCAGAATCCGCCCCCGGCCAGGGCCCTGACCAGTACCGTAGGGGCCGCGAACCGTGGCGAAACCGCCACGTTCCGTGACAAGTGAGTCGGGGAGGGTGAGGCACCGGTGCCGAGCAGATCGAGCAACCCGCACCTCGCGCTGTGGATCGCGGCCACCGGCCTGTCCCACGGCGAGATCGCCCGCCGGATCGCCGCCGAAGCGAAAGCCCAAGGTCACCGGCAGATCGCCCCGGACGCCACCCGCGTCCGCCGCTGGCTCGACGGCGAACGCCCCCGCCCGCCGGTGCCCGCGCTGCTGGCGGCGGTGATCTCCGACGCGGTCGGCCAGCCGCTCACCCCGGGTGATCTCGGCCTGACGGCCGCCGGGCCGACGCTGGATAGCATCCAGCTCCCGCTGCTGACCGAGGCAGCCGCCCAAACCCTGGCCGGATGGACCCAGATGGACCTCTTCCTCGACCGCCGCGACACCCTCAAGCTCGCCCTCGGCGCCCCGCTGATCCTGGCCGCCGAGCGGATGCTGGGCGGCACCGCCCGCCGGCTGAACCGCGACACGAAGGGCTTCGACACCGACACCACCGCCGCCCTGCAAGAGGTCACCGCGTTCTTCACGAAGGCCGACGCCTCCAAGGGCGGCGGCCTGTACCACTCCGCGATCGTCGCCCAGCTCGCCGAAGTCGCCCGCCGCGTCCAGGACGGCATCCCGCCTTCGCTGAAGAGCCGGGTCTTCGCGGCGACCGCCGACCTCGCCGCGCTGGCCGGGTGGGTCAGCCACGACAGCGGCCGGTACGCCACCGCCCAGCGGTACTGGTCGTACGGCATCTACGCCGCCTCCGAGGCCGGGCAGCCGGACCGCGGGGTGGAGATCGTCACCCGCATGTCCCACCAGATGATCTACCTCGGGCATCCCCAGGACGCCCTCGGTCTCCTCGGCGTCGCCGCGAAGAAGGCGACCATCCCCGCGACCCGGGCGCTGGTCGCCTCCCAGACCGGGAGGGTCCACGCGGCCCTCGGCGACGAGCAAGGTGCCGAGCGGCACCTCGACGCTGCTGACGAACTGGTCGCGGACGGCCTGGGCGACGTCCCCGCATGGGTGGACTACTTCGACGCCGCCGAGCACGCCGGTGCCCGCGCCGTCTCCGCCCGCGACCTCACCGGCACCGGCCGGAACCGTCGCGCCAGTGATCACTTCACTGACGCGCTCGCCCTGCGCAGGCCCGGCTTCGACCGCGTCCGCGTCATGGACCGCATCGGCCTGGCCGCCGCGCTGTTCACCGAGGGCGAGCCGGAGCAGGGCGCCGCCGCGGCCCACCAGGCGCTGGACGAGGCCACCCGAGTCGACTCCACGCTGGTCGCCTCCCGGCTCAACACGCTGCTGGACGCGGCCCGGCCGTACCGGACCGCCGCGGTGGACGAGGTCCGCACCCGCGCGGCGGATCTCGCCGCGGCCCGGCCGACCACCGTCGCTGCCTGAGACCATCGAGCCCATGGGCAAGCACTCCCGACCCGGACCGCCAAACCAGCCGTCCCGCGCGCTCCCGCACGTCGACGCCGACGATCCGTTCGCGGCGTACTACAAGCGGCGTCGCCCGCCGCTGGACGTCTGGCGCCGGCACCGCCCCCTGAACGGTGGTGGCGACCACCTCCGCCCGGACGAGCCACGGGCTTTGGAGGAATGGGACGGCTTCGCCTACGTCCCCGTCGGCACCGCCGACGACCTCGCAGCCGCCCGGGCGTGGGCCAACGAAGGTGTCCCGGGCACCGGTGCCGCAGCCGAGTAGGTGAGGGCGGATGCCGCCCGGCAGCCGGTCGAACCGGGCCAGCCGGGGCAGGGCGGCGCAGACTGGTGCCGTGGAACAAGACGCCCCGGAGGCCCGGAACCCCATGATCGGGAAGTCCGATCCTGACGAGTGCCCCGCCTCGTGCACCGCCCGGGACCACGGTCACTGCTGGGCCTGCGGAGCACGCACCAGCCACCCCAGCCCGCCATACGGCCTGTGCCCCGCGTGTCTGCGTCACGAGAGCCAGCCCTACGACTGATCCCGCACACGCCGGCGGCGCGCTCGCGGTTGAGCAGCCGGACCGCCGTGACCCCGCTCAGCGTCGGCCGTTGTCCAGGTGACATGTGCGGACACCGGTGCTCTGCGGCCCTCGATAGCCCTCCCGGCGTTGGGCGAAGGACCGCACCCTGTTGACTGCCCTGTCATGGCAGATGCCCCCTGGTCTCCCGGTTCTGCAGGGCCAGGGGGGCATCGAGGGCAGGCCGCCGCAGGCTCAGGACCCTGTGCGGCGCGGGGCTCCGCCCCTGGATCGGAAGGTCGTTTTGGCGTCCTCCAGCAGTCGGTGGACGCCGCCGTAGGAACGGCCCGTCTCCTCCGCCAGGGCCCGTATGGAATTCCCGCCCTCGTACTTGGCCTTCAGGTCGGCCGCGAGCTTGTCGCGGTCCGGGCCGGGCGTGAGCCGGCGGACCGCAGTCTTGTTCGGCATGGGCTGATTCCTCCCGGCGGGAAGACCGCGACGAAGTACCACACCGCCCGCCTCCGCTTCGGCAAGCGCGCGGTAGACGGAGGCGACGGAGGGGTGCCGGCCTCCCGAGGCCGAAATAGAACCATCAGCGTGCGGCATGGAGCTGCCCACAGGCAGCAGGCGGTCGCGCCGGCACACATCTGTGGGTGTGCGCACTGGTGGCAGCGGCGCGAGCATGAGCATATGGACAAGCGCCTCAAGGTGTCCTCCCGCACCGTCGCCGCGGCTGTATTGCTCGTGGTCATGGCTGCCTGCTCCGACAACTCCGACCAGGCATCCGTGAACGGGACAACAGCCCCAAGCACCCCCACAACCCCAAGCACCCCGACAGACGGAGCGCCGCCGGGGGCGGAGGTGCTCGGCACAGTACGGACAGGCGAGCCGCTTACCGTGACGGTCCTGGCCAGCGACACCGCCAACGATCCAGAGCGATGGCAGTTCACCGTACACAGCGTGATCTGCGGTAAGCCGCTGGACAGCGCCGTCATGGCCTATGCAGGTGAGTCGGTCGGCTCCCCCACCCCCACTCCCACACCGGAGACGGGCAAACAGTTCTGCGTTGTGGCCATGGAGGCGCTCAACGTCGGTAAGAGCGAGGCGGTCTGGAACGCCGACAACACGGTGAGCCTGAACGTCGGCGACACTCGTTACACCCAGTCGCAGAAGGACTCCGCCTACGCTTCGGACTACGCGCAGTACTTCAGTAGTAAAGGACAGAACGGACCGACCTTCGGGCTCAACCCGGGCAGCCGAGGACCGGTGCACGGGGTCTTCCAGATCCCGACCGGACAACAACCGACCAGCATCTGGATCACCTCCGGCACGGCAATCACAACGATTGACGGCGTGCAGCCGGGTTATCTAGTGCTCCTTAAGTGAGGCCCAGGGGCCCCAAGGATCTTCCCGGCAGAGCAAGATCATCCCGTGGCGGCTTTTGGGCTCACCTTGGCCGGGGGCCTGCCGTTGCGGGTACGGCGGTGGGGCCGCTACGGGGTGAAGCGGACCGGGAGGGTGCGGGGACCGTGGATCATCATGCCGGGGCGCCAGGTGAGGGCCGCGGGGTGGATGTCCAGGGACAGGTGGGGGCAGCGGTCCAGGAGGGTGCTGAGCGCGATGCGGGCTTCCAGGCGGGCCAGGGGTGCGCCCAGGCAGTAGTGGATGCCGTGGCCGAAGGCGACGTGGCCGCGGGCGTCGCGGGTGATGTCGAAGCGGTCGGGGTCGGGGAACCGCGCGGGGTCGCGGTCGGCGTCGGCCAGGGCGATGAGGACGAGTTCGCCGCCCGCGGGGATGGTCGTACCGCCGATGGTGACCGGTTCGGTGGTGAAGCGGTAGGTGGGGGTCTCCACGGGGCCGTCGTAGCGGAGCATCTCCTCCACGGCGTTGTCGATGAGGGCGGGGTCGGCGCGCAGGGCGGCGAGTTGGCCGGGGTGGGTGAGCAGGGCCAGGACGCCGTTGGAGATGAGGTTGACGGTGGTCTCGTGGCCCGCGACGAGCAGCAGCCAGGCCATGCCGATGAGTTCCTCCTGCGACAGCCGGTCCCCGTCGTCGGTGTCGGTGTCGGTGTCGGCTGGGGGGTGCATCAGGGCGCTGAGGAGGTCGTCGCCGGGGTGCTGGCGTTTGTCGTGCACCAGGTCGGTGATGTAGCGCGCCATGTGGGCGGCGGCGGTCTTGCGCAGGTGCGGGTCGGTGGCGTCGAGGGCGTCGTTGGACCAGGTGCGGAAGGAGGCGCGGTCCAGGTCGGGGACGCCGAGCAGTTCGCAGATCACGGAGATCGGCAGCGGGAAGGACAGTGCTTCGACGAGGTCGGCGCGGCCGTCGGGGGCGGTGCGCATCCGCTCGACGAGGGTGTGGGCCGTCTTGTGGATGCGGGGGGCGAGTTCCTCCACGCGGCGGGCGGTGAAGGCGCGGGCGACCAGTTTGCGCAGGCGGGTGTGGTCCGGGGGGTCGGCCCGGAGCATGTGGGGGCCCGAGGAGACCGTGCCCAGGGGCAGGTCGGGTGAGGCCCTGCTCCAGTCCTTGGAGAGGCGGGGGTCGGCCAGGGCGGCCCGCCCGGCCTCGTAGCCGACGACGAGCCAGGCCAGCGCGCCGCCTTCGGGCATCCGGACGCGGTGTACGGGGCCGTGGTGCCGTAATCGGGCGTAGACGGTGTAGGGGTCGCGGGTGAACGGTTCACCGAGCGCGGCCAGGTCGAAGACGTCCATGGGCACCACCTTCAGCGGGCTGTGTTGCGCGGGCTGTTGGCATGGTGCCCGCTGGGCGGGGCGGTGGCCAGGCGGCGCCCGCCCGTGTGTCGGGGCGGGGGCGGGCGGCGGGGCGGGGTGCCGCCGCCCGCGGGGCGCTGGCGGGGTCAGTGGGCGGCGGTGCCGGTGATGTGGCGCTGGATGAAGTCGTGGGCGCGGTCGCCGAACTGGGCGCCCCACTTCAGGGACCGGTCGACGGTCGTCTGGAAGTGCACGCCGCCCCAGACGCGGCTGTCGGCGCAGTCCCGGTTGAAGTCGGACCAGGTCCGCCAGCTCAGGGTGAGGTCGCGGGCGGGGACCTGGCCCGGCTCGGTCTGTCCGGAGCCGGCGGGGAAGTCGACCGTCCAGTCGAGGACGTCGTCGCCGAGGTAGCGGCGGGCGGCCTGCGCCTCGGCGGCGCACAGGGTGGTGGAGCCGGAGGGGTACTCGGCGTGGTCGCCGACGGGCAGGTAGGACTTCCACTCGTCGGCGGGCACGTCGCTGGCGGTGCCCTCACCGGCTCCGGCCCAGGCGGTGACCTTGCCGCGGCCGTAGACGTGGCGGACGGCGGTGAACGGCCGTACGGCGTCGTACTTCACCTTCCAGTGCCAGGCGGCGATCAGGTCGTCGAAGCGGGCCACCGAGACGACGGCGAACAGGTGGGCCCAGGCGTCCAGGTCGAGGTCGTGGGCGAGGGCGGCGGCGGCCGGGGCCTGGGTGATGCCCGCCAGCTTGTTGTCGAACCACTCGGCGAGCAGCTTGCGTTCGTCGGTGAGGGTGGCGGACGCCTTGAGGACCGCGTCGGTGGAGCGTTTGTAGGCGCGGGCGTTGGTGTGGTGGGTGTGGTCGGGCGGGGCGAGCGTGAACCGGCCGGGGTCGGTGAAGGTGTAGGGCTTGACCAGGCGCAGTTGGGGGGTGACGAAGCGCTGGATGACCCAGATGCCCTTGTCGCCGGGTCCGCCGCCGACGCGGCGGCGGTGCGGGTGCATGGCGGGCTGCCAGCGGGAGGGGTGGGTGATGGTGTAGGGGGAGTTCACGGGCTGGTAGCCGGTGTAGTCGTCGTAGGGGGCGCTGGGGTATCTGCGGCCCGTCTCGCCGAGGTGGTTCATGCCGTCGTGCCAGCGGGCGGCGACGGCGGCCTTGCCCGCGGTGTTGCCGATGCCGACCGCGGTGGTCAGGTCCTCGGAGTCGTCGTCGGGGTCGAGGCCGACGGCTATCAGGGCCTGCCGCATGATCGGCTCGCGTTCTTCGAACAGGGCCTTGGCGACCTGGTATCCGGCGTGCAGGCCCGCGATGTTCTTGTTGCGGTTGGTGGCGGACTCGGTGGCCGGGCGGCGCGGGATGCGGCAGTGGATGCCGACCGCGGTGGGGTGGTAGGGGGCCAGCGCGTCGAACCAGGAGATCTGCAGGGTGCTGGTGAGCCAGACGAAGATGGTGGCGTCCATGGGGCCGATCGCGCCCTCGGGCGGGAAGACGCCGTCGGCGCGGGTGGTGATCAGGTCCCGGATGAAGTTGCCGTGGTCGAAGTCGAAGTTGACCACCGGTCCGTCCGCCGCCGCGGCCGGCGGGGCGGCGGTGGTGGCGGTGGCGGTGGCTCCCAGGGTGGCGAGCGTGGCGGTGGAGGCGCCGCCGATCAGCAGCGACCGGCGCCGCGGGGTGGGGCGGGAGGCCGCAGGGGACCCGGGGGGCTCGGGGGACTCGGACGTGGTCATGGGTGTCCTTTCGGCTTTCGTCTGCGCAGCAGGGGCCGCGAAGGGGTGCCTGGGCGCGGGTACGTCCCCCACCGGGCTGGCGGGGCCTGCCTGGTGGGGGACGTAGCGCGGGAACCGGCCGGGCGGGGCGGCCCCGGGAGGGGGTGGGGTGGTCGCCGGTCAGCTGCCGATGCTCTGCGGGTGGCGGAAGAAGTCCGGGGCGTCGTAGCGGCGTTTGACGGCGAGCAGGCGGGAGTAGTTCTCGGCGTAGTACGCCTGCCGCCAGTCCCCCAGGTCGGGGTTGGGGAAGTTGAGGTAGGACTCGCCGCTGGAGAGCGGGTCGATGATGTCGAACGCCGCGGTGGGCCACACCATGGCGGCCTCGGCCTCTTCGGCGGGGGGCTGCGGGTTGGCCAGCAGGGTCGCGCAGGCGACGAAGAACTCCGCGCCGCGGTGCACGTAGGCGGTGTGGGTGCGCGGCACCCGGTTGGCGGCGCCGCCCAGGGCCGTGAAGTACAGGTAGGTGGTGTGGCCGGGCCTGCGGTTGGCTTCGAACGCGGCGAGCAGGTCGGCGGTGCCGGAGCTGCCCGTGGGGCGGTCGAGCAGGCGGGTGCGCTCGCGCAGGAAGGGGGTGCGCTGGATCTTGGCGTCGGGGTTGGAACCGGCGCGGTGGCATTCCTGCACGGTCATCTGTTCGCAGGTGTAGACGGCCTTCATCGCCTCGCCGAAGGGGTATTCCCGGACGTGGCGGAGGGTGGGGGTGGCGCCCGCTTCGGCGGCCAGCTCGTTCAGGGCCTGTTCGATCTCCTCCTGCGGCCCGTGGTAGCCGCCGTGGATCTTGATGAGGGGGACGTTGCCGGGGCCGCCGTCGCGGACGAGTACGGTCAGGGTCGAGCCGAGGTCGTCCGAGCCGGCGGAGCACCACTCCTGCCAGGCGGTGATGACCTCCTGTGCCTTGTCCCAGGGCCAGTAGGTGTCGAAGTAGACCAGGCGGGGCGCGGTGATGGGGCGTACCTCGAAGTCGACGGCCACGCCGAAGTTGCCGCCGCCGCCCCCGCGCAGGGCCCAGAAGAGGTCGGGGTGGCTGTGGCGGGAGGCGCGCACGATGCGGCCGTCGGACAGGACGACGCGGGCGGAGACGAGGCGGTCGCTGCCGATGCCGAACTTGCGGGCCTGGAAGCCGATGCCGCCGCCGGAGAGGTAGCCGCCCTGGCGGATGGTGGCGCAGGTGCCGGTGACGATCTGCCGGTTGTGCGGCTGGAGGGTGGTGACCGCGTCGATGCTCTGCACGCCGGGGCCGACGCGTACCGTGCGGGGGCCGACGGCGATGTGGCTGAGCCGGGAGACGTCGAGGATCATGCCCGTGCCGGTGGACCATCCGGCCAGGTTGTGGCCGCCGCTGCGGGTGTGGACGGCGAGGTCGTGGTCCTGGGCGAAGGCGATGGCGGTGGCGACGTCCCTGGGGGTCTCGCAGTAGACGATGCCCTGCGGTCTCACGGTGTCGAGTTCCACCAGGACGCATTGCTTGGAAGAGGTGTAGGCGTCGTCGGTGGGCAGGACGACGTCTCCGCGCAGGTGCTTGCGCAGCTGCTCCCATTTGTTTTCACTGCCGTAGACCGCCCCGACGGATGACCCGACCGTGGCGGCGGCGAGCGCGATGCCGCCACCGCTGCGCAGAAGGGATCGTCTACTCAGCATCATTCCTCCAGGACCGCGGACCAGAACTGACAGGTGGCGTTCATGCTGGGTCTTGGTGGGTCAGAACGTCGGTCTGGCATTCGCTTTCCTGCGCCGAGCAGGGCCGACGGGCATGACACGCCCCATTTTCGTTACTCGGCGAAGTTTTCATGCCGGGCGCTCGGCATGTCAAGGGGATTCCTTTTTCCTAGCCTATTTCAAGCGGCTCTTGAGCGGCGGCTGATAGGGTGCGGGGCCGAATTCAGAGGAATGCATTCCGGGCCGGGGATAAAGGGTCGCATCTGCCGCTTGGTGCGGCCCAGGGCTATTTCGGCCGACATCGGCGTGCCCCTCGGGCGCGCGGGTGAGGAAACAAAAAAGGGGGCGGGGCCCCCGGGCGCTTGGTGAGCAGCGTCCCGGGGGCCCCGCCGTGTGTGCGCCGGGGCGGGGGGTGTCAGGCGGCGACGGTCTTGGTGTCCTGCGCCTCGTCGGGCGCGGCGGTGGAGGCGGGGGCCTTCGGGCCGCGCAGGGCGATGTAGACGAACAGGACCGCCATCACGGCGACGCCCGCCCACATGGACTGCTGCCAGCCGTCGACGTAGGACTCCTTGGCCGCGTCGGCCAGGTCCGCCGCGCGGGAGCCCGCGCTGGGTGAGACCTCCAGGGCGGTGGCGATGCCCTCGCGGGCGGTGTCCGCGGTCTTCTCGGGGATGCCGGCCAGCTCGTCGTCGATGGCGTTGCGGTACCCGGCCGACAGGATGGCGCCGAGCAGGGCGACGCCGAGCGCGGTGCCGAACTCGCGGGTGACGTCGTTGAGGGCGGAGGCGACGCCCTGCTTCTCGCTGGGCAGGGAGCGGGTGATGGCCTCGGTGGAGGGCACCATGGAGAAGGCCAGGCCGATGCCCATGACGATGATGCCGGGCAGGATCGACAGGTAGCCGCCGTCGACGGAGACGAACAGCGCCATCAGGGCGAGGCTGACGCCGATCAGCGCGATGCCCAGGCTCATCGTGGCGCGCGGGCCGACCTGCGCGGCCAGCCGGGGGGCCAGGCCGGAGGTCGCCATCATGGCGATCGCCAGCGGCATCAGCGCCGCCGCGGACACCAGTCCCGACCAGCCGACCACGGCCTGGAGGAAGGGGAAGAGGACCACGGCGATCCCGCCCTGGACGCCGAAGACCACGATCAGCGTGATGGAGCCGCCGGCCAGGCCGCGCTCGCGGAACAGGCGTACGTCCAGCAGCGAGGCGTCCCGGCGGCGCAGCTCCCAGACCACGAAGACGGTCCCCGCGATGAGGCCGACGGCGAGGCTGGCCAGGGTCACCGAGTCGCCCCAGCCGCGCTCCGGGCCCTCCTGGAGGAAGTAGATCAGGGCGGCCACGGAGACGATGGACACCAGCGCGCCGACGGTGTCGAAGGAGTGGGGGCTCCGCTCGTGGGAGTTGGGCACCGACTTCAGCGTCATGACCAGGGACGCCACGATCAGCGCCACGGGCAGGGCGAACAGCCAGCGCCAGTCGGCGACGTCGACGAGCAGCGCGGACAGGAACATGCCCAGGATGCCGCCGCCTCCGGCGACGCCGGTCCACACGCCGATGGCCTTGCCGCGCTGCTCCTCGGGGAAGGTCGAGGTGATCACGGCCAGGGTGATCGGCATGATGATCGCCGCGCCGACACCGCTGGCCACCCGCGCGGCGATCATCACCTCGGCACTCGGGGCGGCGGCGGCCACCACGCTGGCGACGCCGAACAGGACCAGGCCCGCCAGCAGCATGGGCTTGCGGCCCAGACGGTCACCGATCGCGCCGAGCGGCAGCAGCAGCGCGGCCAGCGCGAGGGTGTAGATGTTGATGATCCACAGGACCGTGCTCTGCGAGGTCTCGAAGTCGACCGCCATCTCCGTCTGGGCGACGTTCAGCCCGGACACCGACGCCATGACGGCCATCAGCGCGACGGAGACGGTGATCAGGATCGCGCGCAGCTGGCGCGCGTCCAGCGCGCCCCCGCTGCTCCCGCCAGCGGGTGCCGCCTGTTCAGGGTTCGTGCTCATGGGTTCCTCTCAACAAAAGGGGTGCCGGGGGTCGGCGCCGGGGGGACCGGCTGCCGGGTGGAGGGGTGGCGGGTGCGGCGCTGTCCGCTACCCGCGCGCCCGGCACCCCGGAGGGCGGCGAGGGCGGCGTACCGGTCCGTGCTGCCGGATCCGGTGGCGAAGGGCGCTGGCCGTCACGGGGGCCAGCACTAACGGACGACTTTTAACAGCCATGGGCAAATGATAGCAGCTGTCACTTGGGAGTTGTTAGAGATTGGGTGTCTCTCGCGCTGGCGGGACGCGGCGGCCCGGCCCCGGCAGGCGCGCGCGGCGGGCGCGGGCTCGGCGCGGGCGGCGGGCGCGGGCCGTGGCCGGCCAGCCCGCCGCGGGGCTGACCCCCTCCCCCTCCGGCGGGCCGGGCGGAAATGGGTTCTCCATTCACCCGAGGGCATTTCGAGTTCACCTGCTGCGGGTCTCCAGCCGTTCCCGTTCCGCGGGTTTTCTGCTACTGAGCAATCTCAGCGATGACACCGTGCGGGCCGGGCCGTCACTGTGGCCTTTGAAGCGTGTTCTCACTGGTGCGGCCACCTCGGAACGGGAAGGTCTTCAATGTCGTCCAATCTCTTCGGGTTTACTGGTGATTTCGACGTCATCGTCATCGGCGGCGGGCCCGCCGGCGCGACGACCGCCGCGCTGCTCTCCAAGCGCGGGCACCGTGTTCTCGTACTCGACCGTGAGCGGTTCCCCCGCTATCACGTCGGCGAGTCGCTCATTCCCGGCGTGATGGTTCCCATGGAGGAACTCGGCCTGAAGGAGCGCATGGAGGCCAAGGGATTCGAGCGCAAGTACGGCGGCACCCTGGTCTGGGGCAACAACGAGATCCCGTGGAACTTCTCGTTCTCCACCGGCGGCCGTATCCCCTACGCCTTCCACACCCGCCGCGCCGACCTGGACGCGCTGATCCTGGACCGGGCCCGCGAGCTGGGTGCCTTCGTCGTGGAGGACGCGACGGTGAAGGACACCATCGAGGAGGACGGCCGGGTCGTCGGCGTCCGCTACGCCCTGCGCGGCATGAACGCCACCCACGAGGCCCGCGCCCGCATGGTCGTCGACGCCTCCGGGCAGGCCCGCGTCATCGGCCGCAAGTACTCCGAGGTCCACTGGCACGAGCAGCTGCGCAACGTCGCGGTGTGGACGTACTTCGACAACTGCCACCGGCTGCCCGGCGACGAGTGGAGCAACATCCTCATCGAGGGCACCCAGGACGGCTGGTTCTGGGGCATCCCGATCGACAAGGGCGTCTTCAGCGTCGGCTACGTGACGCGCTCGGAGATGGCCAGCGCGTCGGGCAAGTCCCTGGAGGACCTCTTCGAATCCGAGATCGCCTCCACCACCAAGCTCAAGGAACTCCTCAAGGACGCCACCCAGGCCGCGGGTTACCGCTCCGCGCGTGACTGGTCCTACGCCAACGAGCGCTTCCACGGCGACGGCTGGGTCCTGGTCGGCGACGCCGCCGCGTTCGTGGACCCGCTGTTCTCCACCGGCGTGGCGCTGGCGACGCTGGCGGCGAGCACCCTGTCCAAGGTCGTCGACCAGATCCTGGAGCACCCGCACATCGAGGAGCAGGCGCTCGCCCGGTACTCCCGCTCCTACCAGGAGTTCTTCAACGACATCCGCGAGTTCGTCGAGGGGTTCTACGACCGCTCCAAGACCAAGGGCTTCTACTTCAACCTGGCCCAGGACATGGTCGACCCGGAGAAGAAGAACGACGCCGAGGTCGACTTCGTCAAGCTGGTCTCCGGGCTCAGCGGACGCCAGGGCGGCCTGTTCGAGCTGAACCTGGACGACCTCATCAAGGAGGAGGGCGCCGCCCCGGCCGCCGGGCAGTAGCCGCCCGGCCCGGCCGCGCCCTGAAAGCTCCTGGCGGCGGGAACCCCGAGAGGGTTCCCGCCGCCAGGAGCTTCGCCGTCCGGGACCCGTGCCGCAGGGAGTGCCGGGGCCCGGTCAGCCCGCCCGGTCCGGCGCGGTCACCGGGGCGGGTCCGGCCGCGGCCGGCGGCCTGCCCTCCTCCTGGGCGAGGATCTCCCGGCGCAGCCGGGGCACGGGGGGTGTCCCCCGGCTCCCGGCCCTGGAGTGCCCGATGATCACCAGGGCGCCCGCCACGATCACCAGGTTCTTCAGGATGTACTGGCCCTCCAGGGTGCCGATGCACAGGGATTCCCAGGTCTCCTTCGGGAACAGGAACAGCGGGGTGAACGTCCCCGCCATGTGCCCGAGCAGGACGATGATGGTGAGCGAGCGGAGTTTCCCGCTGACCAGGAGCAGCCCGATCACTGTTTCCAGGACGCCGGTCAGGACAGAGGCGGTCCGCCCCTCGATTATCCCGAACGTCAGTCTTGCCACGGTCTCCGAAGCCAGTGGTTCGGCCGGGCTCACTCCGGGAAAAAACTTCGGCACCCCGAACCACAGGAAAATAATTCCTATAGCGGTCCGGAGTGCCGTGACCCCGATGGAGGCGCCGAGTCCCTCAAGGAAGCGAACAACCTGTCCGTAGATGCGCATGGGCCTTTACTCCCCGCATGTGTCCCATTTCCGGATGAATCGCTTGAAGATTTTCATGTCCGGCTTAAGGCGCGGTGGAGACGGAGCAGGACGAAGCTGAACCTCGGGCAGGAGGGCGGTGGAGCAGGCGAGACTGGCGGAAAACGCCGTCCTCAGTGGCCGGAGGGCGCCGGGTTCAGCAGGACCCGGGCCTCCAGGGAGCCCTCGGCGAGCTGGTAGTAGGTCTGGAGCTTGAAGTACTCGCCGCCGGGGTGGGCCGCGACGTTGTAGAGGCCCTGGACGGGGCCGGGGTAGGTGTGCCCGACGCGGTCTGCGAACGTGGCCACCTTCTCCTCCAGGGCGATGCGCCCGGCCAGTGCCCGCGCGTCGGGGACCATGGTGGCGAAGGTGATCCGCTGGATCCTGTCGGAGTCCCACTTGAGGGTGGTGTAGATGCCGACCGCCTGCCGTGCCATCTGCAGCATCTGCTCGCTCGGCTCGCCCAGGCCCAGGTCGGACAGCATCGCGCGGACGGTGTCCGGCTCGCGGCAGCTGTCGGGGAACTGGAGGAAGTAGACGTTCACCGTGCGGCTCGGGTAGTCGATCCCGATCATGCTGTTGCGGTCGTCCAGGCCGTAGCGGGCGTAGAAGTCGAGGTTCTCCCCCAGGCTGGCGGGCATCGACGGCAGGGCGGCGACCTTGGTCAGCTTCTGCAGGTCGTTGCCGGGCAGGAACGTCCAGGTCTTCTTGAAGCCGTCGACGACGGAGAAGTCCACGCCGTGGGCGGTGACCGGCAGCTGCGCCTGGACGTCGTCCAGGAGGGTGCCCACCGGGTGGTCGGTCGCCTCGGCGATGTTCTTCGACACCGCGTAGCGGTAGGGGTTGACGTCCGCGGGCAGCGCCGTGAAACGGCAGTCCAGGTCCCGGCTGCCGCGGGTGGTCACCCGGAAAGCCACGACGACCTTCTGAAGGTCGTAGGCGGACAGGATCGGCCAGACCTTGTCACGCGAGGGGGATATGTTCAGCAGTCCGGACGTCTCCTCGATGGCGGCGTAAAGACTGTCCATGCCTGTGCTGGTCATTTGTCCTCCAGTTCACACTGAGTTTTTCTTTATTTCTGCGACGAGCAGGGCCGACGGGCATGGAACGCCCCATTTTCTTCACCCCGTGAAGTGTCGGCGTGAGGTACTCGCTATGTCAAGAAGGTCCCTTTCCTTAGTTCATTTCGAGTGGCTCTTGAGCGGCGACTGGTAGGGTAACGAACCAGGATTTACATATATGATTGATCGGCATCGACTGCTTGGAGTCACTTGATGTCCGAAGGTATTTCCGAAGGTTTTGGAGCGGAAGATCTGTACTCGGTCATCGAGGAATCGGCTCGGCTGGTCGATGCACCGTTTTCCCGTGACAAGGTCTGGCCCGTCCTTTCCGCCTTCGAGAGCGGGTTCTCGGCCGAGGGCGGTGTCATCCTGAGTCTCCAGGCCGGTGACCGGGTCGCGGAGATGGAGTATTCAGTTCAGGTTTCCCCGGGGATCAACGACCCTTACGGCCACGCTCTGGCCAGTGGAATCCTCACGCGGACCGACCACCCGGTCGCCACCCTGCTGCCGGAGATCGTGGCGCTGGCGCCGACCAGTGAGCACTACATCGACTGCGGGATCGTCGGCGGTTTCAAGAAGGTCTACGCGAACTTCCCGCACGATGCGCAGACGGTGTCGAAGCTGGCGGGTCTGCCGTCGATGCCGCCCGCGGTGGCCGCGAACGCCGAGTTCTTCGCCCGGTACGGCCTGGACAACGTGGCGCTGGTCGGCGTCGACTACAAGAACCAGACGACGAACCTGTACTTCCAGCTGCCTGCCGCCGTCCGCGGGAACCTGGACGTCAAGGACGTGCTGGCGATGCTGCGCGAGACCGGGATGCGCGAGCCGAGCGAGGAGATGCTGGCGTACGCGGCCCGGGCGTACCGGGTCTACACCACGTTCAGCTGGGACAGCGGCGACATCCAGCGGATCTCCTTCGCGCCGCTGCCGCGCCGGAGCCTGGACCTGGACGAGCTGCCCGCCCGGCTGGAGCCGAGGATCGCGCAGTTCATGCGCACCACGCCGCACACCTACCCCGGTGCCCTGGTCAACGCCTCGGCCGCCAAGTGGGCGCCCCAGCGCGAGGTCCTGGACCTGGCGGCGTACTACCAGGTCTCCGCTGTGCACATGAAGGCAATCCAAGCGCAGGAAGGCGCCACCTCATGACCACCTCCGGCCGCGCCCAGCAGATACCCTTCGACTTCGACCACGGCAACTTCGTCCGGGACCTGATCACCGCGCACGGCACCGGCGGCTATCCCCCGGCCGACGCCATGGCGCCGGGCGACGTGGCCTCCTACACCTGGGTGACCCATCTGCTCCAGACGTCGTGGTTCGACGCGCTGGCCCCCTACCACCCCAGCGCGGTGGGCGTGTACTCGCAGATCCCGCGCCGCCCGGCCGAGGAGTCGGCGACCAACCGGAACAAGAACATCGCCGGTCTGCACGCCATGTTCCAGGTGGCCAAGGCCGTCTTCCAGGAGCGGGAGCCGGTGCTGCGGCACGCGATGGGCGCGCTCGGCCTGGACCCCGACGACGAGTCGCAGGACGTGACCACCGCGGTCGGCATCGGCAACACCGCCGGGAAGGCCATCGTCGCCGCCCGCGCGCACGACGGCATGAACGTCCTCGGCGACCAGGGCCGCGCCTACAACGGCCAGCCCTACGAGGACTACACCGGCTACCGGCCGGTGAACACCGCCGACGAGCTGACCGACCCCTCCCGCTGGCAGCCCGCGATCGAGCCGCACCGGCGCCGTATCGACGGCGGCCCCGGCGACAAGGCCGTCTTCACCGCCCAGCGCTTCGCCACCCCGCAGCTGGGCCTGGTCACCCCCCAGACGTACAAGGACCCCGGCGAGTTCGAGCTGGCCGCGCCCCGGCACGCGGACCACACCGACGCCGACGCCTACCGCAGGGCGGTCGACGAGGTCCTGCGGGCGTCGGCGCACCTGAGTGACGAGCAGAAGGTCAAGGCGGAGTTCTTCGAGCACACCCCGCTGTCGGTGACGCTGTCGCCGCGCGCCGCGGCCCTCGCGCACGACCTGGACCTGGACGGCTGGGTGCAGCTGTTCATGGTGACGTCGGTGGCGCGGTTCGACAGCCTGATCGCCGCCTGGCACCACAAGCGCGCCCACGACAGCGTGCGGCCGTTCAGCGCGGTGCGGCACGTCTACGGCAGCCAGCCGGTGACCGCGTGGGGCGGGGTGGGCAAGGGCACCGTCGACGACATCCCCGCCGACGAGTGGACCGGCTACCTGCCGGTGGGCAACCACCCCGAGTACCCGTCCGGGTTCACCACCCTGTGTGCCGCGCAGGCGCAGGCCGCCCGCAGCTTCCTCGGCGACGACGTCCTGAACTGGACGCACACCTTCCCGGCCGGTTCGGGCCAGAAGGAGCCGGGCGCCGTCCCGGCCGCCGACCTGGAGCTGACCTGGGCCACCTGGAGCGACTTCGAGCGGGACTGCGCCGCCAGCCGGGTGTGGGCGGGCGCGCACTTCAAGAAGACGGTGGAGGTCTCCCTCGCCTTCGGCGCCCAGTTCGGTGACCTGGCCCACGCGTTCGTGCAGCGGCACCTCAGCGGCGGCGTCGGCGGCTGACGCCCGCTCCTCCGCCTCTCCCCCGTGGGCGTGTCGCCCCCTCTCAAGACGCTCCACCCCTCACCAGCGCCCCCCTTTCCCAAGGACAAGGAACGAGAAAGTTATGACGACGTCCAGTCGTTCCGCTGTTTCCGTCTTCGCACCGCAGCGCAGGACGCTGCTGTTCGGCGGGCTCGGAGGTGCCGCGACGGCGGCCCTGTCCACGGCCGGTTTCTCCGGCTCGGCCGCCGCCGCCGAGAAAGCCGCCGCCAACGCCACGGTCGACTTCGACCTGGACACCGGCAACTACGTCAAGTGGGCGCAGCCCAGCGACGAGCAGGCCGGGACCTCGCCCAGCCTGGAGGTCGTCGGTCCGATGGACGTGACGGTCTTCCTGTGGACCAACCGTCTGACGATGCTCGCGGCGTTCGACGCGCTGGCGCCGTACCACGAGACCGCGGTCGGGGTGTACTCGCGGATCCCGCGACGTCCGTCCTCGGAGTCGGCGACCAACCGGAACCTGAACATCGCCGCCATCCACGCCCAGAACGCGATGTGGAAGCGGATCCTGCCGAGCAACGTGGCGCGGCTGCGGGGGCTGATGCTCGCGCTCGGCCTGGACCCCGACGACGAGACGGAGAACCTGACCAGCCCGGTCGGGATCGGCAACACCGCCGCCAAGGCGGTGTGGGAAGCGCTGAAGAACGACGGCATGAACTTCCTCGGCTACGAGGGCGGCCGCAAGTACAACCCGCGCCCGTGGGCGGACTACACCGGCTACCAGCCGGTGAACACGCCGTTCAAGCTGTCCCACCCCTCCCGGTGGCAGCCGCAGCTCCAGCCGCACAACGGGCGCCGCGCCGGCGGCGGCCACGGCGACATGGGCATCTACGTCACCCAGCACTTCGTCACCCCGCAGGCCCGGCTGGTCAAGCCGCACATCTTCGACGACGCGCGCGACTTCCACATCGCCCCGCCCGACTTCAGCGACCACACCCGGCCGCGCGCCTACAAGCGGGCGGTGGACCAGGTGCTGGAGGCGTCGGCGTCGCTGACCGACGAGCGCAAGGCGCTCTGCGAGATCATGGAGAACAAGCTCTGGGGCATCGGGCACTCCTCCATCGTCATCGCCCGCAAGTACGACCAAGACGACCAGATGGGCGTGCACGGGTGGGCGCACTGGATGCTCCAGCACATCCTGGCGACGTTCGACCCGCTGATCGCGGCCTGGCACCAGAAGACCAAGTACGACGCGGTCCGCCCGATCAGCGCGGTGCAGCACGTGTACGGCAGGCGCAAGCTGACCGCGTGGGGCGGGGTGGGCAAGGGCACCGTCAACGACATCCCGGCCAACGAGTGGACCGGCTACCTCCCGGTCGGCGACCACCCGGAGTACCCGTCGGGGTCGACGACGCTGTGCTCGGCCACCTCGCAGACCGCGCGGCGGTTCTTCGACTCCGACGAGCTGGACTGGACGATCCACTACCCGGCCGGCTCCACCGTGATCGAGCCCGGCATCACCCCGGGCAAGGACCTGTCGATCCACTTCCCGACGTGGACCGACTTCACCCGGACCTGCGCCAACAGCCGGGTGTGGGGCGGGGTGCACTTCCAGCAGACCGTGGACCGCTCCATCGTCTTCGGTGAGCAGTTCGGCGACCTGGCCTACGAGTTCGTGCAGCGGTACGTCAAGGGCAACGTCAAGCACTGATCCGCGGATGCTACCGGGGCGCGCTCGGCCTGGCCGGGCGCGCCCCGTTCTTCCCTTCCCTCTCCTTCCTCCTCTCAGCAATCTCCACAGAACGGGGATCCGTATGACGTCCGGACACACCTCTGCCACAGGCTCCGCGGTGGGCCGAAGAGCGTTGCTCGGGGGTGCCTCGGCCGTGGCGCTGTCGGCGCTGGCCTTCCCGCGGGTGGCGCAGGCCGCCGCCAGCGGTCAGCCGCTCGCGGTCGACTTCGACCTGGAGCACGGCAACTACATCAAGTGGACCCAGCCGCACGACGCGCAGGCCGGGCTGGAGGGCCGGCTGGCGTTCATCGGGCCGATGGACGTGACGGTGTTCCTGTGGACGAGCCGTACCGCGATGCTGGCGGTGTTCGACGCGCTGGCGCCGTACCACGAGACCGCGGTCGGGGTGTACACGCGGATCCCGCGGCGGCCGGCCGCGGAGTCGGCGACCAACCGGAACATGAACATCGCCACGATCTACGCCCAGATGGGCATCTGGAAGCGGATGCTGCCCAACGACACGGCGGGCATCCGGCAGCTGATGGCCGCGTTCGGTCTGGACCCCGACGACACCTCGGAGAACCTGACCAGCCCGGTCGGTATCGGCAACGTGGCCGCGAAGAACGCCTGGGCGGCGTTGAAGAACGACGGCATGAACGTCCTGGGCTACGAGGGCGGCCGCAGGTACAACCCGCGTCCGTGGGCGGACTACACCGGCTACCAGCCGGTGAACACCGCGTTCGAGCTGTCCCACCCCTCGCGGTGGCAGCCGCAGCTCCAGCCGCACAACGGGCGCCGCGCCGGCGGCGGTCCGGGTGACATGGGCATCTACGTCACCCAGCACTTCGTCACCCCGCAGGCCGCCCGGGCCAAGGCGCTGATCTTCGACGACGTCCGCCAGTTCAAGCTGGCGCCGCCCCGGCACAGCGACCACACCCGGCCGCGCGCCTACAAGCGGGCTGTGGACGAGGTGCTGGAGGAGTCGGCGTCGCTGACCGACGAGCGCAAGGCGCTGGCGGAGATCATGGAGAACAAGCTGTGGGGCATCGGCTACTCCTCCATCGTCATCGCCCGCAAGTACGACCAAGACGACCACATGGGCGTGCACGGGTGGGCGCAGTGGCTGCTCCAGCACCTGCTGGCGACGTTCGACCCGCTGATCGCGGCCTGGCACTTCAAGACCATGTACGACGCGGTGCGCCCGGTCAGCGCGGTGCGGCACGTGTACGGCAGGCGCAAGCTGACGGCGTGGGGCGGGCCCGGCATGGGCACCGTCGACGACATCCGGGCCGACGAGTGGAGCAGTTACCTGCCGGTCGGTGACCACCCGGAGTACCCGTCGGGGTCGACGACGCTGTGCTCGGCCACCTCGCAGGCGGCGCGGCGGTTCTTCGACTCCGACGAGCTGGACTGGACGATCGACTACGCGGCCGGCTCCACGCTGATCGAGCCCGGTGTCACCCCGGGCAGGGACCTGTCGATCCACTTCGCGACGTGGACCGACTTCACCCGGACCTGCGCCAACAGCCGGGTGTGGGGTGGGGTGCACTTCCGCAAGACCATCGAGCAGTCCATCGCGTTCGGTGAGCAGTTCGGCGATCTGGCCCACGCGTTCGTGCGCAAGCACGTCACGGGCGACGTCCGCGGCTGAACCCCTGGTGGTGGCGGGCCCTTCTTCTCTTTTCTCGGGCCCGCCGTGTGCCCGGCGTGCGCGGTGGCGGCCTGACGGGGGCCGTGGCGCGGCCGTGGAATCCACCGCTTTTCTCTTGTTGACGGGTCCCTCCTTGTTCCAGGGGGCGGGCGTGCCGCCCGCCCGATGACGGGGCCTTCCTGCCAAGCAGAAGGAAGACGAACATGACGTCCGGACTCAACCCGGTCCTCGGCTCCTCGGTGGGCCGCAGATCGCTGCTCGTGGGCGGCTCGGCCGCCCTGCTGTCCACGCTGGCGTTCTCCCGCACGGCCGGTGCCGTCACCGGTGAGGAGCCGGTCACGGTCGACTTCGACCTGGAGCACGGCAACTACGTCAAGTGGGCCCAGCCGCAGGACGCCAAGGGCGGTTACTACTCCCCCAGTCTGAACTTCATCGGTCCGATGGACGCGACGGTGTTCCTGTGGACGAACCGGGCGGCGATGCTGGCGGCGTTCGACGCGCTGGCGCCGTACCACGAGACCGCGGTCGGGGTGTACACGCGGATTCCGCGGCGTCCGGCGTCGGAGTCGGCGACCAACCGGAACATGAACATCGCCGTCATGCACGCCCAGCTGGGTATCTGGAAGCGGCTGCTGCCGCTGAACGTGGGCGGTCTGAAGCAGCTGATGGCCGCGCTCGGCCTCGACCCCGAGGACACCTCGGAGAACCTGACCAGCCCGGTCGGTATCGGCAACGTGGCCGCGAAGAACGCCTGGGCGGCGCTGTCGCATGACGGGATGAACGTCCTGGGCACCGAGGGCGGCCGCAAGTACAACCCGCGCCCGTGGGCGGACTACACCGGCTACCAGCCGGTGAACACGCCGTTCAAGCTGGTCAACCCCTCGCGGTGGCAGCCGCTGCTGGGCCCGCACAACGGGCGGCGGGTCGGCGGCGGTCCGGGTGACATGGGCATCTACGTCGGCCAGCACTTCGTCACCCCGCAGATCCGGCTGACCAAGCCGCACATCTTCTCCGACCCGACCCGCTTCCAGCTCGCCGCGCCCACGCACAGCGACCACACCCGGCGCTGGGAGTACAAGCGGTCGGTGGACGAGGTCCTTGAGGCGTCGGCCGCGCTCACCGACGAGCGCAAGACGCTCTGCGAGATCATGGACAACAAGCTGTGGGGCATCGGCTACTCCTCCATCGTGGTCGCCCGCAACCACGACGCTAACGACACGATGGGCGTGCACGGCTGGGCGCAGTGGACGCTGCAGAGCATCCTGGCGACGTTCGACACGCTGATCGCGGGCTGGCACCAGAAGTACCGCTACGACTCGGTGCGTCCGATCAGCGCGGTGCGGCACGTGTACGGCAGGCGCAAGCTGACGGCGTGGGGCGGGCCGGGCATGGGCACCGTCAACGACATCCGGGCCGACGAGTGGCAGAGCTACCTGCCCACCGGCGACCACCCGGAGTACCCCTCGGGGTCGACGACGCTGTGTGCCGCCGGGTCGCAGACGTCGCGGCGGTTCTTCGGCGACGACACCCTGGACTGGACGTTCACCGTCCCGGCCGGGACCTCGCGCACGGAGCCGGGGATCGCCCCGCACCGGGACATCGACGTGCACTTCGCGACCTGGACCGAGTTCGACAAGGCGTGTGCCCGCAGCCGGATCGACGCCGGTGTCCACTTCGGCAAGACCGTGGAGCGGTCGCTGGCCTTCGGTGAGCAGTTCGGTGACCTGGCGCACGAGTTCGTGCGGCGGCAGGTCCGCGGCGGCTCCAAGAGCTGACCTCGTGCCGGGTCGGTGACCCGGTGTCCTCCCGCGCGGCGGCGGGGCCCTGGTGGGCCCGCCGCCGCGTTCGGCGTGGGCCGGGCCGGGGGTGTGGTCGGTCGCGGGCACAAAAAAAGCGGGGGGCTGTGCGGCACTCGGTGTCCGAGTGCCGCACAGCCCCCCGGGGGGGGGTGTGGCTGGGGTGGGTCAGACGGCGTCTGAGGCGAGGTCGGCCGGGCGGCCGACGGTGTCGGGGCGTTCCATCACCGCCATGGCCCGCTCCAGCATCTCCACCAGGCCGGTGTCCTCGCTGTGGTCGCCCCACAGCACCTGGTGCAGGGCGCCGGTGACGGCGCCGACCAGGACGTGGACCTCCAGGTTGTCGGCGGGCAGGCCCGCGCGTTCGGCGAGCATCTCGCTGACGGATCTGGCCCAGCTGTCCTGGGACTCGCCCACCAGGGCCCGCATCGCGGGGACCTGGCGTACGAGCTTGCGCCGCCACCGGTACTCGTCGCTGAAGTCCTCGGCGAGTCTGCGCACCATCTCGGTGACCACCGCCCGCAGGGCGGCCAGCGGCGGCTCGTCCGCGGGGCGCTCCCGCAGGAACGCCATCATGTAGTTGGCGTAGTCGTCGGTGAGGACGATGTGTTCCTTGCTGGGGAAGTAGCGGAAGACGGTACTGGGCGACACCTCGGCGGCGGCGGCGATCTGCTCGATCGTGGTGCTGTCGTACCCTCGCTCGTCGATCAGTCGGCGGGCCGCGTCGCGGATCGCCTGGCGGGTGCGCAGCTTCTTGCGTTCACGCAGGCCGAGTCCGTCTTCGGCGACTGCGAGACCCGACACCGGTGCACTGGTCGTTGTAGAGGGCATACGGCTCATTGTCGCGCACCGTCCGCGATGTCGGAGAGCGTATCGGGGGCGGCCTGTTCCTTGTGGGTGTCCTCGTCCTTGCTGGCCGGGCGGCTGTCGGGCAGCTTGAACGCGGCCAGCGCGGCGGCGAGGACGCCGGCGATGCCGCAGACCAGCAGCACCGTGCTCATGCCGTCGACGAACGCCTCCTGCGCGGAGCGGGCCAGGGCGGGCAGGTCGAGGCGGGCGGCGACCGCCTGGGCGGCGACCACGGACTCGTCGGCGGCGTCGGCCGCTTCGGCCGGCACCCCGCTGGTGTCGAGCCGGTCGGAGAACACGCCGCTGAGCACGCTGCCCAGCAGGGCGATGCCGATGGCGCCGCCGACCTGGCGCAGGGTGGTGTTCAGGCCGCTGCCGGTGCCTTCCTTGCCGGGGGGCAGCACCGCGAGGGCGGTGTCCAGGGCCGGGACCATCACCAGGCTCACGCCCAGGCCGGTCAGGCTCATCCACACCACGGTGAAGCCGTAGCCGGAGTTGGTGTCGGTGGTGCTGCCCAGGAACATCGCCGCGGACATGATGAGCAGGCCCGCGATGACCAGCGGCCGGGTGCCGACCTTGGCGGTCAGCGGCGGCACGATCTTGGCGACGACGATCATGCCCGCCATGAGCGGCATCATGCGTACGCCGGTGGCGAAGGCGTCGTTGCCCTGGATGACCTGGAGGTACTGCGGCAGGACGAACATCAGGCCCATGAAGGTGAACATGCCCAGGATGAGGAAGACGGTGTTCCAGCGGAAGACCGGGTTGCCCAGCAGTTCCAGGTCCACCATCGGCCGGGGCTGGCGGCGTTCGCGCAGCACCAGACCGGCGACCACCAGCACACCGCCGGCGATCGCGGTGATGATGACGGGGTCGCCCCAGCCCTTGGCGGGGGCCTCGATGATGCCGTAGACGAAGGCACCGAGGCCGGCGACGCCCATGAGCGCGCTGAGTACGTCGACCCGGGGGGCCGAGGGGTCCTTGGTCTCGGGGATCAGCAGCAGGCAGGCGATGATGCCGATGGCGACCAGCGGCACGTTGATGACGAAGATCGACCCCCACCAGAAGTGGTCGAGGAGCCAGCCGCCGATCAGCGGTCCGAGCGGCAGGCCGATCGACACGCCCACGGTGACGATCGCGATGGCCTTGGTCTGTTCCTCGCCCTTGAACAGGGTGGGGATGATGGACAGCGTCAGCGGCATGATCAGGGAACCGCCCAGGCCCATGATGGCGCGGGCCCCGATGAGCGCGCCGGGGCTGTCTACGAGCATTCCGATGATGGAGCCGCTGAGGAAGATCAGGAGCCCGGCGATCAGCAGTTTTCGCCGTCCGAAACGGTCGCCGAGGAAGCCCGCGGGGAGCATCGCGGCGGCGAAGACCACGGCATAGGCGTCGATGATCCACTGCAGCTCGCCCGTGGAGGCTCCGGTGTCGGAGGCCAGGGTGGGCAGGGCGACGTTCAGGATCGTCGTGTCGAATCCGACGACGAGGACGCTGATCGTGAGTCCGATCAGCGCTAACCAGCGATTTTTGACAGCCATAAGGAAATGCTAGCAGCTGTCACTTGGGAGCTGGTAGAGATTGGATGACCTCTCCACATCGCCGATCATGGTCGGCCGGGGCCTGCTCCGGGGGGCCGTGCCGCCGGGCCGGGTCACCTGGCCCGGTTCGCCTCGCGCAGGATCGCCTGGGCCTCGGCCACCGGGTCCGCGGGGGTGTCCGGCGTGCCGGGGAGGACCAGGTGGACCCCCTCGACGCGGTCGTCGCGCACGTCGAGGGCGATGCCGCCGAGCAGCTGCCCGGCGCGGTCGCGCAGGAGGGAGCCGGGACGGCCGCTGAAGCGGTGCTCCTCCAGTTCCACCCCGATCCCGGCCAGCGGCGGGACGACGGCCGTCAGCAGCCGGGCCACGTTGCGGGCGCCGGTGACGTGGGCGGGCCAGGGCGGCGGCTCGCCGTCGCCGTCGCTGGCCGCCGCGACCGCGGCGACGACCTGCCCGGCCGCCTCCGCGGAGCAGCCCAGGGCGGCGGCGATCTGGTCGGTGCCGCACCCGAACGCCTCCCGCAGCACGAACACCGCCCGCTGAAGCGGGGAGAGCCGCTCCAGCACCAGCAGGGCCGCCGTCAGCAGCGACTCCGCCAGCTGGGCCGGGGCCCCCGCCCGCGCGCCGTCGTCCTGGCTGTCGTCCTGGCCGCCGCCGGGCAGCGGGCCGGCGGGCCACGGCCCGTGGTGCGCCTGCTGGCGCAGGCGTGCCGTGCTCAGCACCCCGGTGCAGATGGCGACGACCTCGGCCGCGAGGTGCCCCTCGACGGACGCGGGCCGTGCCGCGGTGCCCGCCCAGCGCAGCCGGGCCGTCTCGACCGCGTCCCGTGCCTGGTCCGCGCTGCCCAGCACCCGCCGGGCGAGCGCGAACAGCAGCGGCCGTACCGCCTCGAACTGTGCGGCCCTGGTCACCGGTGTCTCCCTTCGTCAGGGTCAGTGCTGTCCGGAGACCAGCCCGGGAAGTGGCCGGGGCGGGGCGGCGGAGGGTTCGTCCTGCTGGCGTCGGCCGCGGGCGGTGAGGCCCAGGGTGGCCAGCAGGGCGAGGGCGACCGGCGCGGCCAGGACGAGCAGGACCCTGGCCAGGGACCAGCCCGCGTCGACCATGAGGCCGCCGAACAGGCCGCCGAAGAGCGGTCCGACCTTGCCCGCGCTGTTGGCCCAGCTCACGCCGGTGGCGCGGGCGGACGGCGGGTAGGTGACCGCGGTGATCGCCTGGAGGACGGAGGTGGCCGCGGGCAGGCACAGGCCCAGCAGGAACGCGGTGACGAGCAGGGCGAGGAACTGTCCCGCCGTCGCGGCGGCGGCCCCGAGTCCGGCCGCGGTCAGCACCCACAGGGCGGCAAGGACCCGGAAGCGGTCGAAGCGCTTGAGGACGAAGGACACCGACAGCTGCCCGATCAGGCCGCCCCAGCCGAACGCCGCCACGGACACCGCGGCCTTGGACTCCGACAGGCCGCCGTCCTCGGCCAGTTCGGGCAGGTAGGTGATGAGGACGAAGGCGATGCCCTGGCCGAGGAAGAAGCACAGCCACAGCAGCAGCGTCAGCACGGCGAACCGCCGGGACAGCACCGCCTTCGGGCCGGGCTGCCGGGCGCGCTTGCGCTGGGTGCCCTGGCCGAAGTCCACGGTGGAGAAGTCCGTGTCCGTGTCCGTGTCCGTGTCCGTGAAGACGCTCGCCAGCGCGGCGCGTACCTCGCTGTGCGGGCGCCTGCGGGCGGTCAGCACGCTGACGGACTCCGGGATGGTGCGCACGATCGCGGGGATCAGCAGCAGCGGGGCGAGCCCGCAGACCACCAGGAGGGTGGGCCAGCCCGCGGTGGAGATCAGGACGGAGGCGAGGATGCCGCCGACGGTGGTTCCGGCGGTCACCCCGGCGAAGGCCAGCGCCACCATCTGGAGCCTGCGCTGGGCGGGCATCCAGTCCGCGACCAGCGCCATCACCGTCGGCAGGACCGCGCCCAGCCCCAGGCAGGCCAGCGTCCGCAGCCCGGCGAACGGCCCGATGCCGCCGGTCAGGCCCATGGCGGCGGTGCCCAGGCCGAAGGTGGCGGTACCGGCGACGGTGATGGCCTTGCGGCCGTAGCGGTCGGCGAGCGGACCGGCGGCCACCCCGCCGATGATCATCGCCAGGACGCTCACGGTCACCGTCACCGTCACCGCCCGGTCGCCCACCCCCCAGTCGTCCTTGATCCGGGGATAGACGAAGGCGGCGACGCTGAGGTCCAGCCCCTCGGCCACCATCGCCAGCAGACCCACTTTGACGATACGGCGCTGGCGTGCGCCCATCGGCCGCTGGTCGATGTACTCCTGCGGGCTCAGGTGTGCCGAGGCCTCCGTGCTCATGGGCGGCGCCCCTTTCTTTCCGGTCTTCTCGACGGTGCGTGGTTCATCCGACGGTCCAGGTGTCGCCGCCGGCGAGGAGGGTGGCGAGGTCGCCCTTGCCGTGTTGTTCGACGGCCCGTTCCAGCTGGTCGCTCATGAGGTCG
>NZ_JBEYHH010000052.1:0-35230 GCF_040635175.1 Streptomyces sp. NPDC006997
GTGGGGTGCCCCAGGATCCTGGGGCACCCCACCTCCGTACGCACGGTGTCACCCGGCGCTACTCGGCCGAGGTCGACCTCGCGGCGGCCTCCCGTGCCTTCTCCTCCGCCTCCAGCTCCGCGAACACGTCGATCGGCGCGGGCGCCTTGGCCAGGAACACCCACGTCAGCCAGACGGCGAGCAGGAACGGCGGGATCTTCAGGGCGACCAGGACCCAGCCGAGCTGGGTGGTGTCGGCCCACCAGTACAGCGGGAAGAGGACCGCGCACTTGGCGAGCAGGATCAGGCCCCAGGCGTAACTGGCCTTGGCGTACGCCTTCTTGCGGCCGGGGTTGCGGGTGCGCCAGGAGAGGTTCTCCTTGAAGACCGGGCCGAGGATCAGGCCGATCAGCGGGACCCCGCACAGGGTGGTGACGATGTACGCGAGGCCGAGGCCCAGCGTGTACAGCATCCCGGGCAGGTAGAAGTCCTTGGCGTTGCCGGTCATCATCGCGAAGACGACGCCGAAGGCCACGCCGAAGACGCCGCTGAAGGCGTGCTTGACGGTGTCCTTCATGGCCAGCCGGACGACCACCAGCAGCAGGGAGACCGCGAGCGCGGCGATCGCCGAGAGGTGCAGGTCCTTGTTGACGGTGTAGATGGTCACGAAGAGCAGACCGGGCAGCACCGTCTCGGCCGTGCCCCGGATCCCGCCGAACGCCTCGAACAGGGCGGCCTCGGTCACCGCTCTGGAGTCGTGCTCACCACTGGCGGCACCCGCGGGGTCCGCGGTGGATTCGGTGGCTTCGGTCGGCTTGTCCAACGACGTCACCGGCTACTCCCGTCCGAGGGGTCGGAGTTCGTATTTGGGGTTGAAGAGCACCCGGCGGCCCCGGCTCATCGAGATCCGGCCGGACGCTATCAGTTTGCGCCCCGGTTCTATCCCGTTGATGGAGCGTCGGCCGAGCCACACCACGTCGAGTGCGGCGGAGCCGTCGAACAGCTCGGCCTCCAGTGCCGGGACACCCGCGCGCGGCCGCAGGGTGACCGTGCGCAAGGTACCAGTAACGGTGACGATCTGCCGGTCGCGGCAGTCGCCGATGCGCGTACAGCCCGTGGTGTCGGCGTCCTCCCGCAGCTCCTCGGACTCCAGGTCCTCCTGCGACGAGGAGAGCCGGTCGAGCATACGCCGGAACCGGCCCACCGGCTTGTCGGAACGAGGAACAGCACTCATGTCTGAAGCCTACCGGGGTGTACCGAGACGTACGTACCCCCCAAACTACCGTTCGAATCTATAGCCCATGCCCGGTTCCGTGATGAAGTGCTCCGGGTGCGACGGGTCGGCCTCCAGCTTGCGCCGCAGCTGTGCCATGTAGACCCGCAGGTAGTTCGTCTCCGTCCCGTACGACGGCCCCCACACCTCCTGGAGCAGCTGTCTCTGGCTGACCAGGCGGCCGGTGTTGCGCACCAGCACCTCCAGCAGGTGCCACTCGGTGGGGGTGAGCCGTACGTCCCGGCCGTCGCGGTGGACCTTCTTGGCGGCCAGGTCGACGGTGAACCGCCCGGTCCGCACCAGTGCCTCGCCCTCGCCGCCGCCGGTGGGCTCGGCGCGGCGGACGGCGGCCCGCAGCCGGGCCAGCAGCTCGTCCATGCCGAACGGCTTGGTGACGTAGTCGTCGGCCCCGGCGTCGAGCGCCTCGACCTTCTCGTCCGAGGAGTGCCGGGCGGACAGCACCAGGATCGGCACCCGGGTCCAGCCGCGCAGCCCGCGGATCACCTCGACGCCGTCCATGTCCGGCAGCCCCAGGTCGAGGACGACCACGTCGGGGTGGCGGGCGGCGGCGAGCCGCAGGGCGGTGGCCCCGTCGTGGGCGGCGTCGACGTCGTACGCGCGCGCCCTGAGGTTGATCACCAGCGCCCGCACGATCTGCGGCTCGTCGTCGACGACGAGCACCCTGGTGGGGGTCCGCTCGGTCCCTCCGGAGGAGGTCACCATGGAGTACGCCTTTCTGCCGGTACGGGGGTGGCGGGGCCGGGGCGGGGGCCCGCCGCGCGGAGGGTGAGGACCATGGTCAGGCCGCCGCCGGGGGTGTCCTCGGCGTTGAGGGTGCCGCCCATGGCCTCGGCGAAGCCGCGGGCGACCGCGAGGCCGAGGCCGACGCCGTTGCCGCGCGGGACGTCGCCGTGGCGCTGGAAGGGTTCGAAGATGCGGTTCCTGGCCTCCTCCGGGACGCCGGGGCCTCGGTCCACCACCCGCAGCTCCACCCGGTCGGCGATGGCGCTGCCGGAGACCAGGACGGGCGAGCCGACGGGGCTGTACTTGACGGCGTTCTCCACGATGTTGGCGACCGACCGCTCCAGCAGCCCGGCGTCCACGGCGACCATCGGCAGCGTCTCGGGGACGTCGAGCCGCACACTGTCCTCGGGTACGCCGCCCAGCGCCACCGGCACCACCTCGTCGAGGTCGGTGGCGCGGATGGTCGGCGCGACCGTGCCGGTCTGGAGCCGGGACATGTCGAGCAGGTTGCCCACCAGGTGGTCGAGCCGGTCGGCGCCCTCCTCGATGCCCGCGAGCAGCTCCGCCCGGTCCTCCTCCGACCAGGCCACGTCGTCGGAGCGCAGGCTCGACACGGCCGCCTTGATCCCGGCCAGCGGGGTCCGCAGGTCGTGGCTGACGGCGGCCAGCAGCGCGGTACGGATCCGGTTGCCCTCGGCCAGCGCGCGGGCCTGGTCGGCCTCGGCCTGGAGCCGTCTGCGGTCCAGGACGACGACGGCCTGCGCGGCGAACGCGGCCAGCACCCGCCGGTCCTCCGCGGGCAGCACCCGGCCGGTCAGCGCCAGCGCCAGATGGCCGCCGACCGGCATGTCCACGTCGGCGTCCTCGGGCCCGTCCAGCGGCGGCCCCTCTCCCGCGCGGCCCACGCAGCTCCACGGCTGGAGGTCGTCGGCCCGTTCGAGCAGCGCCGCCGACTCCATGCCGAAGGTCTCGCGTACCCGTTCGAGCACCGCCTCCAGGCTGGTCTCGCCGCGCAGCACGTTGCCCGCGAGGAACGAGAGGATCTCCGACTCGGCGCGCAGCCGGGCCGCCTGGTGGGTGCGCCGGGCGGCGAGGTCCACCACGGACGCCACCGACACCGCGACCGCCACGAAGATCACGATGGCGACGATGTTGCGGGGGTCGGAGACGAGGAGGCGGTGCTCGGGCTGGGTGAAGAAGAAGTTCAGCAGCAGGGAGCCCAGGGCGGCGGAGGCCAGCGCCGGCAGCAGCCCGCCGAGCAGCGCCGCCGCCACCACGATCCCGAGGTACAGCAGCACGTTGTTGGCGAAGCCGAGGTCGACGGCGTCCAGCAGCACCGTGAGCACGGCCGGGCCCGCCAGCCCCACCAGCCACCCCCACAGCGTCCGGTCCCGCCCGAGCCGCGCGCCCCGGGCGACGGGCAGTCCGCGCCCCCTGGCGGCCTCCTCGTGGGTGACGATGTGCACGTCCAGGTCGGGTCCCGACTCGCGGGCGACGGTGGCGCCGACGCCCGGCCCGAAGACGTACTGCCAGCCGGTGCGGCGCGAGGAGCCGAGCACGATCTGGGTGGCGTTCACCCCGCGCGCGAACGCCAGCAGCGCCGCGGGTATGTCGTCGCCGACGACCTGGTGGAAGGTGCCGCCGAGGTCCTCGACCAGGGTGCGCTGGACGGCGAGTTCCTTCGGTGAGGCGCTGGTCAGGCCGTCGCTGCGGGCTATGTAGACGGCGAGCACCTCGCCCCCGGCGCCCTTCTCGGCCAGCCGGGCGGCGCGCCGGATCAGGGTGCGGCCCTCCGGACCGCCGGTCAGCCCGACGACGATCCGCTCCCGGGAGCCCCAGATCCGCGAGACCTGGTGGTCCGCGCGGTACTGCTGGAGGTACGCGTCGACGCGGTCGGCCACCCACAGCAGCGCCAGTTCGCGCAGGGCGGTGAGGTTGCCGGGCCGGAAGTAGTTCGACAGCGCGGCGTCGATCCTGTCGGGCTGGTAGACGTTGCCGTGCGCCATCCGGCGGCGCAGCGCCTCGGGCTCCATGTCGACCAGTTCGATCTGGTCGGCACGGCGGACGACCTCGTCCGGCACGGTCTCCCGCTGCCGCACCCCGGTGATCGACTCCACGACGTCACCGAGTGACTCCAGGTGCTGGATGTTGACCGTGGAGACCACGTCGATCCCGGCGGCCAGCAGCTCCTGCACGTCCTGCCACCGCTTGGCGTTGCGGGAGCCGGGCACGTTGCCGTGCGCCAGTTCGTCCACCAGCGCCACCCGGGGCCGCCGGGCCAGTACGGCGTCCACGTCCATCTCGGCGAAGACCGCGCCGCGGTGGGTCAGCTCCCGGCGCGGGACCTGCTCCAGGCCGTGCAGCAGCACCTCGGTGCGGGCGCGGCCGTGGTGCTCGACGAACCCCACGACGCAGTCGGTGCCCCGCTCGACGCGGCGGTGCGCCTCGGCGAGCATCGCGTAGGTCTTGCCCACGCCCGGTGCCGCGCCGAGGTAGATCCGTAGCTTGCCGCGTGCCATGACCCCAACTGTCCGTGTCTCGTGCCCTGCCGCTGACGCAGCATCGAGATTACGACCCGTGTTCGGGACATATCGGATGGGGTGGTGAGTGACGGGGGACTTTGACGCGCCCCTGACGCGTGCCCCGGCACACGTCAGGGGCCGCACCCCTCCGGGCACGGCCCCTGTACGACGTACTCAGCGGACCTCGGTGATCTCCGGTCCGCGCTGGAGCTGGCCCATGCCGCCGGAGAAGCGGGAGGACGCCTGGTCCTCCTGCTGGATGGCCTCGGGGACCATCTGCGCGTCGTTCGGCAGCTTCAGGACGATCGGGTCGCGAGGCGCCATCGGACCCTCGCCGCGGACCACGACCGTGTCGCGGAAGATCTGCTCGAGGAGCCCGGCCGCCTGCGGCTGCACCGCGCCCTGGCCGGAGATCACCCCGCGCAGGAACCAGCGGGGGCCGTCCACGCCGACGAACCGCACGACCTGGAAGCCGCCCGTGCCGTCCGGCAGCTGCACCGGCACCTGGGCCCGCAGCTCCCAGCCCAGCGGACCCTCGACCTCGTCGATGATGCCGCCCTGCTGGGTGATGCCGGAGGCGATCTCCTCGCGGACCTCGCCCCAGATGCCCTCGCGCTTGGGGGCGGCGAACGCCTGGAGCTGGATGGCGCTGTCACGCAGCACGACGGTCGCCGCGACGATCGCGTCCCCGGCCACCTCGACCCGCAGCTCCATGCCGTCGACACCCGGCACGAACAGGCCGCCGAGGTCGACCCGGCCCTCGCCGGGCTCGCGGACCTCGGTGCTGTCCCAGGGCCCGTCGGGCCGGGGCTCCGGCTCCAGCCGCACCCGCTCGCGCTCGCCCTCGCCCGCCTCAGTGCCGACTCCGTCGACGACCTGCTCGGCCTCGCTCGCCGCGTCCGCCGCGCCGTCAGCGGAGCCCTTCTTCTTGCGACGTCCGAACACGTCACTGTCCTTCCCGGTCGGATACGACCGAAGCGTATCGATACCCACCCGCCTGGCCGCCCTCGGCGGCCCGACCGTTAGTACTGCTCTTACCTGCGGCCTCACCGGACTTACCGGACACACCCGTCCCACGGGGCACGCCGGTCGCACCGGTCACCGCGGCATGGCCGCCGGTGGACCCGAAGCCCCCCTCGGCCCGCGCCGAGCCGGGAAGCTCCGCCACCTCCTGGAAGCGGACCCTCTCGACCTGCTGGACGACCAGTTGGGCAATCCGGTCGAAGCGCTCGAACCGCACGGACTCGCGCGGGTCGAGATTCACCACGATCACCTTGATCTCCCCACGGTACCCGGCATCAACCGTCCCCGGGGCATTCACCAGGGCCACACCACAGCGGGCGGCGAGCCCCGACCTCGGGTGCACGAAGGCCGCGTACCCCTCCGGCAGCGCCACAGACACCCCCGTCGGCAGCACGGCCCGCTCCCCCGGGGCCAGTTCGCGCGCCTCGGTGGTGCGCAGGTCGGCCCCCGCGTCCCCCGGGTGCGCGTACGACGGCAGCGGTACGTCCGGGTCGACGCGCCGGATCAGCACCGGTACGGCGTCCCGGCTCACGGATTGACCTCGAAGGCGCGGGCCCGCCTGACCTGGTCCGGGTCGTCCATGGCGGCGCGGATCTCCTCCGTGCGGCCGTGGTCGATGAAGTGGTCGACCTTGACCTCGATGAAGAGGGCGTCCGCGCGTACCGCCACGGGCCCGTCGGGGCCGCCGACGCGCCCGGTGGCGGTCGAGTAGATCTTCCGCCCGGCCACCGCGGTCACCTCGGCGGCCAGGTGCAGGGTGGTGCCGACGGGCACCGGCCGGACGAAGTCGGTCTCCAGCCGTCCGGTCACGGCGATCGTGCGCAGCAGCCAGTTCAGCGAGCCGAGCGTCTCGTCCAGGGCGCTGGCGAGCACCCCGCCGTGCGCGAGGCCGGGGGCGCCCTGGTGGGCGGGCTGCACGGTGAACTCGGCGGTGATCGACACGCCTTCACCGGCGCGCGCGGCGAGGTGCAGCCCGTGCGGCTGCTCGCCGCCGCAGCCGAAACACTGGCCGTAGTGCGCGCCGAGCAGGTCGCCGGGGGCGGGGGCGTCGGGGTGCCGTACCGGCGCGACGGCGTCGGCCGGGGGCTGCAGAGCTGCGGAAGTACCACTCACAGGCGCAGACCTTACCCGCGCGTCGGCGATTCCCGGACACCGTGTCAAGCTTGGCCGTATGCAGCTCTCGGCCACCCCGTACGAAGAACGTCTCACCGCGCCCCGCTCCTGGTGGCTGATCAGTCTCCTGGTGGGCCTCTCGCTGGCGCTGATCCTGCTGCCGTTCGGCACGCTGCCGATGCTGGGCGGCCTCGCGGGCGGTACGGCGGTGGCGGCGACCATGGCCAGTTCGTACGGCTCGGTGCGGATCCGGGTGGTGGGTGGCTCGCTGATCGCGGGCGACGCGAGGATCCCGGTGGCGGCGCTGGGCGAGGCGGAGGTGCTGGACGCCGAGGAGGCGCGCGCCTGGCGCACGCACAAGGCCGACACCCGCGCCTTCCTGCTGCTGCGCGCCTACATCCCCACGGCGCTGCGGGTGGTGGTCACGGATCCCGAGGACCCGACGCCGTACCTGTACCTGTCGACCCGGGAGCCGGAGCGGCTGGCGGCGGCGCTGGCGGCGGCCAGGACGGCCGCGGCGTAGGCCGCTCTCAGCGCTGGTGGGGCGAGTCGGGGGCGCTCTCGACGCCCAGCGGATCGGTGGGGCGCTCCAGCGGGGGCAGCGCGGGCAGCTCCGCCCACGGCACCTGGAGCCTGCGCAGGTCCCCGCGGACGCGGTCCGCGAGCTTTCTGGTGTCCCGGCGGTTCATCACCGCGCCGACCGCGGCGCCCACCAGGAAAGGCATCAGGTTCGGCATGTTGCGGACCATGCGCTTCATGATCTGCTGCCGCAGCTCCCGCCTCATCTGACCGCCGAGGGCGGTGTCGACGGAGGCCGGTTTGAGTACGTCGATCCCGCGCTCGCCGGACCACGACCTGAGGTAGGCGGTGCTGCGGTCCTTGAGGGTGCCGGGCGGCCGGACGCCGTAGACCTCGTGGAGTTCGGCGATCAGCTTCAGCTCGACCGCGGCCACGCCGGTGATCTCCGCGGCCAGTTCGGTCGGCATCGCGGGCGGCACCGGCAGCATGGCCGCCGCGCCGACGCCCGCGCCGACCGTCGCCGACGCGTTCACCGCGCCCGCCACGAGCTTGTCGGCGAGCTCCTCGGGGCCGAGCCCGGGGAACTGCCCGCGCAGGGTCGCGAGGTCCCGTACGGGGATCCGGGGGGCGTTCTGGATGATCCGGTCGGTGAGGTGGGCCAGCCCCGCCCTCGCCCGGTCTGAGCCCCTGCGGAGGCCTTCCTGGGCCAGCTGTCCGGCCCTGTCCCGGACCGCCGCCGCCCTTCTGCGGGCGACGGGCGCGGGGCGGGGGGCCGGCACCGGGGTGCGGCCCCCGCCTCCGACCGGTTCGAGCGGGGCTGATCGCGCGGGCGGGATATCCGCCGCGGATGAGCCCCGCTCGTCGTCACGCACGCCGTGGGGGCCGTCGTGCGGCCCCGAGTCCGCTCCCCGTCGGGGGGAACGGCGCTTCCAAGGTGGGGTCGAGCCAGTCACGGCCGACCCCGCCTCAGTCGCAGTCGCGGCAGATCGGCTGGCCGTTCTTCTCCCGGGCCAGCTGGCTGCGGTGGTGTACCAGGAAGCAGCTCATGCAGGTGAACTCGTCCTGCTGCTTCGGCAGCACCCTGACGGCCAGTTCCTCGTTCGAGAGGTCTGCGCCGGGCAGTTCCATGCCCTCGGCCGCTTCGAACTCGTCGACGTCGACGGTCGAGGCCGACTTGTCGTTTCGACGAGCCTTCAGCTCTTCGAGGCTGTCCGAGTCGACGTCGTCGTCGGTCTTGCGTGGAGTGTCGTAATCGGTTGCCATGTCGCTCTCCCCCTCCGGGTGTCTGCGGTGTCTCCAGCGCACGTAACGCGTGAGAGGCCGGACTTGTGCCCGACCCGAGGCGGAGATTTTGCCTCACATCAAGGTCTGTTACTCAATCGACACCCAACCGAACTCCTCATGAGTGATCGGCTTGGATGGCGATCGGGACCGTACACGGTCCGGAGCTTGCACTACAAAGGGGTCCCACCGGGTACTTCCCGTGATCAAGCCACCGGAAAACCCGGATTTTCCAGGCTTTCCACCACTCCTCATGATCACGGAGAGTATACGGCCGGAAAATCGTCCTTGTGATCGATCACACATCACGTAGCAGACCGAGTGCCCAGAAAATTCCGCGCAAAGCGAACATCCTCGGTGTGCCCCGGGTGTGCGGCGAAAGGATCTCAGACAGGCAGGGTGACCCGCATCTCCAGTCCACCCCCTTCACGCGGTCTGGCGTAGATGTGCCCGCCGTGGGCCCGTGCCACCGACCGCACGATGGACAGCCCGAGCCCCACGCCCTTGTCGCTGCCGGTCCGCTCGGTGCGCAGCCGCCGGAACGGCTCGAAGAGGTTGTCGATCTCGTACGCCGGGACGACCGGCCCCGTGTTGGACACCACGAGGACCGCGTGGCCGGCCTGGACGTCCGTGGTGACCTCCACCCAGCCGCCCTCGGGGACGTTGTACCGCACGGCGTTCTGTACGAGGTTCAGCGCGATCCGCTCCAGCAGCACGCCGTTGCCCCGGACGACGGCGGGCTTCTGCTCGCCGTGGATCCGCACGCCCTTGGCCTCGGCCTCGGCACGCACCTGGTCGACGGCCTGCCCGGCGACCTCGGCGAGGTCGACCGGCTTGCGCTCCACGATCTGGTTGTCGCTGCGGGCGAGCAGCAGCAGGCCCTCGACGAGTTGCTCGCTGCGCTCGTTGGTGGCCAGCAGCGTCTTCCCCAGTTGCTGGAGTTCCACCGGCGCGTTCGGGTCCGACAGGTGCACTTCCAGCAGGGTGCGGTTGATCGCCAGCGGGGTGCGCAGTTCGTGCGAGGCGTTGCCGACGAAGCGCTGCTGTGCCGTGAAGGCCCGCTGGAGCCGCTCCAGCATGTCGTCGAAGGTGTCGGCCAGCTCCTTCAGCTCGTCGTCCGGGCCGTCCAGCTCGATCCGCCGGGAGAGGTCGGACCCGGCCACCGCGCGGGCGGTGCGGGTGATCCGGCCGAGCGGCGACAGGACGCGTCCGGCCATGGCGTACCCGAAGGCGAACGCGATCACCGCCAGGCCCAGCAGGGCCAGCAGGGAGCGGCTGAGGAGGTTGTCCAGGGCGTCCTGGCGCTGGTGGTCGATGCAGTCGCTGATCGCCCGGTTGAACTCGGCCAGCGGGATGCTGCTCACGTTGTTGATCGCCGGGCAGGCGTCACTCGTGACGCTGATCTCCTTGGCGCCGATGATCTTGAACGGCGGTTCGTTCCCCGTGTTCAGCGCCTGCGCCGCGAGCAGGTAGATGATCGACAGCAGCAGGATTCCGGCGATCAGGAACATGCCGCCGTACAGCAGCGTGAGCCGTATCCGGATGGTCGGGCGCAGCCAGGGCGGCTGGGCGGGCCGCCTGGGGTCCCAGGTGGGCTTCGGGGGCGCCTGGGGCGGCGCCGGGGTGGCTGCCACGGGGCATCAGATCCGGTAGCCGGAGCCGGGCACCGTGACGATCACCGGCGGCTCGCCCAGCTTGCGGCGGAGGGTCATCACCGTCACCCGGACCACGTTGGTGAACGGGTCGGTGTTCTCGTCCCACGCCTTCTCCAGCAGTTGCTCGGCCGAGACGACCGCGCCCTCGCTGCGCATCAGGACCTCCAGTACGGCGAACTCCTTGGGCGCCAGCTGCACCTCCTTGCCGTCCCGGAAGACCTCGCGGCGGTTCGGGTCGAGCTTGATCCCGGCCCGCTCCAGGACGGGCGGCAGCGGGACGCTCGTACGGCGGCCCAGCGCGCGCACGCGTGCCGTCAGCTCGCTGAAGGCGAAGGGCTTGGGGAGGTAGTCGTCGGCGCCGATCTCCAGGCCCTCGACCCGGTCGCTGACGTCGCCCGACGCCGTGAGCATCAGCACGCGCGTGGGCATACCCAGCTCGACGATCTTGCGGCAGACGTCGTCGCCGTGGACCACGGGGAGGTCGCGGTCGAGGACGACCACGTCGTAGTCGTTGACGCCGATGCGCTCCAGGGCGGCCGCGCCGTCGTACACGACGTCGACGGCCATGGCCTCCCGGCGCAGTCCGGTGGCCACCGCATCGGCGAGCAGCTGCTCGTCCTCGACGACGAGTACGCGCACGTCGCTGGTCCTTCCTCGTGTCCACCCGCGTAGCTCCAGGGCACGCGCGGGCAGGGCTGCCTGGGGTGTGTTGCCTCCATCCTGCCCTTTTCGGCCATAAGTCGGCTGTAAGGCGGGAGATCCGCCTGCGGGGAGGGGTGCGGGGCGGGCCGCGGGGCTCGTGGGGACGCCGGATTTTCTCGCCCGGTCGAGGTTTCCGTGGGAGGCAGTGGGGGGAGGACGCTTTACACCCCGCGATCACGCTCTGCTTGTACCGCAACACCATGCGGTATGCCGCGGCCGCTTCGCAGAGTGGGCGTGGGTGTCCGGCACCGTCGCCGCCCGGCTGGGCAGCGCTGGGCACCTACGGGAGACGTGATCGCCCCTTCCGAACGGCACACCCCCGTGCCATCGACCCACGACCCAGGACGAGGGGGCGCAGCATGGACGCATTCACGGCAGGACTTCTGCAGCGCATAAGGGCGACCGAGTCGGACCTGACGCGGGCTCGTGACGAAGGCGACGACTTCCTCGTCGAGGTGGAACAGGGCGAGCTGGACGACCTCCGCCGCCTGGCCGCCGAGCACGGTGTGGAGGTCGGCGTCTTCAACGCGTGACCGGCTTTCGGACAGTAGGGGAACGGGCCCCCGGCGAATCCAGCGCCGGGGGCCCGTTCTTCGTGCGTGTGCCGTCTGTTCAGTCGTGCCAGGCGCCGAGGTCCTCCAGGAGGGTCTGGAGGGGTGCGAAGACGCCGGGTGTCGCCGCGACCGCCAGGTCCCATGAGGGGCGTTCTCCGGGGCGGCCGCCGGTCAGGGCGCCCGCCTCGCGGGCGATGAGGTCGCCGGCCGCCAGGTCCCAGGGGTGCAGGCCGCGCTCGTAGTAGCCGTCGAGGCGGCCCGCGGCCAGGTCGCACAGGTCGGCCGCGGCCGAGCCGCCGCGGCGGATGTCGCGCAGCTGGGGGATCAGTTGCCGGGCGACCTCGGCCTGGTGGTCGCGGACGCCGGTGACGTAGTTGAAGCCGGTGGAGACCAGGGCCTGGTCCAGGGGCGGTGCCGGACGGCAGGTCAGCCTGCGCTCGCCGGTCCAGGCGCCGGTGGCGCGGGCGCCGCCGCCGAGGACCGCGGAGAAGGTCTCCCCGCGCATCGGCAGGGCGACCACGCCGACGACGGTCTCCCCGTGGTGCTCGGCCGCGATGGAGACGGCCCAGGTGGGCAGCCCGTAGAGGTAGTTCACCGTGCCGTCGAGCGGGTCGATCACCCAGCGGACGCCGGAGGTGCCCTCGGTGGCGGCGCCCTCCTCGCCGAGGAAGCCGTCGTCGGGGCGGTGGTTGGAGATCAGGTCGGTGATCAGCTTCTCGGCGGCGATGTCCATCTCGGTCACGACGTCGATCGGGCTGGACTTGGTGGCGGCGACCGCGAGGTCGGCCGGGCGGCCGTCCCGGAGCAGCGCGCCCGCGCGGCGGGCCGCCTCGTGGGCGAGCCCGATCAGTTCGACGTGCAGGCGGTCGGTCACGGGGCTCCTCATGCGTAGGGGCTGTCGGCGCCCGCGGCGGCGGGCCGGGGGGCGCGGGCGGGGCAGCAGCCGACGGGGCAGACGTCGTGGCTGGCGCCGAGGGCGCCGAGGGCGCACGGGGTGACCCGCTGGCCGCGCTCGGTGGCGGCGCGCTCCAGGACCAGGTCGCGGACGGCGGCGGCGAAGCGGGGGTCGGCGCCGACGGTGGCCGAGCGGCGCACCGGCAGGCCGAGCCCCGCCGCCTTGGCCGTCGCCTCGGTGTCGAGGTCGTAGAGGACCTCCATGTGGTCGGAGACGAAGCCGATGGGGGCCATGACGACCGCCGGGACCCCGGCCGCGTGCCGCTCCTCCAGGTGGTCGCAGATGTCGGGCTCCAGCCACGGGATGTGCGGGGCGCCGGAGCGGGACTGGTAGACGAGCCGCCAGGGGTGGTCGACGCCCGTGCGCTCGCGGACGGCGTCCGCGATCAGGCGGGCGACGTCCAGGTGCTGGCGGACGTACGCGCCGCCGTCGCCGTGGCCCTCCACGGGACCGGAGGTGTCGGCGGCGGTGTCCGGGATGGAGTGGGTCGAGAAGGCGATGTGGGCGCCGTCCCGGACGTCTTCGGGGAGGTCGGCCAGGGAGCGCAGGACGCCCTCGATCATGGGCTCGACGAAGCCCGGGTGGTTGAAGTAGTGCCGGAGCTTGTCGACCTGGGGCAGGTCGAGGCCCTCGGAGGCGAGCCGGGCGAGGGCGTCGGCGAGGTTCTCCCGGTACTGGCGGCAGCCGGAGTACGAGGCGTAGGCGCTGGTCGCGAGCACGAGGACGCGGCGGTGGCCGTCGCGGACGATGTCGCGCAGGGTGTCCGTCAGGTACGGGGCCCAGTTCCGGTTGCCCCAGTAGACCGGCAGGTCCAGGCCGTGGCCGGCGAAGTCCTCGCGCAGGGCGTCCAGCAGGGCGCGGTTCTGGTCGTTGATCGGGCTGACCCCGCCGAACAGGAAGTAGTGCTGGCCGACTTCCTTGAGGCGTTCCTTGGGGATGCCCCGCCCCCGCGTCACGTTCTCCAGGAACGGGACCACGTCGTCGGGTCCCTCCGGGCCGCCGAAGGAGAGCAGGAGGAGGGCGTCATAGGGAGTGACGTCGGGGGTGGCGTCGGGCACGTCAGACATGGCCCCGATCCTGCCACTCGCCACGGACAGCCGGACAACGGCGGGGTGGGCGACGTGGTCGCCCCTGACCCGAACGGGTGCGTTAGGGTTGCCTAACTCGTAAGCTGTACCGGCTGCGGTCACGCCTTACCGAACGCCTTACCCACCGGAGACCCCCGTGCCCAGCCCCTATCGCGCCCTGTTCGCCGCCCCCGGTGCCAGGGCGTTCGCCACTGCCGGGTTCCTCGGGCGGATGCCGCTGTCGATGATGGGCATCGGCGTGGTGACGATGGTCTCCCAGCTCACCGGGGAGTACGGCCTCGCGGGCGCGCTGTCGGCCACCATCGCGCTGTCGGCGGCGGTGGCGGGCCCGCAGGTGTCGCGGCTGGTGGACCAGTACGGGCAGCGGCGGGTGCTGCGCCCGGCCACCCTGTTCGCGCTGGCCGCGGCGGCCGTGCTGCTGTTCGCCGCGCACTACGGGTGGCCGAGGTGGGTGCTGTTCGCGGCCTGCGTCGGCATCGGGTGCGTGCCGAGCGTCGGCGCGATGGTCCGGGCCCGCTGGGCCGCGCTCTACCGGGGCACCCCGCAGCTGCACACCGCGTACTCCTTCGAGTCCGTGATCGACGAGGTCTGCTTCATCTTCGGGCCGATCATCTCCATCGGGCTGTCGACCGCGTGGTTCCCGGAGGCCGGACCGCTGCTGGCGGCCTGCTTCCTGGCGGTCGGCGTCTTCTGGCTGACCGCGCAGCGCGCCACCGAACCGGAGCCGCACCCGCGCGAGCGGGACGGTGGCACGGGCGGCGGCAGCGCGCTGCGGTCCCGGGGCCTCCAGGTGCTGGTGACGACGTTCGTGGCGACCGGGGCGATCTTCGGGGCCGTCGACGTGGTCACGGTCGCCTTCGCCGAGGAGCGGGGTCACAAGGGTGCCGCGAGCGTCGTCCTCGCGGTGTACGCGGCGGGCTCCTGCGCGGCGGGCGCCGTCTTCGGGCTGCTGCACGTCAAGGGGGCGCCGGAACGCCGGTGGCTGCTGGGTGTCTGTGCGATGGGCGTGAGTATGATCCCCCTCCTACTGGTCGGGAACCTGCCGTTTCTGGCCGTGGCGCTCTTCGTCGCGGGTCTCGCCATCGCTCCCACGATGATCACGACGATGTCCCTCATCGAAGAGCACGTACCACGCGCGCAGCTGACCGAGGGCATGACCTGGGTGAGCACCGGACTCGCGGTGGGGGTCGCGGTCGGCTCCTCGGTGGCCGGCTGGGTGATCGACGCCGCCGGCGCGCGCGCCGGGTACGGGGTTCCGGCGGTGTCCGGGGCCGTCGCGGTCGCGGTCGGTTTCCTCGGTTACCGCCGGCTGCGCAGGCCGGCCCCAGGGCGGGGAGGCACCGTTGAGCACCACAGTGAGCGGGAAGAGCGGCACCTGGCGTAACTGGGGCGGCAACGTGACCGCCCGCCCCGCGCGGGAGGTCACGCCCGCCTCCGTCGACGAGCTGGCCGACGCGGTGCGCCGGGCCGCCGAGGACGACCTCACGGTGAAGGCCGTGGGTACGGGGCACTCCTTCACGTCCATAGCCGCCACCGACGGCGTGTTGATACGCCCTCAACTGTTGACCGGCATCCGCCACATCGACCGTGCGGCCATGACGGTCACCGTCGAGGCGGGCACCCCGCTCAAGAGGCTCAACGCCGCCCTGGCCCGCGAGGGGCTGTCCCTGACCAACATGGGCGACATCATGGAGCAGACGGTCTCCGGCGCGGTCAGCACGGGCACGCACGGCACCGGCCGGGACTCCGGGTCCATCGCCGCGCAGATCAGGGGCCTTGAGCTGGTGACCGCCAACGGTTCGGTGCTCAACTGCTCCGCCGAGGAGAACCCGGAGGTGTTCGCCGCCGCGCGCATCGGCCTGGGCGCCCTCGGCATCGTCACCGCGATCACCCTCGCCGTGGAACCCGTCTTCCTGCTCACCGCCCGGGAGGAGCCGATGCCGTTTCGGCGGGTCCTCGCCGAGTTCGAGGAACTCTGGGCCGAGAACGAGCACTTCGAGTTCTACTGGTTCCCGCACACCGACCGGTGCAGCACCAAGCGCAACAACCGCAGCGCGGGCCCCGAACAGCCCGTCGGCCGGATCAGCGGCTGGCTGGAGGAGGAGTTCCTCTCCAACGGGGTGTGGCAGGTGGCCAACGTGGTGGGCCGCGGCGTCCCCGCCGCCATCCCCGGCATCGCGCGGATCGCCAGCCGCGCGTGGTCCGCACGGACGTACACCGACATCCCCTACAAGGTCTTCACCTCGCCGCGCCGGGTGCGTTTCGTGGAGATGGAGTACGCCCTCCCGCGCGCGGCGGTGACGGACGCGCTGCGTGAACTGAAGTCCATGATCGAGCGGTCGGGGCTGCGGGTCAGCTTCCCGGTGGAGGTGCGCACCGCGCCCGCCGACGACATCACCCTGTCCACCGCCTCCGGCCGCGACAGCGCCTACATCGCCGTGCACCTGTTCAAGGGGACGCCCTACCAGGCATACTTCACCGCCGCCGAGCGCGTCTTCACCGCGCACGAGGGGCGACCGCACTGGGGGAAGGTGCACACGCGCGACGCGGAGTACCTCGCCCAGGTCTACCCCCGGTTCGGGGAGTTCACCGCGCTGCGGGACCGGCTGGACCCCCAGCGGCGGTTCCAGAACGCCTACTTGCGGCGGGTGCTCGGCGCGTAGCCGGGCGGGCCGGTCGGCGAACGTCCCCAGATCGCGTGAAGTACGCCACTTCCATGATCGGGAAACCCGGCGCACACCGGCCCTTGCCAGAAGTTGGGCGGCGCGCCCATCCACGCAGGTGGCCCGAATGGAGTACTGTTGCGAGCCCTGGGCCCGGACTCCCGCCAGGCTGTCCGGAACCACCAAGGACCGCCAGGAGGGGGCTTGTTGCACAGGGTGACGGAGTTGGTCACTTAGCGTTGCGAATAGGTAACCGTGCCATAACGGCGATCCAGGGCCCGCGCCCGACACGCCGGGCAACTCGGCAAGGTTGTGGCAGGCTGCACCCGGGCAGGCCACACTCGACTAGCGGAAGCAGCGACGCACGTGACGTCGGCAGGCACCACCCGGGAGGTCCCCATGCCCGAACTGCGTGTCGTGGCCGTCTCCAATGACGGCACACGGCTGGTGCTGAAGGCTGCGGACTCAACGGAGTACACGCTTCCGATTGACGAACGGCTCCGCGCCGCCGTGCGCGGCGACCGTCCCCGCCTCGGCCAGATCGAGATCGAGGTGGAGAGCCATCTCCGCCCCCGCGACATCCAGGCGCGCATACGCGCGGGCGCGACCGCGGAAGAGGTCGCCCAGATGGCGGGCATCCCCGTCGACCGCGTACGCCGCTTCGAAGGCCCCGTGCTCGCCGAGCGCGCCTTCATGGCCGAGCGGGCCCGCAAGACCCCGGTCCGCCGCCCCGGCGAGAACTCCGGCCCGCTGCTCGGCGAGGCCGTCCAGGAGCGGCTGCTGCTGCGCGGCGCCGAGAAGGACACCGTCCAGTGGGACTCCTGGCGCCGCGACGACGGCACCTGGGAGGTCCTGCTGGTCTACCGGGTCGCGGGCGAACCGCACTCGGCGAGCTGGACGTACGACCCGCCCCGGCGGCTCGTCCAGGCGGTCGACGACGAGGCGCGCGCGCTGATCGGCGAGTCCGACGACCTCGGCGCCCCCGAGCCCAGCTTCCCGTTCGTGCCGCGTATCGCCCGGCTCCCGCGCGACCGGCCGCTGGACCGTACCGCCGACCGCGAGCGGCCGAACCCGCCCGCGCCGCCCGAGCCCGTCGAGGAGATCGGCGCGGCCGAACGGGACTCGCTGACCAGCCTGCTGGAGGCGGTGCCGAGCTTCCGCGGCGACCTGGTGGTGCCCGAGCGGCCCGCGCCGGAGCCCGTCGAGGAGCCGGAGGAGGAGCCCGCCGCGGAGGAATCCGCGGCACCCGCGGCCTCGGCCGGTGCCGGGGCGGCCTACGCGGACGTCCTCATGCCGCGTTCCGTCGGCAGCCACCGGGACCGGCTCATCGGCTCCACCGACCGGCAGGCGGAAGCGGACGGTGTCCGTCCGGGCCGCCGGGCGGCGGTGCCCAGCTGGGACGAGATCGTCTTCGGTACGCGGCGCAAGAAGCAGGAGTAGCGGGGCGTACAGGAGGAGCGGGACGGGCGTACCGGACGGCGGGAGGAACCGCGCCCCCGACAGGGGCGCGGAATGCCTCGCGTACGCCGCGCGCGGTGCCCCGCGTACGCCGCGCCCTACTGCGGATCCGCCCCCACGGCCACCGGTCGCTCCGGGTCCGACGACCACTCCGACCACGAACCGGCGTACAGCGCCGCCGGAATGCCGGCCACGGCCAGCGCGAGCGCCTCGTGGGCGGCGGAGACGCCCGAGCCGCAGTAGACGCCGACCGGGGTGCCGTCGGCGGCGCCGAGGGCCTTGAAGCGGGCCCGCAACTCCTCCTCGGGGAGGAGGCGGCCGTCCGGGCCGACGTTGTCTGTGGTGGGCGCGGAGACCGCGCCCGGGATGTGCCCGCCGACCCTGTCGATGGGCTCCACGTCGCCCCGGTAGCGCTCCGCCGCCCGCGCGTCCAGCAGCACCCCGGAGCGGGCCAGCGCGGCGGCGGCGTCCGCGTCGAGGAGGCCCTCGGGCGCCGGAACCGGCTCGAAATCGCCCTCCGGCGGCGACGGCTCACGCGTCGACAGCTCCCCGGGCCACGCGGGCAGTCCGCCGTCGAGGACCCGCACGTCCGGGTGACCCGTCCAGCGCAGCAGCCACCACGCGCGGGCCGCCGCCCAGCCCTGCCCGCCGTCGTAGACGACGACCGCCCGCCCCGCCGTCACGCCCGCGCGGCGCATCACGGCACCGAACTGAGCCAGATCCGGCAGCGGGTGCCGACCCGCCGCACCCGGCGCCGAGGCCAGCTCCCGGTCCAGGTCGACGAAGACGGCACCCGGAACATGCCCGGTCAGGTACTCGGCGTGGCCGTCGAAGGGCGGCGCCCCGGCCGCCTTGGCCAGGGACAGCTGCCAGCGGACGTCGAGCAGCACTGGCGGGTTCTCGCCCGCCAGGTCGCTCGCGAGTTCGGATGCGGAGATGATGGCGTTCATGGCCACCATCCTCGCGCATGGGGTGGCCGCGTCGTCCGTGTCCGGCTACTCTGCCCGCCGGGCAGGTCTGATCACCACGCGTACGGGATCGGGCACATGCTGTGCAACAAGCCGACAGCCGCAATCGCACGCAAAGCGAAGAGCGGGCGCAGAACGGGCGCAGAACGGGCGCGGTGAGAGACGCGGTACGGGGACGGGCCGTGGCGGCGCGCCCGGAGCGCGTGGTGCCACGCGTGGTGCGAGCATCGGCACGGGGGTCGAAGGGCGGAAGCGACGCGGCCACCGCGAGGGGCCGAGAAGAGAGTGACGATGACCGAGGCACGGGGGCCGGCGGGCCGCAGCGGCGAAGCGCACGCCCCGTACGCGCCCGGCACACCCTGCTGGGTGAGTCTGATGGTGCACGGGATGGCCACCACCCAGGCGTTCTACGGCGCCCTGTTCGGCTGGGAGTTCAGGCCGGGCCCCCGGCAACTCGGCCCCTATGTGCGGGCGCTGCTGGACGGCCGTGAGGTGGCGGGCATCGGCCAGCTCCCGCCCGACCGGCACCTGCCCGTCGCCTGGACGCCCTACCTCGCCACCGACGACGCCGACCGGACCGCCGACCAGGTCCGGCTGTGCGGCGGCACCCTCGGCGTGGGCCCACTGGACGCCGCCGACGACGGGCGGCTGGCGATCGGCTCCGACCCGTCCGGCGCGGTCTTCGGTGTCTGGCAGGCGGTGGCCCTGCCCGGCACGGCCGTCACCGGGGTGCCCGGCACGCCCGTCTGGAACGAGCTGCTCACCTTCGAGACGGTCGGCGTCGCCAAGTTCTACGAGTCCGTCTTCGGCTACGACGAGGAGCCGGTCGTCTCCGCCGACTTCGACTACGTCACCCTCCTCGTCGACGGCCGCCCCGTCGCCGGGATCCACGGCGTGGGCAACACGCTGCCGCGGGACCGGGGGCCGCACTGGGTGACGTACTTCGAGGTCGAGGACCTGGAGGAGGCGCTCTCCCGCGTCGTCGACCTGGGCGGCCACGTCATCGCCCAGGCCCGGGACGGCGAGCACGGCCGGGTGGCCACCGTGGCCTGCCCGGAGGGCGCCCGCTTCGCGCTGCTGCGGCCGTCGTCGCGCTAGGACGTGTCGCGCAGGTCCCGTCGTCCGCCCGCAGGGCGGGCCGAGCGGCGTCACGGGGCCCCCTGCTCGAACGGAGCCGAGAGCTTGGGCGTGCCGACGGAAAGCCTCGTACGGGTGGTACGTGGGCTTCCGCCCGGTGCGGCGAGCGGGGTCACCCCCGCTCGAAGAGCTTGGAGGAGTGCCAGGCGTCGGGCGGCAGGCGGGACGTTCGCCACCCGCCCTAGCCCGGCGGCACCGGCAGGACGTCCGGGGAGAGGGTGGCCGCGTGGGCGGTCGCGGCGGTCATCCGGCGGCGGTGGTGGCGGCGGCACAGTACCTCGTAGCCGACGGCCTCGGACTGGTTGACGTCGCCGACGACGACCTGGGCGCCCTCGACCACCATCTCGCCGCCGATCGTGCGGGCGTTGTGCGTGGCCCGCGCGCCGCACCAGCACAGGGCCTCGACCTGGAGCACCTCGACCCGGTCGGCCAGCTCCACCAGCCGCTGGGAGCCGGGGAAGAGCTTGCTGCGGAAGTCGGTCGTGATGCCGAAGGCGTACACGTCGAGACCGAGGTCGTCGACCACCCGCGCGAGCTGGTCGATCTGCTCCGGCGCCAGGAACTGCGCCTCGTCGGCGATCACGTAGTCCGCGCGTCCGCCCTGCGAGAGGTGGTCGACGAGGTACGCGTACAGGTCCGCGCCGTCCTCGACCTCCACCGCGTCGGTGACCAGACCGAGCCGGGAGGACAGCTTGCCCTCGCCCGCGCGGTCGTCACGGGTGAAGATCATGCCCGCCAGGCCCCGCGCGGAGCGGTTGTGCTCTATCTGGAGCGCCAGCGTCGACTTCCCGCAGTCCATCGTTCCGGAGAAGAAGACCAGCTCGGGCATGGGGGGTTGGGCACCTTTCGGTGAGGTCGGGAGGGTGGCGGGCGTCAGGAGCGTACTTCGAGCAGCGGGACCAGCTGCTCGGCGGGGGTCATCGAACCGTGGTTGCCGACCATGGCCGACTCCTTGGGCTCCCGCTCCGAGGCGACGATGAGCACGTCGTCCCGGGCCGCCGCGACGACGTCACCGATGCGCGCGTACACCCGCTCGTCGATCCGCGGGCCGAACCAGCCCGCCGCGATCGCCTCGTCCCGGGAGGCCACCCAGAACTGCTCGCCGAGCACCTCGCGCCAGCACGTCAGCACGTCGTTGTGGGCGCCCGGCACGGCGTACACGTGCCGGGCCCGGCCCTCGCCGCCGAACAGGGCGACCCCGGCGCGCAGTTCCCAGTCGGTGTCGAAGTCGATGCGGTGCTCCTCGTCGAACGGCACGTCGATCATGCCGTGGTCGGCGGTGACGTAGAGCGCGGTGCGCGGCGGGAGCTGCTCGGCGAGGCGCTGTACGAGCCGGTCGACGTACATCAGCTGGCCGCGCCAGGCGTCGGAGTCGACGCCGAAGCGGTGGCCCGCGCCGTCCACCTCGGCGTAGTACGTGTAGACGAGGGCGCGGTCACCCGCGGCCAGCTGCTCGGCCGCGAGGTCCATGCGGTCCTCGCCGGACAGCCGCCCGTGGAACGTTCCGCCGCTGAGCGCGACCTTGGTCAGCGGGGTGTTCTCGAAGGCGGGCGAGGAGACCTGCGCCGCGTGCACCCCGGCGTCGTGGGCGCGCTGGAAGATCGTCGGGTACGGCTGCCAGGGGCGCGGCGGGGTGTACGGCTGCCAGCGGAGCTGGTTCATCAGCTCGCCGGTGTCCGGGTCGCGGACGGTGTAGCCGGGCAGGCCGTGCGCGCCCGGCGGCAGCCCGGTGCCGACGGAGGCGAGGGACGTCGCGGTGGTCGCGGGGTAGCCGGTGGTCAGGGGGCGGCCGGTGCCGCCGCGTGAGCTGGCCAGCAGGGAGGTCATGAAGGGCGCCTCCTGCGGGTGCGCCCGCAACTGCTCCCAGCCGAGGCCGTCGATCAGGAAGACGCAGGCCCGGTCGGCGGGGGCCAGCTCCGGGATCGCCGCGGTGGCGCCGGGGACGCCCATGCCCGCGGCCAGGGTGGGGAGCAGGTCGGCGAGCGAGCCGCTGCCGTACTCGGGGCGCGGCGCGGAGTCGACGGACAGGGGCTCGGGGTGCTCGGAGTGGTGCTCCCAGGCGGTGGGGTGTGCCATCAGCGGGTGATGTCCGCGGTCGCCTCGGAGATGGCCTGCGCGAAGACGAGCGCCTGGCGCACGGTCTCCGGGCCGTCCCCGGCCTCGCTGACGCGCAGGCTGAGGTCGTCGGCCGTGGAGTTGCCCGTGTAGCCGTGGTCCGCCTCGCAGTTGGGGTCGCCGCAGGCGGCGGGCTCCAGGTCGAGACGGGAGACGGCGCCCCAGCCGATGGTCAGCACGACCTCGCGCGGCAGCGTGCCCGGCTTGTACGACTCCGGGTTGGCGACGACGCGGCTGACCACGACGGACGAGATCCGGCCGAGCTTCACGGACTCCGTGGAGGTGGTGGCGTACGGCGTCGGGGAGGTGCTGTCGGCGGCCTGTTCGTCGGTGTGGCTGACGATGAAGCGGTTGGCCGTGAGGACCAGCACGGTCACGTGCCGCCGCACCTCGTTCTGGTCGAACGTCGTCTCCTGGTGCACCAGGTACGACCGCACGGGCTCACCGCCCACCGCGGCCTCCACCGCCTCGGCCACGAGGGCCGGGTAGTAGCCGCTGCGCTCGATCGCCGCGCGCAGCCCCTGGGTCGTCGTACTGGTCTTGGCCATGCCGTCCATCCTACGGGGACCCACTGACTGCGAGGCACCGCTCGCGCGCTTGGCTCGACACCTTGTCAATACGCCGGGAGGGTGCGCGGGCCCAGGTCGTCGCGGGCGGGAGGCGGGGAGAGGCGGACCGAGGCGCCGAGGACGCTGAGGCCGTCGGGGGCGACGACGACCGGTTCGAGGGTGACCGCCACCACCTCCGGGTGGTCGTCGACGAGCCGGGAGACCCGCAGCAGCAGTTCCTCCAGCGCGGGGGTGTCCACGGGCGCGGAGCCGCGCCAGCCGAACAGCAGGGGCGCCGTCCGGATCGACCTGACCAGCGAGGTCGCGTCGCGGTCGGTGACCGGGATCAGCCGGTGCGCCATGTCGCCGAGCAGCTGGGAGGCCGCTCCGGCCAGGCCGAACGACAGGACGGCGCCGGCGGCCGGGTCGATCACGGCCCGTATGACGGTGTCGACCCCGCGCGGGGCCATGCCCTGGACCACCGGGCGCAGTTCCTCGGCCTTGCCGAACAGCCCGGTCAACTCGGCGAACGCGCGGCGCAGTTGTTCCTCGTCCGCGAGGTCGAGCCGGACGCCGCCCAGGTCGGCGCGGTGGCGCAGGTGCGGGGCGGTGGCCTTGAGGGCGACGGGGTAGCCGACGGCGTGCGCGGCGGCGACGGCCTCGTCGGGGGTGGCCGCGGGGAGCGCGCGGTGGACGTCGACGCCGTACTGACCGAGCAGCTCGTACGTCTCCTCGGTACCCAGCGTCAGGCCCTGCCCCCGCGCGAGCAGGCCGCCGATCAGTTTGGCGGCGCCCTTCTCGTCGATGTCCTCGTACTCGGGCACCCGACCCGGGTCGGCGGCCTCACGCCGCCACTGCGCGTACTTCACGGCTTCGGCGAGGGCCCGGACGGCGCGCTCGGCGGCGGGGTAGGCGGGGATGAGGGGGGAGTCGGCTCCGGCGTCTGGTGCGGTGGGCAGTCGTTCCGCGGAGCGATCGGGGTTGCCCCGCTCGAGCGAGGTCGGGAGGGGGGCCGGGTGGGCACCGCCCTCGACGTGGGGCGCCTTGGTACCGACGCCACTGCCGGTGCCGACCGTCGGCGCCGTGCTCGCCGCCGCCGACAGCGCCTCCGCCAGCCCGCCCAGCTCCACGTGCACCACCAGCACCGGCTTCGTCGGCACCGCCGCCACCGCCGCCCGCAGCGCCTCCGCCAGCGCCGAGTCCTCCGCCGACGTCTCCCCGATGGCGGGGATCGCCGTCACGACGACGGCGTCACACGTGTCGTCCGCCAGTACCCGCGCCAGTGCCGCCCCGAAGTCCTCCGGTGCCGCCTCGGTCGTCAGGTCCAGCGGCGGGTGGGGTCGCAGCCCTTCGGCGAGGCAGGCGTCGTACGTCAGCAGCCCCAGCGACTCCGAGTTGCCGAGGATCGCCACCCGGGGTCCGGCCGGGAGCGGCTGGCGCGCGAGCAGCAGTCCGGCGTCGACCAGCTCGGTGATGGTGTCGACGCGGATCACCCCGGCTTGCCGGAGCAGCGCGGACACCGTGGCGTGCGGCAGCCGGGTGGCCCGTACGGCGTGCCCCTGGGGCGCTGCCCCGCGGTGGCGGGCGCCCTGCACGACGACGAGCGGTTTGGCCGCCGCCGTACGCCGGGCGAGGCGGGTGAACTTTCGGGGGTTGCCGATGGACTCCAGGTACATGAGGGCGACGTCGGTCTCCGGGTCGTCGTACCAGAACTGGAGGACGTCGTTGCCGGAGACGTCGGCGCGGTTGCCGGAGGATATGAACGTCGAGACACCGGTCACACCGGTGACGCCGCCTCCGCGCCGGTGCAACCGGGACAGCAGGGCGATGCCGATGGCGCCGGACTGGGCGAACAGGCCGATGCGGCCGGGGCGGGGCATCTCGGGGGCGAGGGAGGCGTTGAGCCGGACGTCCGACGCCGTGTTGATCACGCCGAAGGCGTTGGGCCCGATGATGCGCATCCCGTACGCGCGCGCGTGGCGGACGAGTTCGCGCTGCCGTTCGCGTCCGTCGGGGCCGCTCTCGGCGTATCCGGCGGAGATCACGACGAGGCCCTGCACGCCGTGTTCGCCGCACTCGGTGACGACCTCGGGGACGTGTTCGGCGGGCACGGCGACGACGGCGAGGTCGACGTGGTCGGCGATGTCGCGGACGGAGCGGTGGGCCGGTACCCCGTCGATCTCCTGCCAGGTGTCGTCGAAGGCGCGGTTCACGGCGTAGAGGCGGCCGGTGTACCCGGCGTCCTTGATGTTGCGCAGGAGGCTGCGGCCCACGCCGCCGGGGGTGCGTCCGGCGCCGATGACGGCGACCGAGCCGGGCAGCAGCAGCCGCTGTACGGAACGGGCCTCGGCGCGCTGCTCGCGCGCGTACTGCACGGCGAGCGAGCGGTCGGTGGGTTCGAGGTCCAGCTCCAGGCGGACGACGCCGTCCTCGAAGCTGCGCTTCTGGGTGTACCCGGCGTCCGTGAACACCTTGATCATCTTGGTGTTGGCGGGGAGCACCTCGGCGGCGAAGCGGCGGATGCCGCGCTCGCGGGCGACGGCGGCGACGTGTTCGAGGAGGGCGGAGGCGACGCCCCGGCCCTGGTGGGCGTCCTGCACGAGGAAGGCGACCTCGGCCTCGTCGGCGGGGGTGGAGGCGGGCGTCCCGTCCGGGCCGATGCGGTCGTAGCGTACGGTGGCGATGAACTCGCCTCCGATGGTGGCGGCGAGTCCCACCCGGTCCACGAAGTCGTGGTGCGTGAAGCGGTGGACGTCCTTGGCGGACAGGCGCGGGTAGGGCGCGAAGAAGCGGTAGTACTTCGACTCGTCCGAGACCTGCTCGTAGAAGCTGACCAGGCGCTCGGCGTCATCAACGGTGATGGGCCGCACGCGCGCGGTGCCACCGTCGCGCAGCACCACGTCGGCCTCCCAGTGAGCTGGGTACTCCTGCCGGTCCGCCGAGTTCTGCATGGGGCCCAGCGTACGGCTCGCGTCTGACAACGGCGCGGGGCAGTGTGCGGGGGCGTCACGCCGGACCGAGGCCGCGGTCCGGCGTCAGCCGAGGGGGCGGGCACCGGCCTGCTCCGGACATGCTTCACGTTGTGGGACACTGGTCTAGACAACCCTGAACACGAAGGGCAGCATCACATGGCTGAGCGCCGCGTCAACGTCGGCTGGGCCGAGGGCCTCCACGCCCGCCCCGCCTCCATCTTCGTCCGAGCCGCCACGGCCACCGGCGTCCCGATGACGATCGCCAAGGCCGGGGGGACCCCCGTCAACGCGGCCTCCATGCTGGCGGTCCTGGGTCTGGGCGCCCAGGGGGGCGAGGAGATCGTCCTCGCTTCCGACGCCGAGGGCGCGGACGCCGCCCTGGACCGGGTGGCCAAACTGGTCGCCGAGGGCCTGGAAGAGCTGCCCGAGACGGTCTGACCGGCGCGTGACAGCACACGGCGGAGCCGCGTCGCCCATTCCGGGCGGCGCGGCTCCGCCGTTTTCTCCGGTCTCCGGGTTTCCGTGCCCGCATTTACGTTCGGGTGATAATTAACGAGTACGTTCGCGGCCGGAAAAGGGCAGCAGAAACAACCCCCGCCGAATATCCCCCCTTTGTATACGGCGCCTGTGTTAATGCCGCAGGCTCGGCATGTTTACGGGATGTTGCGAAGTCCTCACACGGTCCGCGCGGTCGGCCCCCACGGTGAAGCGCAGCCGGTGCGCGGCGGTCGCGCGCTCGGTGTGCACGGCGGTGACCGCACGCGCGCGTTCCCCGTCGCCGCGCGCCACCGCGTCCACGATGGCGCCGTGCTCCGCCCAGGACTCCACGGGCCCGGTGGGCACCTCCACGGTGTACATCCAGGCGATCTTGTGCCGCAGCTGGGTCAGCATGGCGATCAGGGCGGGGCTGCCGGACGCCTGGGCGAGCGTCTCGTGGAACCAGCCGCCCAGCGAGCGCAGATCGTCGCTGCTGCCCCGCCTGGCCCGCTCCTGGCCCAGCCTGACCAGCCCGCGCAGCACCTTCAGATGGGCCTCGGTGCGCCGCTGGGCGGCCCGGGAGGCGGCGAGCGGCTCCAGGAGCATCCGCATCTCCAGGAGGTCGGAGGCCTCCTGCTCGGTCGGCTCGGCGACGCACGCGCCCGCGTGCCGCCGGGTCACCACGAAGCCCTCCGCCTCCAGGGTGCGCAGGGCCTCCCGGACGGGGACGCGGGAGACGCCGTAGCGGCGGGCCAGCAGTTCCTCGGTGAGCCGGCTGCCGCGCTCGTAGACACCTGCGACGATGTCGTCCCGGATCGCCGTGCACACCGAGTGCGCCGGAATACGCATGACCGACCTCCGCCTTAATCCCCGTGAAACGTCGACGATTGACGTGTGTTCAGTGACTCTATTGCAATGAGCCGGAATTTCCGACGGCGGTCTGGAAACCAGGGATATTTTTTGGACAAACAGGGTCCTCAAACGCCGAAAGCCCCGGCTTGTGAGCCGGGGCGAGGGGGTGGGGCCCCTGGGGGGCAGTGGGGCCCCCTGGGGGGCGGTGGGGCCCCTGGGGGGCGGTGGGGCCCCTTGGGGGGCGGTGGTGCTACACGTTCACGCCGTGCGCGCGGAGGTACGCGAGGGGGTCGATGTCCGTGCCGTAGTCGGCGCTCGTGCGCGCCTCGAAGTGCAGGTGCGGTCCGGTGACGTTGCCGGTGGCGCCGGACAGGGCGATCTGCTGCCCCGGGGTGACCGTCTGGCCCACCGAGACGGCGATGGACGACAGGTGGCCGTACTGGGTGTACGTGCCGTCCACCATCCTGATCAGCACTTGATTGCCGTACGCCCCGGCCCAGCCCGCCTCGACGACGGTGCCGGAGCCGACCGCGCGCACGGCGGTGCCGCTGGCGGCGTGGAAGTCGATGCCGGTGTGGCTGCCGGAGGACCACAGGGCGCCGCCGGAGCGGTAGGCCGTGGAGACGTAGGAGCCGGATATGGGTGTCACGTACGTGTTCAGGCGCTTGCGCTCGGCCTCGCGGGCGGCGCGCTCCTTGGCCTCGCGGGCCTTCCTGGCCGCCGCGGCCGCCTGCTCGCGGGCGGCCTCCTGGGCCGCGCGCTTGGCCTCGGCCAGCTCGGCGGCCTGCTGCTGCGCGTCGGCCTGGGCGTCGACCCGCTCGGCCACGGCGCTGCCCATGCTGACGACGGGGGTGAGTCCGGTCTGCTGCGCGACGGGCTCGGCGGCGAGTGCCGGGGCGGCGGCCAGGGTGCCGACCACGCCGGTGGTGGTGAGGGCCGCGACGCCCGCCGCGCGGGCGGTGGTGCGCTGGGCGCGGCCGGTACGGCGGTGCTTCCCGGCAGGGCGGGTGAACGCCATGGAGTGGCTGGTCCTTTCCTTCCCTCTCGCCTACCGGGTTAGCTGACGGGTTCGGAGCAGGAAGGTCTCCTACGGACCCCCTCGCGGCACGCGCGGGCGTCCGATTCACCCCAGGGACTGTTGGGTCCCCGGCTCCCCTGGCTCGCGCCGTACGGGGACTCGGCGATGGCTGTCCGGTGCCGCGGGTGCGGCGCACTGCCTGACGGACAGCCCCGGAGACGCTAAGCGGGCTCGCTTTCCATTCCCAAACAGAGAGCGCGTTTTGTAGCGCATCCCACAGGACAGAACGCTGATCTTCCTCTGAATACGGGCATAGCGGGGCCCTGGTGACGGATCCGTTACCAGGGCCCCACGCGTGCGTGCCGCTACTCGGCGGAGACGCCTACTCAGCGGACACGACGGTGACTTCGCCGATGCCGAGCGCCTCCACGGGTTCCTTGATCTGCGCCGCGTCGCCCACGAGGACCGTCACGAGGCGGTCCGTCGGGAAGGCGTTCACGACCGCGGCGGTGGCCTCCACGGTGCCGGTCGCGGCGAGCTGCTGGTACAGCGCCGCCTGGTAGTCGTCGGGCAGGTGCTGCTCGACCTGGTCGGCCAGCGTGCTCGCCACGGCCGCCGCGGTCTCGTACTTCAGCGGCGCCACACCGACGAGGTTCTGCACGGCGACGTCCCGCTCGGCGTCGGTCAGCCCGGACCCGGCGAGCGTGCGCAGCACCGTCCACAGGTCCTGGAGCGCGGGGCCGGTGTTGGGCGTGTCGACGGAGCCGCTGATGGCGAGCATCGCGGCGCCGGTGCCGTCGGGGGCGGAGCGCAGCACCTGGCTGAACGCCCGTACGCCGTAGGTGTAGCCCTTCTCCTCACGCAGGACGCGGTCCAGTCGGGAGGTGAGGGTGCCGCCGAGGCAGTACGTGCCGAGCACCTGCGCGGGCCAGACGCGGTCGTGCCGGTCGGGGCCGACGCGGCCGAGCAGCAACTGCGTCTGGACGGCGCCGGGTCGGTCCACGATGACGACGCGGCCGGTGTCGTCGGCGGTCACCGGGGGCGCCTGGCGGGGCTTCGCCGGGGCGCCGGTCCAGGCGCCGAGGGTGTCGCCGAGCAGCGCGTCCAGGTCGATGCCGGTGAGGTCGCCGACGACGACCGCGGTGGCGGTGGCGGGGCGGACGTGCCGCTCGTAGAAGGCGCGTACGGCCGCGGAGTCGATGGCGGCGACGGTCTCCTCGGTGCCCTGGCGCGGGCGCGACATGCGCGAGTCGGCCGGGAACAGCTCCTTGGACAGCTCCTTGGCGGCGCGCCGGGAGGGGTTGGCCAGCTCGTGCGGGATCTCGTCGAGCCGGTTGCGCACCAGCCGTTGGACCTCGCTGTCGGCGAACGCGGGCGCCCTGAGAGCGTCGGCGACCAGCCCGAGGCCCTTGGCCAGGCGGGAGGCGGGGACCTCCAGGCTGAGCCGGACGCCGGGGTGGTCGGCGTGCGCGTCGAGGGTGGCGCCGCACCGCTCCAGCTCGGCGGCGAACTCCTCCGCGGAGTGCTTGTCGGTGCCCTCGGAGAACGCGCGCGCCATGATCGTGGCGACGCCGTCCAGACCGGCGGGCTCGGCCTCCAGCGGCGCGTGCAGCAGCACCTCGACGGCGACGACCTGCTGGCCGGGGCGGTGGCACCGCAGCACCGTCAGACCGTTGTCGAGGATCCCGCGCGTGGGGGCCGGGAACGCCCACGGCTTGGGCTCCCCGGCCTGCGGCTGGGGGTGGAACTCCATGGTGGCCAGCTCGGTCACTTGGCCGCCTCCTCGGTCTCGTCGGCTTCGGTGTGGGCGTCGTCGGCGTCGGTCTCCGCCGCGGCGACGGGCTCGTAGACGAGCACCGCGCGGTTGTCGGGGCGCAGGCGGGCCTTGGCGACCTCCTGGACCTCCTCGGCCGTCACCTCCAGGACGCGCTGTACGGCGGTCAGGGCGAGCTGCGGGTCGCCGAACAGCACCGCGTACCGGCACAGTTCGTCGGCGCGGCCCGCGACCGTGCCGAGCCGGTCCAGCCACTCGCGCTCCAACTGGGCCTGGGCGCGCTCCATCTCCTCGGCCGTGGGGCCCTCGGCGGCGAACCGCGCGAGCTCCTCGTCGATGGCGGCCTCGATGACCGGCACCTCGACGTCGCCGGAGGTCTTCACGTCCAGCCAGCCCAGCGAGGGCGCACCGGACAGCCGCAGCAGGCCGAACCCGGCCGCGACGGCCGTACGGTCCCGGCGCACCAGCCGGTTGTAGAGCCGGGAGGACTCGCCGCCGCCGAGGACGGTCAGTGCCAGGTCGGCGGCGTCGCACGCGCGCGTGCCGTCGTGCGGCAGCCGGTAGGCGGCCATCAGCGCGCGGGCCGGGACCTCCTCCTCGACGACCTCGCGGAGCTGCTCGCCGATGGTGTCGGGCAGTGTGCCCTCGCGCGGGGTGGGCTTGCCGTCGTGGGCGGGGATGGAGCCGAAGTACTTCTCGATCCACGCGAGCGTCCGCTCGGGGTCGATGTCGCCGACGACGGACAGCACCGCGTTGTTCGGCGCGTAGTACGTCCGGAAGAACGCGCGCGCGTCCTCCAGGGTCGCCGCGTCCAGGTCGGACATCGAGCCGATCGGGGTGTGGTGGTAGGGGTGGCCCTCCGGGTAGGCGAGGGCGGTCAGCCGCTCGAAGGCGGTGCCGTAGGGCACGTTGTCGTAGCGCTGGCGGCGTTCGTTCTTCACGACGTCGCGCTGGTTCTCCATGGACTCCTCGTCCAGCGCGGCGAGCAGCGAGCCCATGCGGTCCGCCTCCAGCCACAGGGCGAGTTCCAGCTGGTGGGCGGGCATCGTCTCGAAGTAGTTGGTGCGCTCGAAGCTGGTGGTGCCGTTGAGCGAACCGCCCGCGCCCTGCACCAGTTCGAAGTGGCCGTTGCCCTTGACCTGGGCGGAGCCCTGGAACATCAGGTGCTCGAAGAGGTGAGCCAGTCCCGTGCGCTCCTTGACCTCGTGGCGGGAGCCGACGTCGTACCAGAGGCACACCGCCGCGACCGGGGTCAGGTGGTCCTCGGAGAGCACCACGCGCAGACCGTTGGCCAGGCGGTGCTCGGTCGCTGTCAGGCCGCCGGAGCCTGCCTCGGCTGTGGCCGTGTGACCCATGGGCATGTACGTCCCTTCGATCGCTGACGCGGTCCTCGGACCGCGGATTTCCTACCGTCCTGCCACTGTATGCAAGCGCGCGGACCAGCGGCGAAGTTCCCGCGAGGCGTACGCCGACAGCGAGATCCCGTAGCCTCTCGACAAGCCACGGCGGTACGCGCGCCGCCGGGCCGTCCGCTCCGGGCCGGGCGGCATGAGCGTCCGCCCCGTCCGGTGTTGTCAGTGCCGCGGTCCACAATGGTCCGCGTCAGATCCGTCCCACGCTTCAGCACGAGCGAGCCGACGGGGAGTGAGCGTGAGGCGCCCCCCGCAGGCGAGCGACCAGAAAAGAGGAGCCAGGCAGCGATGGCCCGCCGTAGCACGAAGACCCCGCCGCCCGACGACCCGTACGAGGAGAAGATCCTCGACATCGACGTCGTCGACGAGATGCAGGGCTCCTTCCTTGAGTACGCCTACTCGGTCATCTACTCCCGAGCCCTGCCCGACGCCCGTGACGGCCTCAAGCCGGTGCACCGGCGCATCGTCTACCAGATGAACGAGATGGGCCTGCGCCCCGACCGCGGCTACGTGAAGTGCGCGCGCGTCGTCGGCGAGGTCATGGGCAAGCTGCACCCGCACGGTGACTCCTCGATCTACGACGCCCTGGTGCGCATGGCGCAGCCCTTCTCGATGCGGGTCCCGCTGGTCGACGGCCACGGCAACTTCGGTTCCCTGGGCAACGACGACCCGCCCGCCGCCATGCGGTACACCGAGTGCCGGATGACCGAGGCCACCGGTCTGATGACGGAGTCGATCGACGAGGACACCGTCGACTTCGCCCCGAACTACGACGGCCAGGAGCAGGAGCCGGTGGCGCTGCCCGCAGCCTTCCCGAACCTGCTGGTCAACGGCGCCTCCGGGATCGCGGTCGGCATGGCCACCAACATGCCGCCGCACAACCTGCGCGAGGTCGTCGCCGCGGCCCGCCACCTGATCCGGTACCCGAACGCCGACCTCGACGCCCTGATGCGGCACATTCCGGGCCCGGACCTGCCCACCGGCGGCCGGATCGTCGGCCTGCCGGGCGTCCGGGACGCGTACGAGACCGGCCGCGGCACGTTCAAGATCCGCGCGACGGTGTCCGTGGAGGACGTCACCGCCCGCCGCAAGGGCCTGGTCGTCACCGAGCTGCCGTTCACGGTCGGCCCGGAGAAGGTGATCGCCAAGATCAAGGACCTGGTCGGTTCGAAGAAGCTCCAGGGCATCGCCGACGTCAAGGACCTCACGGACCGCCAGCACGGCCTGCGGCTGGTCATCGAGATCAAGAACGGATTCGTGCCGGAGGCGGTGCTGGAGCAGCTCTACAAGCTGACGCCCATGGAGGAGTCCTTCGGCATCAACAACGTCGCGCTCGTCGACGGGCAGCCCCTCACGCTCGGTCTGAAGGAGCTGCTGGAGGTCTACCTCGACCACCGCTTCGAGGTCGTGCGCCGCCGCTCCGAGTACCGCCGGGGCAAGCGCCGCGACCGCCTGCACCTGGTCGAGGGCCTGCTCACCGCCCTGGTGGACATCGACGAGGTCATCCGGCTGATCCGCTCCAGCGACAACAGCGCGCAGGCCAAGGAGCGCCTGATGGGCCGCTTCGGCCTGAGCGACGTCCAGACGCAGTACATCCTGGACACGCCGCTGCGCCGCCTCACCAAGTACGACCGGATCGAGCTGGAGGCGGAGAAGGACCGGCTGACCTCGGAGATCGAGGAGCTGACCCGCATCCTGGAGTCCGACGCGGAGCTGCGCAAGCTGGTCTCCGCCGAACTGGCCACGGTCGCCAAGAAGTTCGGCACCGACCGGCGTACGGTCCTGCTGGAGTCCGCGGGCGTCCCGGCCGCCGCCGTGCCGCTCCAGGTGGCGGACGACCCGTGCCGGGTGCTGCTGTCGTCGACGGGGCTGCTCGCGCGTACCGCGAACGGCGAGCCCTTCGCGGCGGACGCCAAGGCCCGGCGCGTCAAGCACGACGTGATCGTCTCCGCCGTCCCGGCGACGGCCCGCGGCGAGATCGGGGTGGTCACGTCGACGGGCCGCCTGCTGCGCCTGAACGTGATCGACCTCCCCCAGCTGCCGGAGATGACCTCCGCCCCCAACCTCGCGGGCGGCGCGCCGCTGGCGGAGTTCGTGTCCCTGGCGGACGGCGAGACCGTGATCTGCCTGACCACGCTGGACGAGTCCTCCCCCGGCCTGGCCGTCGGCACCGAGCAGGGCGTCGTCAAGCGGGTCGTCCCGGACTACCCGTCCAACAAGGACGAGTTGGAGGTCATCACCCTCAAGGAGGGCGACCGGATCGTGGGCGCGGTGGAACTGCGTACCGGCGACGAGGACCTGGTCTTCATCACGGACGACGCCCAGTTGCTGCGCTACCAGGCCGCGCAGGTCCGCCCCCAGGGCCGCCCGGCCGGTGGCATGGCGGGCATCAAGCTCGCGGAGGGCGCGCGGGTCATCTCCTTCACGGCGGTGGACCCGGCGGTGGAGGCCGTGGTGTTCACGGTCGCGGGCTCGCGCGGCACGCTGGACGACTCCGTCCAGACGACGGCCAAGCTGACCCCGTTCGACCAGTACCCGCGCAAGGGCCGCGCCACGGGCGGCGTCCGCTGCCAGCGCTTCCTCAAGGGCGAGGACTGCCTCGCCCTGGCCTGGGCGGGCCCGGTCCCGGCCCTCGCCGCGCAGAAGAACGGCACCCCGGCCGACCTCCCGGAGATGGACCCCCGCCGCGACGGTTCGGGCGTGTCCCTGCCCAGAACGGTGGCGACGGTGGCGGGCCCGGTCTAGATGTGCTGTCCCTGGACGTTGGTGACAGGCGACACGCCCTGAGCGGTGCTTGAACCGGGCGAGGGCCTTCTGGTTTCGGAGTGGACTGCGAGGTCTGCAACTACCACCGGCCCTCCACCGGCATCAGCGGCCACACCCCGGCCAGCCGCGTCACCAACCTCACAGGGCAATACACCTAGGGCCCCTCGGGGCCTTCCGAGGCTCCGGGCACGTAGCGCAGGACGCCCCACATGCCGTGCTCGTCGGCGGTGTGCGGGGCGTCGCTCCGGCAGTCCCGGAGTTCCTTCTCCAGGGCGTCGGCGTCGATCCCGGCCCCGATGAGGACGAGCTGACTGACGCGCGCCTCACCGGCCCGCCACGCCTCCGGGTAGAACCGCAGGAACCTCCCCACGGCGTGCACGGCGTACCGGTTGCGCGTGTCGTGGGCGCCGAAGCAGACGTACCCCTTGATCCGGTACAACCCGTCGGGACGGCTGTCGAGGAAGCTCATCAGCCGCCGTGGGTCGAGGGGCACGTCGGAGACGAAGGACAGGCTGTCGTACGAGCTGTGCAGATGCCCGTGATGCGCGAGATCACCGTCCTCCTCCCCGCCCCGCAGATCGTCGAAGGACAACTGCCCGACGCGCTCCTCGGTCGGACGGCAGTCGAAGAGGAATTCCGGGTCGACACGGCCGTAGGAAGCCGGAACCACGGCCGCCCCGTCGACGAGCGACCGCACGAGCCCGAGCACCCGCTCTCCCCCGTCGCCACCGCCCGCCCGGTCGACCTTGTTGACCACGACGAGATCGGCGAGCGCCAGATGCCGGTCGATCCCGGGGTGCCGCGCACGGGTGTCGTCGAACTCGGCCGCGTCGACGACCTCGACGAGACCGCCGTAGACGACCCGGGGGTTCTCGCTGGCCAGCACCATCCGCACCAGCTCCTGCGGCTCGGCGAGCCCGCTGGCCTCGACCACCACGACGTCGATCCCCAGCTCGGGCCGGGTCAGCCGCTCCAGGTAGTGGTCCAGCTCACTCACGTCGACGGCGCAGCACAGGCACCCGTTGCCGAGGGACACGGTCGAGTCCCCGAGGACACCGGCCACCGCCATGGCGTCGATCTCCACCGCTCCGAAGTCGTTGACGAGGGCGCCGATCCGACTGCCGCCGCTGCGGTGCAGCAGATGGTTGAGCAACGTCGTCTTACCGGAGCCCAGGAATCCGGCGAGCACGACGACCGGGATCTGCTGCGGACTCGGCTCCTGCGTCACCGTGCGACCTCTCTCACGCCCACGCGCGCACCGGAGCACGACCCGTGCGCGCCTACGAGGATGGAATGCGGCCCAGCATACGAGCCTGGAGAATCACTCGACAGTGAACGATTGTTAGCGCCCCCCGCGGGGCAGAGGTCTCGGCAAGACGCCGGAGTGTGCGACCCTTGCTTCCCTCCGTGCGCCTCCTCTCCGCCTCCCTGCCGATCAGAGCCGCTCGGCACCCTGGGAGACAGCTAGGGATGTCCTTCACATCGGCCCGGCGCCGAGCAGCACTGCCCGGCGAGGCCGAGCGGGCCACCGGGGTCCATACCCCGTCCGATCTCGCAGGACGCCCGCTAGGTCGTGTCTTCAATTAATCTTGAGTGGTGGATCATGGTCGGGTGATACGTCGCCATGAACTGTCCGATGCTGAGTGGGAGTTCGTCCGGCCA
>NZ_JBEYHH010000053.1:0-33102 GCF_040635175.1 Streptomyces sp. NPDC006997
CAACGCCCCCTCGTCCTCGGCACGGTCGGCGTCACCGTCGCCGTCCTCGTCATCGGCTCCCTCGTCGCCCTCGGCACCCACGGCCCCACGGACGGGGACAGCCAGACCACCGGCGCCGACCAACCCTCCGTCAGCCTCGAACCCAGCACGCCCCCCACCCCCGTGACGGTGACCCCCACCCTCTCCTCCCGCGCCTACACCCCACCCCCACCCAGCCCCTCCCCCAAGCACACCCGCGAGGCGAAGAAGAAGAGGACCCCACCGCCCAAGCCGAAGCCGACCCACCGCACCCCGAAGGCGACACCGAAGCCCGACCCCGAGCCCACCCCGAAGTCGACGCCCGAGTCCGACGCCGATCCCGCCGTCCCCACCGGCGCGGTCCTGATCAGGAACAAGAAGTACGGCTACTGCGTCGACGTCCCCGGCACGGGCAAGGGCAGGCCGGACGGCAAGGTCCAGGACGCCGCCTGCGAGGCGTCGGCCGCCGACAACCAGCGCTGGACCCTGGAGCGGCGGGTGAGGGGCGGCGGCACCCGGGGCGCCGACCTCTACCTGATCCGCAACGCCAAGGACGGCCTCTGCTTCGACCTGCCGAACTACGGCCCCGTCGGCGCGACCACGCCGGTGACCGAGTACCACTGCGACGGCACCTCCGCCGACAACCAGCTCTGGTGGCTGGACCGGCGCCCGGACGGCGCGTACTGGATCCGCAACCAGAAGAGCGGTGACCTGTGCCTCGACGTGTCCCGCACCGACAGGGAGGCCGCGCACACCAACGTCACGGTGTTCCCGTGCAGCGACACCGACGACCACCGGTGGGTGTTCCGCAAGCCGTGACCGGGGGAACGGACGTCCCCGCCAGCCGACCGCGGTTGACGGGGACGCCCGCTTCCCCGTTCCTACGGAGGCGGCGGTCCGAACGGGTCCTGGGCGTCGACCGTCGGGACCTCCTTCGCCCGATGGCTGCCGGGCTTGCAGCCGGCGAAGGGGCCGGACGGGTCGCGCAGGGCCGTCAGCACCGGCCCCAGGTAGTCCCGGTGCCAGTTGGCGGGCCCGCACATCCCCGACCCGGGGCCGGTCAGCTCGCCCCAGGCCAGCCAGAGACCGTGCAGCTGGGCCACGGCTTCCGGGTGCTCCCACCAGCGGGAGCACCAGGGCTCCGAGGAGGTGACCTCCCGGCCGTAGACCGGCAGCAGGACGTGGTGGGCCCAGAGCGTGAGCTGCCGCAGCGTGTGCGCGTAGTCCGCCCCGCTCAGGTAGAGGATGAACCGCGGCTGCTCGGTCTCCGCCTCGGAGCCGTCCGCCGGGGCACTGTCAGGCGTCACGGATCACTTGCCCCGCTTCGCGGGCTTCTTGGCCTTGCTGCGGCTGCTCTGCTGGGACTGGGAGGACGAGCTGCCGTTGTTCTGCCGCGACTGGCTGGACGACGACTGACCGGACGCCGACTGACCGGTGGTGGACTGGCTGGCCCGGCGGGTCTGGTCGCCGTTGCCGTGCGGCAGGTAGCTGGAGGTGTAGGCGACGGGGTTCTGCGCGCCGCGGGCGGCTCCCATCCGCGACGACTCGGCCACCGGCTGGCCCTCCGTGGCCGTGGTCCAGGCCTGGGGGTCGTACGTCTGCCACCGGTCCATCGGGACCAGTGACTGGTTCTGCCGGGAGGCGGGGTCGTTCCCGCTGTGCGAGGACGACGCCCTCGGGTCCTGGGAGGACAGGGTGCTCAGTTCCGTGCCGTCCGTCGTGTCCTGCCCGGTGGTCTGGGGGTTGTTCCGGTTGGCGTACCACTCCGCCACGGGCTGGGCCAGCGTCCCGGTCCCGAGGGTCAGCGCGCCGAGCCCCTGGGTGAGGTACGCGGCGTTGGCGTCCTGCTGGTGGCCGCTGGCTCCGTAGCCGTAGGCGGCGGCGCCGCCCGCCTGCATCGCCTGGGTGACCCACACCCCCAGGTTGCTCCACCGCGACTGCTGGAACTCCGGGGACGGCCCCTGGCCGGTGTAGCGGCGGTACAGCTCGTTGGCGACGCTGCGCACGCCCTCGATGGTGCTGAGCGCGGCGAGCCCCGCGGCCACGCCGGTGCCGGCGCCGTAGGCGGCCTGCCCCGGTGTCTGGGCGGGCGCGGCGGCGCTCTGGCCGAGGATGCCCGCGCCCTGGAGGATGGCGGCGGTGCCACCGCCGCCGATCGCGGCGATCTGGTTCCGGTTCGCCTCGACCCACCGGTACGCCGTCCCGGCCCGGTTCAGGGCGGACGTGAACGTCCTGCCGTGGGTGACGTACGCCCAGCCCTGGATGGCGGTCGAGTAGAAGGGGTTGCGCTGCGGGAGCTGCCGCAGCGACTCCGGGTCGAAGTTGGAGGGCAGCCGCACCCTGTCCCGGTCCCGCTGGGTCTCCCTGACCCGCCGTTCGCTGGGAGGGTCGTCCGGCAGGGTGTTCCACACCTCCGGCGCGGTGGTGTAGCTGTCGCTGCTGGAGACGCTCGTGTTCGTCTGCCCGGAGCCGCCGCTGTTGCCGCTGTTGCCGCTCCCCGTCGAGTCAGGTGTGCCCCGCCTGTTCCTGCGTTGCTCGTCCGCCATCGCCGGACCTCCTCCTTGTTGGCGTCGTCAGGCACATCGGAGCGGCGGGGGAAACGGTTCACGTCCTCAACGGGACGGTCCCGCGCGCCGCCGTCGCCGGGTGGCGGGCGCCGGGGTCCGGGGCCGGGGTGTGGACCGGGCGGTCGCGCCGGGCACGGGCAGGTTCGCGAACCGGGCCACGGAGGGCGGCATCGACGGCGGCCGCGCCGCACGCGCCTGACGGGCCGGGGGCGGTACGGCTGCGCTGGGCGGGGTGGGTGGTGGCGACGGCCGTGTCCGCCGTGCCTCCGGCCGGGGTGCCGCCGCCCGGCGTCTCATGATCTCCCGCCCGACGGCACCGAAACAGGCCATTCCCGCCAGTCCGAAGGGCAGCGCCAGCCCCATCGTCGCGCCCATGGCGAGTCCCAGGCCGAGCCCGACCAGGGCCAGGCCCCACAGGGGCGCCGTCCGTGACAGCGCCCGCAGCACCGCCCGTCCGATCCTCTTCGCCAGGCCCACGACCGCGTCTCCTTCTGGCAGGAGGCCGCCGGGGGGACGGCGGCCTCCTGCCCCGCACCACGGAAGCGCGGCGGAAATGGTTCACCGCCGGGTGGCGCCTACGTGCGCCTCCGCCAGCGCCTGTTGGTGTCGTTGACCCCCAGCTCCGCCTCCGTCAGGTCCACGTGCAGGGGGATGCCGGGGCGGCTGCCGACCTTGATCAGGAAGTTGCCGAGGCCGGGCGGGTCGGTGTGGCGGCCTCCGGCGGCGTCCCAGGCGGGCGGGGTGGACCAGTCGGTCAGCAGGCGCTTCTCCGCCTCCGTCAGCTCCACGACCTGGGACAGCTGCGGCATCTCGGCGGGCGGCAGGCCCGCGCAGACCACCATGCCGGCGCGTTCGACGAAGCCCTTCGCCTTGGTGCGGTCCTCCTCGGTGGGCAGCGCGAGGAGGTCGTCGATGCTGTGGGTGACCATGGCGAGGCCGACGCCGCGCTGCCGGTCGAGGCGGGTGAGGGCGTTGACCCGGTCGACGAGGCCGCGGCCCGCCTGGAGAACGCGCCACAGCTCGTCCATGACGAGGAAGTAGTTGCGCTGCGGTTCGAGCCCCGCGTCCGCGAGGGCGTGCGCGGCGGAGACCGCGCCGAAGCCGTAGGACCAGCAGGACAGCAGGGCCGCCGCCTGGAGCAGGGTCTCGCTGTCGTCGATGCCGCTGACGTCGAAGCAGACCGGGCGGTCCAGCTTCATCGGCTCGGTGGTGGGGCGGGCGAAGGTGCCGCCGAGTCGGCCGTCGCCGAGCAGGGCGGTCAGGGACGCCTCCAGGTTCTCGGTGATGTCCCGGTAGCGGGCCAGGTCACCGCGGTCCAGGGCGACCGAACGCACCGGCTCCGGGGCGTCCTTGATGACCCGGACGAGGTCGCCGAGGACCGGCGCCCGCGTGCCCGCCCGGTCGTCGAGGACGTTGAGGGCCGCCGACAGGATGGTCTCCTCGCGGTCCGTCGGGGGCGCCGAGCGCAGGATCGTCACCAGCGCCGAGACCATGTGGAGGCGGCGGCCGTGGATGTCCGCGAGCAGGCGGCGCCGCGCGTCGCCGGTGAGCCGGGCCGCCGCCCGCAGGGACTCGCCGGGGTCCAGGACGTTGAGGTTGCCCCGCCCCCGGCCCAGGCTGATCACCTGCCCGCCGATGGCGCGGATCAGGTCGGCGTAGTCGGGCTTCAGGTCCCCGAAGATCAGCGGGTGGACGCCGTAGCCGGACAGTCCCAGCGCCATCCGGCGGACCACCGTCGACTTGCCGAGTCCCGGGCGGCCCAGCACGAACATCGACGGGTTGGCGAGCAGGCCGGTGCGCGTGAACCAGGACACCGGGTCGCAGCACACCGTCGCCCCGGAGTCCAGGTCGCGGCCCAGCGGCACCCCGACCATCGGGGTCCCGGCCCCGGCGCCGAACGGCCACAGGCCGCAGACCTGCACGGTGGTGCCGCGCCACTCGGGCGCGGGGTCGACGTAGCCGACCATGCCGCCGCCGCGTCCCGGCCAGCCCCGGGAGGTGGGGCGCGGCGGGCGGGGGTCCTTCGGGGTGGCGCGGGTCTTCACGGGGGTCTCCTCGTTCGTCGGCTACATCGCGTCGCGGACCGTCTGCGGCAACGCCGTGTGCAGGGGCAGCACCAGCCCCAGCGGCAGCGCCGCCGCGAAGGCCGCGGCCTGGGAGCCGTACACGGGCCGTACGGCGATCCGCGCGGCCGGGGCCAGGTTGTCCACGGCCGCCGCCGCGGTCGCCAGTTCGGCGGCGGAGCTGACGGTGGCCGTGACCAGCAGGCCGAAGCGGATGACGCCGTGGCCCTGGGCCTGTTCCTCGGTGGTGCGGCGGGCGGCGGTCACCTCGGCGTCGTCGCGGGCCTGCCCGATCTGCGACTGCTGGGCGGTGAACAGGGCGTTCTTGTAGTCCTGCTGGACGACGCGGGCGCCCTCGGCGCGGCTGTGCGGGCGGTACAGCAGGGTGACGCGCTTGCGGGCGATGTCGCGGCTGGGCTGGACCAGGCCGGTCAGGACGTTGGAGAAGACCTCGCCCTGCGGGGCCTCCGTCATCGCCCAGGTCACGCTGTACGCGCCGTCGTGGCGGTAGTGGTCCCAGGCTTCCTGGGCGGCCATCGGTCCGGCCTCGTCCCAGGTCAGCCCGGAGCCGCCGGTGGTGGCCCGGGCCTCCTCCACCAGGGGCGCCACGGTCGGGTCGTAGGCGACGCGGACCGCCTCCGCCAGTTCGGTCGCCGTCATCGGGACGGCCGTACCGGCGCCGGTCATGGAGAGTCCGGCGGTCAGTCCGGGCAGCCGGGTGCCGATGTGCACCGCCATGTCGTCGGCGCTGCGGCGCGGTGAGCCGGGGCGGGCGGCGCCGGAGTACGTCAGCGCGATCCGGGTGGCGATCTGCGCGGACCCGGCGGGGTAGGCGGCCAGCACCTCCCGGAGCATCGCGGTGGCGAGGTCGGGGGCGTCGGCGACGGAGTTGGCGGCGATCTCCTGGTGCAGCCGTACGCCGGTGTCGGGCGCCGTCTCCACGGTGACGCTCGCGGCGACGAGGCCCGGTTCGGCGCCCAGCGTGGCCAGCCACTGCCCCCAGTGCGCCACCCAGGTGTCGACCTGCCGCTCGTCGACGAGGGCGGAGCCGTCGGCGTCGCAGGCGATGACGACGCTGTGGTGCCCGGTCGACGGGACGGAGATCACGGCGAACGGGCGGCCGTAGCCGTCCTGCGCCTCCGTCAGCGTCGACTCCGCCGCCAGGCCGGGGAGCCGGCAGGTGCCGTACCCGGCGCGGCCCAGCGGTCCGGAGCGGTACAGGTGGCCGCCGGAGGCCGTGGTGCGCCACCAGGCCAGCCGGACCGCGCCGCGCTGCATCAGCGTGCGCCCGTGCCGGTCCCGTACCGCGAGCGGGGCCGTCAGCACGGCGAGCGCGACGGCCAGGCCCAGCGCCGCCCAGGTCGAGACCAGCGTCGCCAGGACCACCGCGACGAGCCCGGCGAACAGCAGCAGGGTCGCGCCGAGGGAGAGGCCCCGCAGTCCCGAGGTGCGGGGCTTGCGGAAGTTGCCGTAGGTGCGGGGCCGGGGTGCTTCAGTGACTGCCACGGGGGTTCTCCTGCCGCTCGTCGGCGACGGGGTCCCGGTCGGGGACCGGGACCGGTGGCGCCGCCTCTTCGTCGTCGTACGCGGTGGTCGTCCGCGTCTGCGTCTGCGTCTGCGTCTGCTCGGGGTCGTCGGGGGCCGTGCCGCGGACGGGGACGCCCGCGGCGCGGTCGGCGCCGCGGGCCGGGGTGGGGCCGGGGGCGGTGCGTCCGCCGGTGGCCGTCGACGGTTCGGCGGCCAGCGCGGCGCCGGACACCGAACGGCCCGCGGCCAGGTTCCGCAGCTGCGGTACGGGCAGCGCCCCGGTGGCCGCCGCCGTGCCGCCGGTCCCGGAGGCCGCCGCGGCGGCGCCGCCCCGCCGTCCCGTCCCGGACGCCACCGCCTGCACGACGGGCGCCGCGAACCGCAGCAGCGCGGGCAGCGTGAAGCAGGCCAGCACGATCAGGACGACGCCGGAGACCATGGAGACCACCCCGTCGCTCCCGGTCCCCCGGGCCTCCCCGCCCATCGCGAACGCCGCCGCGTACACGACCGCCGCCGCCGGTTTGTAGAGCACGAACGCCAGCAGCCAGCCCACCGAGCGGCGGAACCACACCCGGCCGCCCGCCGTGCCGCTCGCCGCCGCCGCGAGGGGCAGCGTGCCGGTGAGGATCACCAGCATCGCCATCCGTACGATCATCAGCGCGATCTGCGCCACGCTGCCCACGACCACCAGCAGGGCCATGAACAGCACCAGGAACGACGACTCCGTGCCGCCCAGCGCCAGCATCGCCGAGGTGCGCCGCTCGAACTCCTCGACGCAGCCCGCCACCGGGTCGCCGGTGGCGCTGATCTGCTCGCAGCCGGTGGACCGGTCGATGATCCACACGCTGAACCTGTCGCCCGCGACGGCCAGCAGACTGACCACGGCGACCCCCGCCGAGGAGACCACCACCAGGTTGAGCAGCCCCTGGAGTGCCTGCCGCGCCGGCTCCCCGCGCCGCTGCCAGGCGATGTGCCCGGCGGCGACGAGCAGACAGAGCACGGCGGCGAAGGACGTGAACCAGAGCGTGGACCCCCGCAGGAACGCCACCGGCCCCGCGCTGTCCGCCAGGTCCGGTGTGCCGAGGTTCATCCAGGCGCCGCCGAGCGCCTTCACCGTCGTACTCGCCGCCTGCGCGGCGCTCTCGGCGATGTCGTCGAAGCCGCTGCCGCCGAGGTCCTCGGGCGCGGTGCCCGCGCCGTCGCCGACGCAGTAGCCGCCGATCGTCGGGGCCACCCAGCCGAAGTCACAGCCCGCCATCAGACGCCTCCCCACTCGGTGTAGCCGGCGAGGGAGTCCACCGGGGTGGGCGCGACCGGGTCGGCCGGGTACTCGAGCCGCCAGTCGCCGTCCCGCCACAGCACGGTCGTCGTCGCGGCCTGCATCCGGCCGTCCGGGAACCGCCACACGGTCTGGATCACCGCCGTCGTGTCGTGGTACGTGACGAACCGGAACCCGGCGATCTGCCCGTGTACGGCGCCCCGGGCCCCGGCGTCCGGGGGCGCGGTGCGCTCGGCCGCCCGCCGCTCGGCGAGGTAGGCGTCGCGGCCCGCGCCGACGGTCTGGGCGCGGGTCACCGCGAGCCAGTCACCGGCCGCCAGGTAGCGCACGCTGATCTGGCTGGTGGCCAGCAGGGCGCCGAGGGGCGTGCGGGCGTAGCAGCGCGCCACGTCCCCGTCGGTCACGGCGGGCCCGGCCGCCTCGGAGGCGGGGAGGGCGACGGACCCGTAGAGGGTCCAGGTGAGGTCCGTCGGGGCGGTGGCGGGGACGTCCTGTACGTCGTCGGCGAGTGCGGGGCAGTCGGCTCCTGAGGGGGCGGCGGGAGCGGTGGCCCGGGCGCCCGGGGTCCGAGCCGTGGTGGTGGGGTCGTCCCCGTCCGGGGTGTCCGCGCCCACCGCGATCGCCGCGCCGATGACGGTGACGAAGCCGACGAACGCGGCGGCGAGGACGAAACCGCCGCGCAGCCAGGGGCTTCGGGGCTCGTCGGGGACCGCGCGGTCGCGGGGTTCCGGCATGTCGCTACTCCCTCCTCGACCGGCGGTCAGACCAGCGCCCCGACGATCCCGGACGCCGAGCCGACGAGCAGGCACGCCCCCAGGACCATGCCGAGACCGCGGGCGTGTTCGCGGCCACCGCCGCGGGAATGGTCGACCGCCATCCGGGCGGCGACGCCGAAGATGCCCGCGACGCACAGCGCGGTGACGCTCCAGGCCACCCACTTCAACACCGTGAGCAGGCCCTCCGCGCCGGGCGGCGCCTCCCCGCCGCCGACGTCCGGGACGCCGGAGGGCTGGGCCAGCGGGGCGAGGTGGGGTGAGGCGTCCAGGACGGTCGTCAGCAGGCTGGTCAACGGAGGGCTCCTATTCAGATGGGTTGACGGTCGGGCCTACGCGGTCCGGGTGAGCCGGGTCAGGTCGCGGGCCAGTGGGGCGCACTCCCCCGGCAGGTGGGTGAGCGGTGACTCACCGAGCCGCCAGGGCTCCACCCACGGGATCTCCCACAGCCGGGGCACCGCGCCCGACACCAGCCGGACCAGGTCGCGCAGGGCCCGGGGGCGGCGGCCGGGCGCGTCGGCGACGACGACCAGACCGAGCAGGTCGACGCCGGTGACCATGCCCGACGCCCACTGCCGCGCCGCGCTCTGCGCCGCCCGCACGCCGTGCGCGCTGGAGCGGGCGACGAGGACGACGGACGCGGCCGGGGACGCCGGGGACACCGGCCAGGCGCGGCCCGCGTCCCGGCCGCCGGGCACCGCGCGCTCCAGGGTGCTGACGCCCGCGCCGCCGTGCACGCCCAGCCACCACCAGGAGTGCCCGGCGTCCGTCCGCGGCGGCCGGGCGACGGGCAGCGCGTGCTCGGGCCGGGGCACTCCGACGCCCTGCGGTGCCGCCGGGCCCGAGAGCCGCACCGACACCTCCTGAACCGATCCGCGGGGTTTCCCGTTGCTGCCCCCCGAAGGACCCGGCTGCGGCAACCAGGGATTGACATCCGGCACATCCCCCGCCACGGCAACTCCCTCATCCGCTGACTCAACAGACGCAAGTTATACATACGTTGCGTACAACGCACAAGGGATGTCTCACCAAAAAGCTCTGATACCGGACGAGTTGGGTCACGCTGCCCGGAGAGGCTCCCGAACCGCGCGACTTCCACAGGGGGTTGGACATGAGCGGCCCTGCCGCACAGGCGAGATCGACGCTCCTGGTGACCGGCTGCGCCGTCCTCGGACTGCTCGGCTCGATGGTCGGCCTGTCGGTGCTGGGCGCCGCGGAGCGGGAAGAGGACGCCGCCCCCGTGGGGTTCGCCACCACCTTCGACTCCGGGCGCGTCCCGGCGGAGTACGTGCCGTGGATCGAGCTGGCCGCCCGGCAGTGCCCGGAGGTCAGCGCGCCGCTGCTGGCCGCGCAGATCGAGGCCGAGTCGGGCTGGAACCCCCTCGCGGTCAGCCCGGCCGACGCACGGGGCCTGAGCCAGTTCATGCCCGGCACCTGGGCGACCTGGGGCGTCGACGCGGGCGGCGACGGCGGCAGCGCCCGGCCGGACGGCGTCGCCGACCCGTTCACCCCCGCCGACGCCATCCTGACGCAGGCCCGCTACGACTGCTGGCTGGCCGACCAGGTCGGGTCCACGGGCGCCGACGGCGACCCCACCCGGCTGATGCTCGCCGCGTACAACGCCGGGCCCGGCGCGGTCGAGACGTTCGGCGGCATCCCGCCGTACCCGGAGACCCAGTCCTACGTCGCCCGGATCGTCTCCTCCATGGCCCGCTACACCGCGGGCGGGCCGACCGGGAGCGGCGGGGCGTTCGGGGACCGGGTGGTGGCCGCCGCCCGGAAGTGGCTCGGCACCCCGTACGCCTGGGGCGGCGGCGGGCCCGAGGGCCCCGGGCGGGGGTACGCGCAGGGCGCGAACACGGTCGGGTTCGACTGTTCGAGCCTCGTGCAGTACGCCGTCTACCAGGCCAGCGGCGGCGAGGTGCTGCCGCCGCGGGTCTCCCAGCTCCAGGTCGGCGCGGGTGAGCCGGTGGCCCGCGACGAGATGCGGCCCGGTGACGTGATCGGGTTCGACCTGCACGGCAGCTTCGACCACATCGGCATCTACCTCGGGCACGGGCAGTTCATCCACGCCCCGAGGACCGGCGACGTCGTGCGGATCGACCGCCTCGACCAGCCCTACTACTCCCACAGGCCCCAGAAGGTGAGGCGGTTCGGATGACCCTGCCCCGTGTCGGAACTGTCCGGGGCGCCCTCGCGGTGCTCGCCCTCGTCCTCACCCTCGGCGGCTGCGGCTCCGGTTCCGGCGGGGACGGCGGACCGGTCGCCGCGGAGGCGACGCCCTCGACGCCCACGGCGCCCGCGGCGACCGGCACCGGCCCGTACCCCTCCCCGTCCGGGCCCGCCGAGGCGTCCCCCGTGCCGACGGAGCCCGGGGGCACCCCGCGGGTGGACGTCCCCCGCCCCGCCGACGTGGACCAGCGGGACGCCGACGCGGTCGCCCGGGGCGCGCTCACCGCGCTGTGGACGTACGACACCGTCACCGACGGCGGGCCGCACGACGCCGGGGTCCGCGCGGCCGACGCGGGCTGGCTGACCCCCGCCTACGCCCGGCGGCTGCGCGACCACCAGCCGCGCTCGGTGCCCGGCGCGCGGTGGCGGGAGTGGGCCGGGCACCGCGCCGTCACCGAGGTCACGCTGGAACGGGCCGCGGACGCCGCGATCCCGCCCGACACCGGCACGGAGGCGTGGCGGCAGTGGACGGTCACCGCCGCCCCGCACGGCCGCGCGGGGTGGACGGGCGAGCCCACGACGGTCGTGGCGTACGTACGGCTCACCCGCGCGGCGGCCGGGGCGGGGTGGCGGGTCGCCGATGTCGCCGTCCAGTAGCCGGGACCTCCCCGTCCCCGAGCCCGGAGGAACCATGCCCCCCGCGTACGAGTCCGCCGACGTGCCCGCCTGGCCGGTCTACTCCCTCACCGTCCACGAGGACGGCCGGGTCGTCGCCCACGGCCCGCTGGTCCCCGAGACCCGGCACCCGAGCCGGGCCGGGGCCATCGGCACGGTCGCCGCGGCGGCGGCCAGACTCGACCGCCCGGTACGGGCCAGGGCCACCGAACCGGACGGCACCGTGTGGCACCTGGCCGTCTCCCCCGACGGCGCGGTGGAGGAACTGCCGGGCGGAGGCCGCCAACGCGACCGGCCGTCACGGCGACGCGGGGACCGGACGTCCGGACCGGCGGCGGAGCGAGCGGGGTCGGCGGGCCCGGCTCCCGAGAGCCCGGCGGACGCCCGGGGGCACGGCCCCGCACCGGACCCGCGCCCCGCCCCCGACGCCTACGCCGACTCACTGGCCCAGGTCACCGCGCACCTCAAGGCGGGCCGTGTCGCGCAGGCCGTCGAACTCACCGCGCGCCTCGACGAACAGGCCGCCGACACCCTCGGCGTCTCCCACCCCGACGCCCTGGGCGTCCGCGAGGTCCGGGCCCGCGTCGCGGTGCTCGCCGGGGACGCCAGCGGTGGCGTACGGCTGTTCCGCGACGTCGCCGAGCGGTGGCACTACCAGGGCGACGGCGAACGCGCCGAGGCGGCCGCCGCCCGCGCCGAGACGGTCTGGCTCCAGATCACCGACCTGGACGAGGCGCTGGCCGCCGGCATCGGCGTCGTACGCCTCCGCAACCAGTTGCCCGGCCCGGACGGCAGCGCGCTGACCGCCGTCCTGGAACACCAGGCGTGGCTGGCGGGGGCACGGGGAACCGCCCCGGCGCCGGGCCGCGTGCGGCGTCCGACGCCCTCCTGGGAGCGCCCCGCGCAGGACGTCAGGGCGGCCCGGTGAGCGCCGTACGGCCTCACGCCGCCGGCGAGTACCAGGCGGGTGCCGCGTCGATCTCCCCGTCCGGCGTCGCGACGAGGTCCAGGGCCGTCCGCAGCGCCCGTACCGCGTGGTACAGCCGCGACTTCACGGTGCCCGGCGGGATGCCCAGCGCGAGGGCCGCCTCACGGGTCGACCTGCCGGTGTAGTACGTCTCGTACAGCACCTCGCGGTGCTTGACCGACAGGGACTTGAAGGCGTCCCTGAGCACCACCGAGGACAGCAGCCGGTCCAGGTCGTCGCGGCGGGCGAGGAGTTCGTCCAGCCAGGCCGTGCCGTCGACCTCCTGCGGGCGGGCCATCCGCGTCCGGTAGTCGTCGACGACGATGTTGCGGGCCACCCGGAACAGCCACGGCCGCAACGGCTCGCCGCTGACCAGGTCCTGGGTGCGCCAGCAGCGCAGCAGCGTCTCCTGGACGACGTCCTCCGCCCGGTACCGGTCACCCCCCAGCAACCGCAGCACGTACTTGTAGAGATCACCCGCCTGTTCGTCGTAGAGCGCCCGCAGCGCGCGTTCCCTGGCGGTGTCCGCTCCCGTCGAGCCCATCACGGTCCAGCTCAAGGTCGTACCCCCTAGTCGTGTGACCCGGGGCCGTGGTCGGTGGCCCCGTCGTGGCTGGCCGGGAGTCTTGCGAGGGGAGTTCCACGTGGCGTTGACGAGCGGTTGACGGCCCGCTTGACGGACACCGCCGGAGCGGGGCTCGGCGCCGGGCGGCGGCGGGGTCGCGCGGGTTCCCGCCGCGGCCCCGCCACCACCCGGCTGAGCTGCGGGTTCTCGGTCAGGCGGCGCCCGTGACGGGGGCGGTGGTCAGGGCGTGCATACGGCGATTGACGAGGTGCGGCACCCCGGCCTCCATGACGGTCCGCCCGCCCTGCCGCGCGGGCCGCAGGGTGAGCAGCGCGGCGAGCAGCGCCCGGCCCTGCTCGACGGCGGAGGGCACGTCGTCGTTGCGCAACCAGGCCGCGACCGCGCGGGTCAGCTCCTCGTGGGCGCGGGTGTCGCCCTGGCGGTGCCGGATCCGGGCCAGTTCGAGGCAGATGTCCGTGGCGAGGCGGTGGTTGGCGGTCCGGTGCGCGACGAACGCCTCCAGGGCGTGTGCCTCCAGCGTGTGCGGGTGCTCGGGCCCGAAGGCGCGCGCGGTGTGCTCCCGCAGCCGGAAGGCGAGCGCCGCGGCCCGCTCCGGCGCGCCGGAGTCCAGCGACTCCCCGACGAGCCGTACGAGTTCGGCGAGCTGGCCGGGGACGTCCGCGGCCCCCGGGACCCGGACGTCCTCCGAGGCCGCCTCGGGTTCGTCGTCGAGTTCGTCGTCGGGTTCGTGGTCCGGTTCGTGGTCCGGTTCGTGGTCCGGTTCGTGGTCGGGCTCGCTGTACGCCTCCTCCTCCACCAACTCCTCGTGCTGTTCGTGCAGGACGACCCGGCTCGATCCGTCGGGGGCGACCTCGACCACCGTGACCTCGCCCTGCTGGCGGTCCGTGATCGCCGCCTCGACGGGTTCGCCCCGCCCCTGCGCGTGGCGGTGCATCAGGTCGAGCACGGCCACGTGCACCGGTTCACCCTCGGGTACGACCAGGGGCCGACCGTCGACCGTGGCGCCGCCGTCCCCTCGTATGAGGACGTCGAAGGGGGTCGGCCGCTGGTCCTCGCGGGTACGTCTGCCGAACATCTGCGGGCTCCTTTCCACGCTGGGCGTGCTGGTCAGTCGGAGGGCGTCGGACGCGGGCTGAGGCTCGGGTACTCCTCGTCCGAGAGGGCCGCGTCCTCGGAGTACAGGGCGAACGACGAGCGGACGCCGATGACGTAGGTCTGGGACCGCGGGGTCTCCGGGACGCCCTTGGCCTGCTTGACCGCGTCGAGACCGGCGTCGTACGCGGCGAGGGTGAGGTCCAGGCGGTCGCCCTGGACCTCGTTGCCGGCGATCAGGGCGTCGATGTCCTCGGCGAGCGCGCACATGTACCGGGCCTGCGCCATGATCGAGTCCTCGCCGTCCAGGGCCGAGGTCTCGTCGTTGTCGTCCTCGTCCTCGCCGTACTCGTCGAACTTGTCCGGCGGGAGCTGGGAGAGGCCCTCCGCGCCGTCGGGGCCGACCAGGTTCTCGACGAACCCGGACTCGTACTGGACCTGCGAGACGATCACGATGGCGCCGATCTGCGAGCACTCCTGCCCGGCCTCCCCGATGACCTCGCGGTACTTGCTGGGCACGGCCTCGGTGTTCAGCTCGCCGAGGCCGTCGCTGTTGAACGCGTCCACGATCACGCTGCCGTCCACGCCACCGCCCCCGCCCCCACCGCCCCCGCCGCAGGGCAGGATGCCGATCTCGCAGAGCAGCACCACGGGCCAGAGGATCCAGCCGATGGCGCACATCACGAGCACCCCGAGCAGCAGCAGGAGGATCAGCAGCGGGGCGAAGAAGCAGCCCAGGACCCCCGTACCGGCGCCGGCGGCGATGAGCATGGAGTTCCGTTTCCGGTCGGCCTCGTTCTGGGAGTCCCCTCCCGTCTGTGCGCCCACGACCCCTCACACCCCTCGCCCGCACTCGCCCGGCAGACGTCCCGGGACGCCTTGAACCGGGTCACCTGATTTCCCGTAGTGGCTGCCCGACGGATCACCGCGAGCGCCGCACGCAGCAACGGACACGGCGATCCATCAGTTCAATCCGGGATCGATCCGTCGCGGTTCGCGAGCGAGGGAAGGACAAGGAAGGGGTGGACGCGCATGGGCGTCCCTTCGACGACGTCGGCGGGCTCACAGATGTGGGTACGCGGACCGACCGCACCACAGGCCACACCGCCGAAGACCACACCGCCACAGGCCGCGGCGCCGCCGCGGGCGACACCACCGCGGGCCGTGCCGCCGTCGGTGGAGCGCGCCGCGCCGGTGGCCCGGGGTGACCGGGTCGCCTGGGTCAGCGCGCACGGCGGTGCCGGGGCGAGCACCCTCGCCCGGACGCTGGGCGGCGCGGACGTCGGCCGCCGGTGGCCCGACCCGGCGGACGGCGAGCCCGGCGAGGTCCTGCTGGTGGCGCGCACCCACCACGCGGGGATGCGGGCGGCGTCCCAGGCGCTGAACGCGCTCCGCAAGGGGGAGCACCCGGCGGGGGTGCGGCTGGTCGCCGTCGTGCTCGTCGCGGACGCGCCGGGCCGACTGCCGCGCCCGCTGGGCCGCCAGGTGCGCGTGCTGCGCTCGGCGGCCACGGTGCACCGCGTCCCGTGGGTGCCGCGCTGGCGGCTCGGTGAGGAGAGCGACCAGTTGCCGCGGCCGGTGCGCGCGCTGGCCCGGGTCGTCGCCGCACCGGCCGGGCGTGCCCGGAGGCCGAAGTGAGGCTCACGGCCGACCGGTTCACCCTGGCCGGCGTCAACCCCGACGAGTTCGGCCCCAACGGCTCCTTCAACCCGCAGCCCGAGGTGGGCGACCTGCTCGGCTACCTCACCTGGATCGTGTCGGCGGCCTCGGTCGGCGGCCTGCTCGTCGTGGGCATCCAGATGGCCATGCAGTTGCGCCGCGGCGAGATGGGCGAGGGGGCGACCTACTTCCGGGGCGGCTTCATCGTCATCTCCGCCTGCGTCCTCGGCACCACCGCCGGACCGATCGTCAACTTCGTGCTCTAGCCGCCGCACCGTCGGCCGCCCGTTCCGTCCCCCACTCGTCACAGCTCTTGGAGAACCCGATGAAGGACACCCTGCACACCCTCGTCCTGGCCGCCACCGGCGGCACCACCGGCGGTACCGGCGACGTCCCGCAGCCGGAGAAGCAGGCCCCCGGCGAGCTCGCCGACGCCGTCAACACCGTGCTCGGCATCGCCGCCTGGGCGGGCACCGCGGCCGGGGTGGCCGGGGTCATCGTCACCGGGATCATGATGGCCGTCTCCATGAAGCGCGGTGAGGGGTCGGAGCACCTCAGCCGCCTCGGCATGGTGCTGGGCGGCTGTGTGCTGGTGGCCACCGCGGGCCCCACCGTCGCGTTCCTCTTCTGAGGCCGACCCACGGGGAGAGGCCGTCGACGTGTTCGGTACACAGCGCAAGAGGGACCCGGTGAGCGGTCCCTTCTACACAGAGCGGGGCTGGATCAGCTCGGCCCTCTTCCTGGGGTTCTTCCTGGTCCTGTCCCTGGTGGCCTGGGTCAGCGACCCCGAGGGACCCGACCTCGCCGAGACCAGCCGGGAGATCCTCACCGGCCTGGACGGCCCGCTGTCGCCCGGCGACCCGCAGCAGGTGCGCGGCGGTCCGGGCGGGCGGCCGGAGAACTGCGCGACCGACGACCGGGACGGCGCGCGGCCCACCACGGCGCCAGAGGACGTGGAGTGGCGGAAGCTCGTCGCCATCATGGTGCCCGTCTCCCCGTCCGCCGGGCCCCTGAACACCGAGGCCACGATGTGGTGGTGCTTCGCCCACACGCCCACCGGCGCGGTACTGGCGGCGCACGTCATCCCGGTGCAGCTGAGCGGCGTCTCCTGGCGGCTGGTCGCCCAGCAGCAGGTGGTGCCGGGGGCGCCGCGGGACACGTTCGTCGCGGGCAAGGCCAGGACCAGCAGGGCCGTCTCGGAGGACAGCCCCGTCGGCCGGTTCACGGGCTACTCCCTGGAGTCGTACTCCGGCGACCTGGCGACCGTACGGCTGCTCGTGACCGACCCGCTGGGCGGCTATCTGTCCACGTCGGTGTCGGTGCGCTGGCGGGACGGCGACTGGAAGGTGGCGCTGCGGGACGACGGGTCCCTGTACTCGTCGGTCAAGCGCCAGGCGACACCCGACGGCTTCACCCTGTGGGGGGCGTGAGATGAACCTGGCCGCGGCAGGGGACGGATGCGACGGGGGCATCGACTTCCTCGGCATGTTCGGCGACCCCATCGGCACGATGATCCAGATGGTCGCCGAGATCATCATCACCGGCGCGCTCGGCGTCTTCGACGCGGTGTGGGACATCGAGTCCACCAACCCGGGCGCCTCCAGCAAGATCAGCAACCAGACGCGGTGGATCGTCGTGTACCTCGCGTGCGGTTCGATCCTGGTCGCCGCCACCAAGATGGCGCTGACGCGCCGCGCGGAGTCGGGGCAGCTCGCCCTCAAGGGCATCCTGCGCGTCCTCGTGGTGAGCGCGGGCGTGACGGCCATCATCGGCACGTTCGTCGACCTCACCGACCGGTACTCCGACTTCCTGCTGCGCGGCACCCTCCAGAACCTCATGGAGGGCATCGACTGCAACGGCGACGTACCGAACATGCTGCTGCTGGTCATCGGGGTGCTGCTGCTGATCGCCGGGATCATCCACGCCCTGCTGATGTGGATCCGGCTCGGCGTGATGATCATCCTGATGGGCACGCTGCCGATCGCCGCCGCCGCGTCCATGACGGACTGGGGCGGCACCTGGTGGCGCAAGCACGTCGGCTGGATGGCCGCCTGGCTGCTCTACAAGCCGACGGTCGCGCTCGTCCTGTACTCGGGGTCCGTCATGGTCGACGCCTCGGAGGCGCACAGCGACGTCGACACGCAGATCGCCGGCATGGGTCTGCTGCTGCTGTCGGCCGTGGCGCTGCCCGCGCTGATGCGGCTGATCGTCCCGGCGACGGCCGCGCTCGGCGGCGACTCGGTCGGGTCCGCCACGATGGGCGTGGCCGGGGGCGTCGCCTCCGGCGCGGTGTCGCTGGCCGACTCGGGCGGCCGGAAGGCGGCCTCCGGCGGCGGCAGCGGTTCCGCCGGGTCGCGCGGGCCCTCGGGCGCGAGCGGCGGTTCCGGCGCGAGCGGGGCCGGCGGTCGCAGCGGCGCGGGCGGCGCGTCCGGACCGGGCGGCGGCGCGGGACCGGCGGGCCAGGCCGGCTCGGCGGGCGCCGGGGCGGGCGGCGCCGCGGCGGCGGGCGGTGCCGGAGCGGCCAGCGCCGGGGGCGCGGCCGCGGCGGCGAATCCCGCGGTGGCGGCCCTGGTCGTGGCCGGGAAGCTCGCCAAGGGCGCCGTGAACGTCGCCGCGAGCGGCGTCCAGGGCGCCAACCGGGACGACGACCGCTGACCGGCCGCCCCCGCGGCGGCCGGTGACCGGGCCTGGTGCGCCGGGCGCGCCAGGCCCCCTCACCCCCTCCGCCCCTGCCCACTCTCCTCCCACCTCACCGAAGGGACAGCCACCCCATGTCCACCGAAGCCGCCCCCGCCTCCCCGACCTACGGGAACTGGCGCCGACCGAGGCGGCCCGGCCTCGGACCGTTCGGGCTCATCGGCACCGTCGGACTGTTCGGCGGGCTCGTCGTCGACCTGATGGTGTCGCTCGTCTCCCTGCCGCTCACGCTGTTCGTGGTGCTCCTCCAGCTCCTCTTCCTGCTCCCGCTGGCCGTGCGCACCCAGGACGGCCGCAACGTCTACCAGCTCCTCGCGGTCCGCGTCGGCTGGTTCCGGCGCCGCGCCAAGGGCGCGACCAGCTACGTCTCCGGCCCGCTGTCCCCGCGCCCGGGCGGCAACTTCCGCCCGCCGGGACTGCTCAGCCGGGTCCGGGTCACCGAGGGCCGCGACGCCTACGACCAGCCCTTCGGCGTACTGCACCACCCCGGCAAGAACCTCTACACCATCGTGCTCGGCTGTGAACCCGACGGCGGTTCCCTCGTCGACTCCGACCAGATCGACAACTGGGTGGCGTCCTGGGGCCACTGGCTGGCCCGGCTGTCCAGCGAGCCGGGGCTGCGCGGGGCCTCCGTGGTCGTGGAGACCGCCCCGGACTCCGGCACCCGGCTGGCCAACGAGGTGCTCCCGCGCATCGACCCGAACGCCCCGGCGGCGGCGCGGGCGGTGATGGAGGAGGTCGTCCAGCGCTACCCCACCGCCTCGTCGGAGATGCACACCTACCTCGCGCTGACCTACGGGATGCCGCCCGGCCAGAAGCGCCGCGCCGAGGACCTCGTCGCCGACCTGGCCGTCCGTATCCCCGGCCTCCTCGAAGGCGTGGTCCGGGCGGGCGGCGGACCGGCCACGCCCCTGTCGGCGGAGCGCATCGCCGAGGTCGTCCGGGTGGCGTACGACCCGGCGGTGGGCGCGGACGTCCTGGAGGCCCGCGCCGTGCACGGCGGCACCGGGCTGACGTGGGAGGACGCCGGTCCCGCCGCGGCGATCGAGAAGGTGAACGCGTACCAGCACGACTCGGGGGTGTCCCGGACCTGGATGCTCACCCTCGCCCCGCGCGGCACCGTCCGCGCCCAGGTGCTGCGCGGCCTGCTGGAGGACGCGCCCGGCACCCGGCGCAAGCGGGTGGCGCTGCTGTACCGGCCCATCGACCCGGCGACGTCGGCGCGCATCGTCGAGGCCGACCGGCGGGCGGCGCAGTTCATGGCGACCTCCCGGCGCGGCATGGTGCAGGCCCGGGCCGCCAACGAGGTGCGGGCCGCCGAGCAGACGGCGGTGGAGGAGGCGACCGGCGCCGGGCTGGTGGAGTTCTCGCTGATGGTCACGGTGACGGTCGACTCCGACGCCGAACTGGAGGACGCGAACGTGACCATCCGCAACCTGCTGGCCGGGGCGCGGCTGCTGATGCGCCCCGCCGACCGGATGCAGGCGGCGGCGTTCAGCTGCACGCTCCCGGTCGGCCTCCTGCCGTGGGAGCACACCCTCGTGCCGCGCGAACTGAAGGAGGCGCTGTGAGCACCCGTATACGGCATGTACCGACGATGGACGACCTCGATCCGCACCCGGACGACGAGGCCCCCGCCCCGCAGCGCGACGAGGACCCGGACCGCAGGCCACAGCGGAACGACAAACGGCGGCAGGCCAGGAAGAAGAAGGCCACCGCTGCCGACCGCCCCCGCAAGGAGCCCCTCGTCCCCGCCCGCGGCTGGCCCGGCCCCGGTGGCGGGCAGGTCGCCCACCTCGACCCGCCGTCGATGTGGCGGGCCACCACCGTGCAGGCGTGCGGGCTGTGGCCGTTCGCCGCCGGTTCCGGCGCCCCCATGACCGGCGTACCGCTCGGCCAGCACCTCTACACCGGCGCCACCGTGTGCGGCGACCCGCTGTCCTGGTTCACCCGCGCCCACTACATCTCCAACCCGTCGCTGTTCATGCTCGGGATGCCGGGTCTGGGCAAGTCGACGCTGGTCAACCGGATGCTCATCGGGCTGGCCGCGACCGGTGTCGTACCGCTGGTGCTGGGCGACCTCAAGCCGGACTACGCCGACACGGTGCGCGCCCTGGGCGGCCAGGTCATCTCCATCGGCCGCGGCGTCGGCGGCATCAACGTCCTCGACCCCGGCGCCATGGGCGCGGCGGCCCGGCGGATCGGCGGCGAGGCGGGCCGGATGCTGGAGGCGGAGACGCACGGCCGCGTCCTCAACATGGTCGCCGCGCTCATCACCATCGTGCGGGACGGCGCCATGAGCGACCACGAGCAGTCCGTGCTCTCCGCCGCCCTGCACCACCTGCGCGAGCGCACCCCGCCCGGCCGCGCGCCGCTGCTGCCCGAGCTGGTGCGGGTGCTCGCCGAAGGGCCGCCCCGGGTCCGGGCGGTGACCCTGGACCGCGGCGACGAGGCCCGCTACCGGGACGCCGTGGACCCGCTGCACCGCTCGCTGCTCGGCATCCTCGACGGGCCGCTCGGCGACACGTTCGCCTCCGAGACGTCCACCCGCATCGACCTCGGCTCGTCCGCGGTGTGCATGGACATCTCCCGGATCGGCGAGGCGGACACCCAGCTCACCGCGGCGGCGATGCTCGCGGCCTGGTCCGACGGCCTGGGCACGGTCGCCGCCTCGCACGCCCTCGCGGACGCCGGACTCGCGCCCCGGCGCTGGTTCTTCACCGTCCTCGACGAGCTGTGGCGGCCCCTGCGCGCGGCCTCCGGCATCGTCGACCGCATCGACGCGCTGACCCGCCTCAACCGCACCCTCGGCCTGGGCGACGCGAAGATCACCCACACCCTGAAGGACGCCGAGGCGCTCGGCACCGACGCCGACCGGGTCAAGGCGCGCGGCTTCGTCGAACGCGCCGGGATGGTGGTGTGCGCCGGGCTGCCCCGCCAGGAGATGGAGGAGCTGGGCCACATCGTGGGCCTGTCCCGACGGGAGATCGAACTCGTCTCCTCCTGGTCGTCCCCGCCCGGCTGGGCCGCGCACGGCGACCGTGAGGAGCCGCCCGGCCGCGGCCGGTTCCTGATCAAGGTCGGTGGCCGTCCCGGCATCCCCATCCAGGTCGCCATCACCGACACCGAACGGCACCTGCACGACACCAACAAGCGCTGGGCGGCGAACGAGCCCACCGACGGCTCCCGGTGACGGCGGGGGCGGACGAAAGGTGAACCCATGAGCGGCTCCACCGCGGCCAAGGGCCGCATGTACGGCGGCGAACTCATGCCGTGGGCGATCGTGCTGGTGGCGGGCGGCTTCCTGGTCCTCTTCGGCGGCGTCTGGCTCGGCGGCACGCTGGGCGCCGCGGCGACCGGCTCCGGCTGGCACCCCCCGGCGTTCGGCCTGGCGTCGTTCGCGACCCTGCTGACCGAGGGCCCGGACAGGCTCTGGCCGGGCGCGTCCCCGACCGGTGTGACGGCCGGGATCGTCGTCGTCTTCGGCACGACCCTCGCGCTGTGCGTCCTGACCGTCCGCAAGGCGGTCAGCTACCTCGCCCGCCCCAAGGGCCTGGCCGGACGGCGTGAGCTGGCAGCCCTCGCCCCGGACGGCATCGCGGCCCGCGCCCGCGACCTGCGCCCGTCCCTCAAGGGCCGTACGGAACTCCACCCCGACGAGACCGGCAACCTCCTCGGCGACCTCGCCCCCAACGGCCCCGAGCTGCGGTCCTCCTTCGAGGACGTGGAGCTGGACCTGATGGCCCCGCGCGCGGGCAAGTCCACCGGCATCGCCGTCCCGCGCGTGCTGCGCGCCCAGGGCGCGGTGCTGCTGACGTCCAACAAGTCCGACGTGTACGCCGTCACCCGCGCCGAGCGCGCGAAGGCGGGCCGGGTGTGGACGTTCGACCCGCAGGGCATCGCCCACGCGCCCCGCGAGATGTGGTGGGACATCCTCGCGGACTGCCACACCATCGAGGGCGCGCGGCGGCTGGCCGGGCACTTCGTGGCGTCGGTCAACGACGACCAGTCGAAGAAGGACTTCTGGATCTCCGCCGCGCAGAACACGCTCACCGCGCTGTTCCTCGCCGCCGCCCGCGGCAGGGCGTCGGTGCTCGACCTGCTGGCCTGGCTCGCCGACCCCGCCGACCGCACCCCGGTCGACCTGCTGCGGGACGTCCAGATGGTCGCCATGGCCGAGCAGTTGCAGGGCACGGTACGCGGCGCGGTGGAGACCCGGGACGGCATCTACGAGACCGCCCGGCAGTGCGTGGCCTGCCTCCTGGACCCGGAGATCGTGGCCTGGGTGACGCCCGACCCGCGGCTCCCGCAGTTCAAGCCGCACGAGCACGTCCTCGGCACGGACACGCTCTACCTGCTCTCCAAGGACGGCGGCGGTTCGGCGGCGGGCGTCATCGCCGGGCTCGCGGACGCCACCATGCGCGCCGGGGTGGTCGCCGCGGAACGCATGGGGGGCCGCCTGGACCCGCCGATGACGGCCGTCCTCGACGAGGCGGCCAACGTCTGCCGCATCTCCGACCTGCCCGACCTCTACAGCCACTTCGGCTCCCGCGGCATCAACGTCGTCACCCTGCTCCAGAGTTACCGGCAGGGCAGCCGGGTGTGGGGCGAGGCGGGCATGGACGCCCTGTGGAGCGCGGCCACGATCAAGCTGCTCGGCGCGGGCCTGGACGACGCCGACTTCGTGGAGAAGATCTCCAAGCTGGTCGGCAACACGGACATCCGCACCCCGTCCGTCTCCCGCGGCAAGGAGGGCGTCTCCCGGTCGTACTCCTACCGCCTGGACCCCGTCCTGCCCGCCGACCGCATCCGCGCCCTGCCCAAGGGCACCGCCCTGCTCCTGGCCACCGGCGTCCGGCCCGCGCTGATCCAGCTGCGCCCCTGGTACAAGGAGCCCGGCGCGGCGGCGATCTCGGCGGCGGCGAAGGCGGAGACGGCGGCGATCACCGAACGCGCGACCCGGGCGTGGACCGGCGCCACCGCCCACCAGACAGCGGCCGCCCACGAGACAGCCACCGCCTACGAGACAGCCGCCGCCTACGAGACGGCCACTCCCGCCGACGGCCCGAGCAGGTGGCAACGCGACGCGGTGACCCTCGACAAGCGCGCGGGGTGACTCACCCCACCCGCGAGCCCGGCCCCAGCCCCACCGTCACCCCCCGCAGCACCCACTCCGCCGGGCCGTACCGGAAGCGCCGGGTCACCCAGCCGCTGACGGCGAGCTGGACGCCGTACAGGACGAGGCACCCGGCGAGCAGCGCCGCCGTCCCCACGCGCCCGTACCAGGCCAGCCCGTAGCCGGTGAACACCAGCGCCAGGACGAGCGACTGGGAGAGGTAGTGGGTGAGCGCCAGCCGCCCGGCGGGGGCGAGGACGGCGGCGACCCGGCGTCCGGACCCGCCGTCCAGCAGGAGCAGCAGCCCGCAGACGTACGCCGCCGTCAGCGCCGGCGCGGTGAGCACACCGACGGCGGAGCCGACGTCGTACCAGCGCCGGTCGAGCGGACCGTTGCGGCAGACCGCCATGACGACACCCCCGGCCAGCCCGACCGGCAGCGTGCGGGCGGCGCCGCGCCGCAGCCGCGCCCGGTGCCGGCCGGGTGCGGCGAGCAGCCCGGCCCGCCCGGCGGCGAGGCCCGCCAGCAGGGCCGCGAGGACGTCGAGGCCGTACACGAGGTTCCAGCCGAGTCCGTCCCGCAGCGCCCGCAGGTTGGCCCCGACGATGTCACCGGGACCGCCCCGGTACGCCGCGACCCGCTCCTCCGCCCAGGCCGCCGCCTCCCCCGCGCCCACCGGCTCCGCGTAGGCGACGGTGAGCAGCCCCCACGCCAGCAGGCACCCCGCGCACCCGGCGACGAGCCAGGCCGCCGTCCGTACGGCCGTGCGCGGGGTGACGTCCCGGAGCGCGAAGAGGACGAGGCTCAGCACCGCGTAGACCGTCAGGATGTCGCCGGAGAACAGCAGCGCGCCGTGCGCGAGCCCGAGGGCGAGGAGGCAGAGCAGTCGGCGCAGGTGCCGGGGCGCGAAGGGCGCGCCCGCCCGGTCGGCGGCGGCGCGCTGGAGGGTGAAGCTGTAGCCGAACAGGAACGCGAACAGCGGATAGAACTTGGCGGCGACGAGCGCGGTGACCAGCCACGCCGCCACCCCGTCCACGGCCGACGCGACCGGCGTTCCCCCGGCCCCCACGTGCGGTCCGGCGATGACCTGCGCGTTGACCAGCAGGATCCCGAGCAGCGCGAACCCGCGCAGCGCGTCGACCTCCCGGACCCGGGACGGAAACAGCACGAGGGGCCTCCTCACCTCGGGGGCACCAACGGCCCAGCCACCCCACCGGTTCAGTCGCCCCGCCCCCCGCCCCGGAGTTGAACCCTCCACCGCTCCGCCACGTTGCGCCTGACACCACGGCGGGACCGCGGTCCGCGGACGCGGCCCGCCCCCGTCCACCCGTCAGGAAAGGCAGCCACCTCATGTGGATCTCCCCTCGTCCGCCCCGACGTGACCGGCGCGACGCCCCCCGCGACACCGCGTACGGCTTCCTCTCCGTCGACGAGGCCGCGTACTTCCGGGCCCGCGTCCGGGAGGCCTTCGCCGAACGCGGTCTGGAGGTGACGCTCCAGCCGACGGGTGCGAGCGACAGCTCGGGCCGCCTCTTCGCCCTGGCCGACCTCGCCGCCGTCTGCCACCACGACCCCCGGGGACGGCGCGGCTGGGCGCGGCTGATCCACGACCACGTCGGCCGCCTGCTGCGGGTGGTGGACGGGCCGTCCCCGCTGGCGTCCCTCCGGCACGCGGACCTGCTCGCCGGGCTGCGTCCCTGGGTGGTCGCGCGGGACGTGATCGAGCCGGACGCCGTCCACCACACCCACGCCCGGGTGGTGGCGCCCGGCCTGTGCGAGGTCCTCGCCCTGGACCTGCCGGAGAGCGTGCTGCCGCTGACCGACGACGCGCTGGCGCCGCTGGGCGACCTGGCGGGGCTGCGCCGCCGCGCGCTGGCCAACCTCGGCGCCCTCCCGGTGGAGGGCCACACGGTGCTGCACGGCGCCGAGGGCGCGCGCTTCGGCGTGGTGACGGGCGCGTCGTTCTTCACCTCCAGCCGGGTCCTGACGGCGGACCGGCTGGTCCGCGACCTGACCGGGGAGGCGCTCGGCCCCGACGGGGCGCTGGTGGCGATGCCGAACCGCTACCACCTGGCGCTGTGCCCGGTGGGCGCCGTCCGGGGCGCCGCGCTGGTCCCGACGCTGCACGGCATGGCCGCCTTCGCCGCCGCCAACTTCACGGACGCGGTGGGCCCGGTCAGCCCGGACGTCTACTGGTGGCACCAGGGCGTGCTCACCCGGCTCGTCCGGCGGGACGGCGGGGAACCCCGGTTCACCCAGGACGCGGAGTTCGAGGTCCTGCTGATGCGACGGGCCGACGACGGTGCGGGGGAACGCTTCTGAGCCCATCCTCCACGCGTTCTGAACCCACCCTCCATGAGTTCATGTTCATGAACGAGGGTCATCAAGCGGAACATTTTTACTTCCTCTTGACCTACTGCTTCCTTGTCGTGCCCATGTAGGCGCCTCCACGATGAGCGGGCCGTTCACAAGGCGGACCGTTGAAGGGTGGCGCATGAACAGTCTCGACTGGGCCGTGCTCATCGGCTATTTCGGTGTGATGATCGCGATCGGCGTCTGGTCCCACAAACGCGTGGACAACGTCAGCGACTTCTTCACGGCGGGCGGAAAGATGCCCTGGTGGCTCTCCGGCATCTCCCTGAACCAGGGCATCCTCATCACCGGCGTCGTCACCGGCTTCTACTGCACCATCGGCGGCCTCTGGGCGGACGCGCTCACCGAACTCGGCCAGTTCGTCATCCAGCTCCTCGCCGGAATCGCCATGTTCGTGGCCGTCCTCGTCGAACTCGGCGACTACGGCGGCTTCTTCGGCGTCTGGGACGAACCGGCCCTCGACGGCCACGCCAAGCCCCTGGTCGGCCCCTACGGCACCGTCTTCCTCCTCGCCTTCCTCTTCATCAAGCTGTTCGAGTACAACGGCGGAATGCTCAACCAGGCCCAGCGCTACATGGCCACCCCCACCGCGAGGGAGGCCGAGCGCTCCGCCCGTCTCTCCGCGGCGCTGTGGCTGATCTGGCCGCTGGTGCTGTTCTTCCCCATGTGGATGTCGCCGCTGCTGGTGACCTCCGAGAAGGGCGACGGCTCCGACTCCTACGCCCTGATGACCGAACAGCTCCTCCCGCACGGCCTGCTCGGCCTGGTCATCGTCGGCTTCTTCTCCCACACCATGGCGATGTGCTCCTCCGACGCCAACGCCATCGCCGCCGTCTTCACCCGGGACGTCGCGCCGGTGCTGTCGGCGAAGGCACGGAGCTGGAGCGACCGTTCGGGCCTGATCGCGGCACGGCTGACCACCGTCGTCTTCCTCGCGCTCTCCATGGCGGTGGCGACCCAGGTCAACTCGCCCACCTTCAAGGACATCATCACCGTGGTGATCAAGTGGGTGGCCGGTCTGATGGGCCCGATCGCCATCCCGATGATGCTGGGCCTGCTCCGCACCTTCCGCCGCTCCGGCCCGACGGCGGCGCTGACCAGCTGGTCGATGGGTCTGCTGGCCTTCTGGCTGGTGAACTACCCGATCAACTGGAACGTCGACGGCGGTGTCCCGCTCCAGTACCAGGTCTCCATCCCGCTCGCCGTCTCCCTCGTCCTCTACATCCTGATCGGCTACCTGAAGCCGGAGGACACCCCGGAACGCCTCGCGATCATCGAACGCATCAACACGGACGGCGACGGCGCCGTGGCGATCGACGTCCCGACCGGACCTGCGGAGGACGAGGTGCTGCGGACGCCGGTGAAGGACTGACGCCCTCAGGCGCCCCTCGGGTACCGCGCCAGCCACCCGGGGGCCGCGCCCGCCGGGCCGTGCAGCGCGGGCCCCTGGGTCATCTCCATGGCGAAGTCGTCGGCCAGCTCCAGGATCGTCGGACGGCCCTCCAACTCGGACAGCCAGGCCGGGGGGAGGGCCGTCTCGCCGTACAGGGCGCCGAGGAGACCGCCGGTGAGGGCGGCGGTGGCGGCCGACGGCCCGTCCTGGTTGACGGCGAACCGCAGTCCCTGCCGTACGTCGTCGCCGACGAAGGCGCAGTACACGGCCGCCGACACCACCTGGTCCGCCGTCCCCTCCCCGGCCAGCTCCGCCACCCGCCCCGGGCTCGGCAGCCCCTGCCGCACCGCGCCCAGCGCCTGTTGCAGGGCGGCGGCGACCGGCTCCTGCCCCGGCCGCGCGGCCAGCAGCCCCAGCGCCCGCTGTACGGCCCCGTCCAGCCCCTCCCCCAACGCCAGCCCGTGCACGATCACCGCGTACGCGCCCGCCGCGAGGCAGGCGGTCGGGTGGCCGTGGGTCTGCGCCGCGCACTCCACCGCGAGCTGGACGACGAGCTGCGGCTCCCAGCCGACCAGCAGCCCGAACGGCGCCGACCGGGCCGCGGCCTCCGGCCCCCTCGCCCTCGGGTTCTTCGGCACCTCCACCGTGCCCATGGTGTCGTCGCCGAGCCCCATCAGCAGCGCCCGGGTGGGGTCACGCCGGGCGTACAGCCACTCCTCGCGCGCCAGCCAGCCGTCGTCCTTGCGCCGCTCGTCCGGCCCCCAGTCCCGCTGCGTCGCGGCCCAGCGCAGGTACGCCCGGTGCACGTCGCTCGGCGGGTGCCAGGCGCCGGTGTCCCGCCGTACCTGGGCGCGGATCAGTCCGTCGACGGAGAAGAGGGTGAGCTGCGTGAGGTGCGTGACCGCACCGCGCCGACCGTAGGCGGGCGCCAGGTCCACCACGCCCTCCGGGCCGTGCGCGCCCCGGATCCCGTCCAGCCCCAGCCCGTCGACCGGCGCCCCGAGCGCGTCGCCGAGCGCCGCCCCCAGCAGCGTGCCGCGCACCCGGCTCCGGAAGTCCTGCTGCTCGGCGCGCCCCCAGACGGCACCGGCTGTCGCGCCCACCCAGACCTCCCCAGGCACCGTCCGTCTGTTCCGTACGTACGTACGTCGTTCAGCACTGTAATCGAACCATGACGGGTGGTGGCTCAATGCGCATGGGCACCCCGGGGTCGTTGGGAAGGATGGGTGTCATGACCACACCCTCGCGAACGTCCCCCCTCGCCGCGGCCGTCCTCACCGCGACCGTCGCGCTCTACATGGCCCTCGTCGCCTTCGGCAACATCACCGACTTCGGCACCAACCAGCAGTTCGTCCGCCATGTACTGGCCATGGACACCACCTTCAAGGACGACGACCTGATGTGGCGCGCCATCACCACCCGGTGGCTCCAGGACGCCGCCTACGTGGCGATCATCGTCTGGGAGACCGTCTCCGCCCTGCTGCTGCTCGCCGCGACCTGGCTGTGGGCCCGCCGCGACCACACCCGCGCCCGGCGCCTGGCCACCTACGGCCTGCTGATGGTCCTCCTCCTCTTCGGCGCCGGGTTCATGGCGATCGGCGGGGAGTGGTTCGCCATGTGGCAGTCGGAGGACTGGAACGGCCTCGACGCGGCCCTGCGGGTCTTCGTCCTGGGCGGCGTCTCCCTGCTGGTCGTCCAGGCGACGCCCCGCCCGGGCGCCTCCCCTAACTGACCACCACGACCGTCGTCCCCGCCGTGCCGAACGCCCACAGCGCGTCCCCGTCCGCCGTGCGCGTCCGGATGCCGCCGGTCTGCGTGCCCTCGGCGGGCGGCGGGGGCGAGGAGCCGTCGAGGGCGTTGGAGAAGGCGATGGAGACGCCGGACTTGGCGGTGAAGTAGACGATGTGCTCGATCTCCACGCCGTCCGAGCCGGTGGTGGCGTCGTTGCGGGAGGACACCGCGTAGCTCCCGGGATCCGGGTTGACCGTGCCCGGCCAGACGGCGAACGTCCGCCGGGTCGCGTCGCTCGCGTCGACCAGCCACACCCGCTTGGCGCCCAGGGAGTAGACGATGCGCCGCCCGGTGCCGGAGTCGTCCGGCACCGGCGCCGGGGCGGCGGCCGTGGGGCTGGCGGAGGGCTTGGCGTCCGCCGGTGCCGAGGCCGACGGGCGGGGGCTGGCCGCGGCGGTGGGCTGCGGGCCCTCCTCGGCCTGGACGGCCAGCACGGCGACCGCCACGATCGCCCCTGCGGTCAGGCCGGTGACCCAGGCCCAGGAGGGAATCCGTCGGGCTGGCACGGCACGCATCTCCTCAGTCTCCGACCCGGTACCGGGTGTCGGATCATCGTACTGCGCGGTGTGCTCAGTCCAGCACCGGCAGCAGCTCGGGCAGGTGCCCGTCCGACTCCCGAGCCACCCGCTGGCGCTCCTCCGACACCTCGCCGTACAGCGTGGTGCGCGGCCGGGCCGGACGCCCCGCCGCCTCCGCCACCGCGACCAGGTCACGGACCGACTTGTACGACCCGTAGGAGGAACCCGCCATCCGCGAGATGGTCTCCTCCATCAACGTACCCCCCAGGTCGTTCGCACCGGACCGCAGCATCTCCGCCGCCCCCTCCGACCCCAGCTTCACCCAGCTCGTCTGGATGTTCGGGATGTACGGATGGAGGAGCAGCCGCGCCATCGCCGTCACCGCGCGGTTGTCCCGCGTCGACGGCCCCGGGCGAGCGATTCCCGCCAGATAGACGGGCGCGTTGGTGTGGATGAACGGCAACGTCACGAACTCCGTGAACCCGCCCGTACGCTGCTGGATCCCGGCGAGCGTGCGCAGGTGGCCGAGCCAGTGCCGGGGCTGGTCGACATGGCCGTACATCATCGTCGAGGACGACCGGATACCCAGCTCATGCGCCGTGGTCACGACCTCGATCCAGGTGGCGGCGGGCAGCTTCCCCTTCGTCAGCACCCAGCGGACCTCGTCGTCGAGGATCTCCGCCGCCGTCCCCGGGATCGAGTCGAGCCCGGCCTCCTTCGCCGCCGTCAACCACTCCCGCACGGACTTGCCCGTACGGGTGGCGCCGTTCACGACCTCCATCGGGGAGAAGGCGTGCACGTGCATCCCGGGCACCCGCTCCTTCACGGCCCGCGCGATGTCGAAGTACGCCGTCCCCGGCAGGTCCGGATGGATGCCGCCCTGCATACAGACCTCCACCGCACCCACCTCCCACGCCTGCCGCGCCCGTTCCGCGACCTGGTCCAGGGAGAGCGTGTAGGCGTCCGCGTCGGTACGGCGCTGGGCGAAGGCGCAGAAGCGGCAGCCGGTGTAGCAGACGTTGGTGAAGTTGATGTTGCGGGTGACGATGTACGTCACCTCGTCCCCGACGGCCGACTTGCGCACGTCGTCCGCGACCCGGCAGAGCGCGTCCAGCGCGGCCCCGTCGGCGTGCAGCAGCGCGAGCGCCTGCTCGTCGGTGAGCCGGGTCGGATCGTCGGCGGCGGTGGCGAGCGCGCCCCGCACGTCGGTGTCGATGCGCTCCGGCACCATCCCGGGGGCGGCGGCCTCCCGCAGGGCGCCCCAGTCGCCGTACACCTCGTCGAAGTCGTCGCGGCGGTCGGCCGTACGGCCCTCGGTGTCGATGGTGGCGTGCAGATCGGTACGCCCGGCCGCGACGAACGCCTCCTCGGGCTCCTGCCAGGGCCGCCCCTCGACGACGGCGTCCGGCAGCGCGAGCCCGCTCACCGGATCGGCGAGGGCGGCGACGTGCGGCCGCAACCGCGGATCGAGCCAGGGCTCACCCCGCCGCACGAACTCGGGGTACACGCACAGCCGTTCCCGCAGCTCGAACCCGGCCGCCCGCGACTTCTCCGCCAACTCCTCGATCCGCGGCCAGGGCCGCTCGGGATTCACGTGGTCGATAGTGACCGGCGAGACCCCGCCCCAGTCGTCGATCCCCGCGCCGATCAGCCGCCCGTACTCGGCGTCCACGAGGTTGGGCGGGGCCTGGAGACAGGCGGACGGCCCGAGCAGGTGCCGGGCGACGGCGACGGTGGCGACGAGTTCGTCCAGCTCCGCGTCCGGCATCCCGCGCATCGCGGTGTCGGGCTTGGCGCGGAAGTTCTGGATGATCAGTTCCTGGATCCCGTGGTAGGCGCGGGAGACCCGACGCAGCGCGAACAGCGACTCGGCGCGCTCGGCGTACGTCTCCCCAATACCTATGAGAATCCCCGAGGTGAAGGGCACGGAGGACCGCCCGGCATCCTCAAGCACCCGCAGCCGCACCGCGGGCTCCTTGTCCGGAGAGCCGTAGTGCGGCCCACCGGGCTCCGACCAGAGCCGGGTCGCGGTGGTCTCCAGCATCATGCCCATGGACGGCGCGACGGGCTTGAGCCGCTGGAAGTCGGTCCAGGTCAGCACACCGGGATTGAGATGGGGAAGAAGCCCGGTCTCCTCAAGAATCCGAATCGAAATGGCCCGTACGTAGGCGATGGTGTCGTCATACCCGTGCGCGTCGAGCCACTCCCGCGCCTCCGGCCACCGCTCCTCCGGCTTGTCGCCCAGGGTGATGAGGGCTTCCTTGCAGCCGAGGGCGGCACCACGCCGGGCGACGTCGAGGACCTCGTCCGGCGACATGAACATCCCGTGCCCGGCACGGCGCAGCTTGCCCGGGACGGTGACGAAGGTGCAGTAGTGGCACTTGTCCCGGCAGAGCCGCGTCAGCGGCACGAACACGCTCTTGCTGTAGGTGATGACCCCCGGCCGCCCGGCCTGTTCGAGCCCGGCGTCACGCACCCGGGCGGCGGACGCGGCGAGGTCGTCGAGGTCCGCACCGCGGGCCTGGAGCAGGACGGCCGCCTCGGAGACGTCGAGGGCGACGCCGTCCCGGGCACGTCTGAGGGCGCGACGCATGGAGTTCGCGGTCGGGCCGGTACCGCCGGGGCGGCGGTCGGGGGAGCCGGTTCCGTCAGTCGCGGGAGTCGTCATCCCCCGAGCATACGAGCGGTCGCTGAGCAGCGGACGAGCGGTGATCAGGACACGTGGGACTGGTAGGAGTCCAACGCCCGCAGCACCTCGGCCTCCCCACCCGGCGGCAACTGCACCACGGCCTCCTCGACACCGAGGTCCGCGTAGTGCGCGAGCTTGCCGGCGGTCGGGGAGACGGCGTACGGCACCACCTGGAGCGCCGCCGGGTCCCGGCCCGCGTCGGCCCAGGCCGCGCGCAGCACCGGCAGCGACTCGGACAGCCCGCGCCCGCCGATCGGCAGCCACCCGTCGGCGTACTCACAGATGTGCGCGAACAGCTTCGGTCCCGCCGCCCCACCGACCAGCGTCCGCGGCCCGCTCACGGGCCCACGCGGCTTCTGCACGGGCTTGGGGTAGGCGAGACTGGCCCGCACACTCCCGAAGCGCCCTTGATAGGCGGTGGGTTCATCGGCCCACAGCGCCCGCATCAACCGCACCCGCTCCCGTACGAGTTCCCGCCGCGTACGCCACTCCACCCCGTGGTCGTCGGCCTCCTCGACGTTCCACCCGAACCCGAGCCCGAGGGTGAACCGCCCGCCCGACAGGTGATCGAGCGTGGCGATCTGCTTGGCGAGGTCGATCGGATCCCGCTGGGCGACCAGGGTGATCCCGGTCCCGACCCCCAGCCGCTCGGTGACGGCAGCGGCCTGCCCGAGCGCGACAAAGGGGTCGAGCGTACGCCCGTACTCACGCGGCAGTTCACCCCCCGCCGGGTACGGCGTACTCCGCTCCGTCGGAATGTGCGTGTGCTCAGGCAGATACAGCCCGGCGAACCCCCGCTCCTCCAACTCGCGTGCGAGCCGGGTAGGGGTAATCGTCTCGTCGGTGAGGAAGACCGTCACGGCGATGCGCATGGTGCCGGTTCTACCCCGCCGGACGCGATCTGTCCATACCGACCGGTCGGAATCGAGGGGGCCGGGGCAGTCCTCGACACCCCGGGGGCATTCCCATACCCCCAACTCCCGAGGCACCGTGGGGGCCGCCCGCTTCTTTGGCCAGGGTCGTGCTTCCACGCCCCGGCCTCAAGGGCGCTCCGCTGTCGCTCCGCGTCGGCTGCGCCGATCGGCCTGCGGCCGACCCTTGACCCCGGGCCGCTCCAGCACGGGTGAGAAGCGCGCGGGCGGCCCGG